>UQPJ01000029.1:0-25513 GCA_900543015.1 uncultured Collinsella sp.
GAAACCTTATGCCCCGCCCCTCCGGAGCCACACGGGAGCCACTGCTAAGTTATCCCCCGGCATTCAGAAAATCTAAGTGCCAAAAAATAAGATTTTTTGACTCCGTGTTGTATAACCCGCCATTCGTGGGTACCATTCAACGCGTACGCAAACAAAAAGGGTTAATTCGCGCGACATAACCGCGCGGCCCAAAAAGGAGGAAACAAGCATGTCGTCTTTGAAGCCGCTTGCAGATCGTGTTCTGGTCAAGCCCGACGAGGCCGAGCAGAAGACCGCTTCTGGTCTGTATATCGCCAGCAACGCCCAGGAGAAGCCGCAGCGCGGCACCATCGTTGCCGTTGGCGCCGGCAAGGTCAACGACAAGGGTGAGCGCATCCCCATGGACGTCAAGGTCGGTGACGTTGTCATCTATGGTAAGTTCGGTGGCAACGAGGTCAAGGTCGACGGCGAGAAGTATCTGCTGATGCGCGCCGACGACATCTACGCTGTCGTCGAGGCCTAGTCTCGTCAGAATCTCTGATTCGTCTTTGAACGCGCCCGCCGCATAGGACTCGGAAGCGGCGACGCGAGTCACGTTTCTTTTGGAGGATTACCTACCATGGCAAAGAACATTACGTTCAACACCGATGCCCGCGCTAAGCTCGCCAAGGGCGTCAACACTCTGGCCGACGCCGTTACCGTCACCATGGGCCCCAAGGGCCGCTACGTTGCGCTGCAGCGCACGTTCGGTGCTCCGACCATCACCAACGACGGCGTTTCTGTCGCCAAGGAGATCGAGCTCGAGGACAACATCGAGAACATGGGCGCTCAGCTGGTGAAGGAGGTCGCCACCAAGACCAACGACACCGTGGGTGACGGCACCACCACCGCAACCCTGCTCGCTCAAGCCATCGTCAACGACGGTCTGCGCAACGTCGCCGCTGGCGCCAACCCGCTGGCCATCCGTCGCGGCATCGACAAGGCCGTCAACGCCGCCGTCGCCGAGATGAAGAAGCAGGCCAAGCCGGTCGAGACCAAGGAGCAGATTGCTTCCGTCGGTACCATCTCCGCCGGTGACCCCGAGGTCGGCGAGAAGATCGCCGAGGCCATGGAGGTCGTGGGCAAGGACGGCGTCATCACCGTCGAGGATTCCCAGACGTTCGACATCACCATCGACACCGTCGAGGGCATGCAGTTCGACAAGGGCTACGTCTCCGCTTACTTCGTCACGGATAACGACCGCATGGAGGCCGTGATGAAGGATCCGTACATCCTCATCACCGACCAGAAGATCTCCAGCGTCCAGGACATCATGCCTGTTCTCGAGGCTGTCCAGCGCGCTGGCCGTGGCCTGCTCATCATCGCTGAGGACATCGATGGCGAGGCTCTGCCGACCCTCGTCCTCAACAAGATCCGTGGCGCCCTCAACGTCTGCGCCGTCAAGGCCCCGGGCTACGGCGATCGCCGCAAGCGCATCCTGGAGGACATCGCCGTCCTCACCGGTGGCCAGGCTGCTCTGGACGAGCTGGGCGTGAAGGTCGCTGACATCACCGCCGATATGCTCGGTACCGCTAAGTCCGTCACTATCTCCAAGGACAACACCGTCGTCGTCGGCGGCGCTGGCTCCAAGGAGGCCATCGACGCCCGCATCGCTCAGATCAAGGGCGAGATGGAGAACACCACCTCTGACTTCGACCGTGAGAAGCTCCAGGAGCGCCTGGCCAAGCTCTCCGGTGGCGTTGCCGTCATCAAGGTCGGCGCTGCTACCGAGTCCGAGCTCAAGGAGATCAAGCACCGCGTCGAGGACGCCCTGCAGGCTACCCGTGCTGCTGTCGAGGAGGGCATTGTCGCCGGCGGCGGCGTCGCCTTCATGGACGCTGCTCCTGCGCTCGACGCCGTTGAGCTTGACGACCCCGAGGAGAAGATCGGCGTCGACATCGTCAAGAAGGCTCTGACTGCTCCGGTCGCCACCATCGCCAAGAACGCTGGCTTTGAGGGCGCCGTCGTGGTCGACAAGGTTGCCGAGCTGCCCGCCGGCCAGGGTCTCAACTCTGCCAACGGCGAGTGGGGCGACATGATCGAGATGGGCGTCCTCGACCCCGTCAAGGTCAGCCGCGTCACCCTGCAGAACGCTGCTTCTGTCGCCAGCCTGATTCTTATCACCGAGGCTACCGTCTCCGATGTGCCCAAGAACACTCAGCTTGAGGACGCTATCGCTGCTGCTACCGCTGGTCAGCAGGGCGGCGGTATGTACTAAGGCCGACAAGGTCTAGAACTCCCACCGGGAATCCGGGGGCGTGACGGGGTCTTCTCTCCGGAACGTTCTCGGTTAGATTGGGACCCCTTGTCCTGCTCCTTTGGAGTCGCGGACAAGGGGTCCTTTTTGTGCTGATGTCTTTATTTAATGAGGCGCTTTCCGCTTTGTTTGAATGGTGATGTAAGAGGTGGGGCGCCGAGGAATCAGAGCAGCCCTTTTGCTCGCTCGTTGTAGATTATATTGAGCTCCGATTGCATATACTCTTCTTTGAGCTTAGCAATGAAACGCGCGTCCGAGAACAGTCGGTAGACGAGTATCGCTGCGCCTCCGAGGTCGAGGCACTTGGGATTCTCTTTGATTAACGCCCGTATGACGCTGCTTGAAGTTGCGATGGTATCGGACAGGAGGATGATTTTCTTGGTACGTGCTTGGTACATCTCGGTGCAGTAATCTGATCCGTCGTCCTTGAATATCAGTGAGCACCCGTGAAGTGCCGCTATCAACCAGTTGATAAGCGCGGCCATACCTGCCTGCGCGCCGACCTTCAGCACATCGCCGGTGCTGACGTATTTGGTAAGCACCTCGGTATGTGTTTTGTCGAGGATGAGATTGGCGAATGGGATCTGTATCCCGCACGGTGTGTACAGGTCTGTGCCGATGTGGATCAGCTGCTTGATTAGAGCAGCCGCGGCGGCATCCGGCTCGCTCACGACGCGTCTTCCCGCCGCAACCAGCATCTCTACAGTCCCAGCGGGCGCCCCGATCTGTGGATTTTTCCCAAAGGCGTCATAGGAGACCGAGTAGGTTGCGGGAATTCGTGCACCAATACCAAAAACGTTAGTATCTTTAACGCAGGTGATGCTGTTGGTCATGATGTTAGATGTTCCGAACACGAGACCGAGCACTGGGTCGTGGCCGAGGGTCGCGAACCGGTGGTTTGCGCCCTTGAAGAGCCCGATGTTTTCTGCCTCATAGCGTGTCGCGTCGTAGGGCACTCCGCGTGAATTAAGAATTTGATGTTTTGAGGCGAACAGATGGTTCGATTCCCGTGGCATCCTGTCATCGAAATCAGAGAAGACACGACTTTGGAAGTTGTGCAGAGCGTGTTCTTTTACGTTGCCCGCTCCGGCACACTCGACCTCCGTCAGTGAGTTGATGATAAGAATGCGGGCGACTTGGAGCATGGTTGCGGCGACGACAAAGGCGGCGTCAGCATCCTGCAGTCGCGTCCGCTCCTTGAACTCCCGGTCGATGCGCTGAAGGTTCTCGCCGTACTCGCGGACGGACTTTTCGACTGCCTGCTTGGCCCGGCTCTCGTCAACGGCCATGCATGCCACCCTCGCCGCCATATAGTCGGCAAAGAGTCTGCAGGCATGCTCCTCTTCTTCTGTCACCTGGCCGTCCGCCGCCGCGGCGACTTGCAACTGCTCGGCTATGGAGTCCAGCGACACGATGCTAACGTTGTCCAAGTAGTCCTTGACTTGGTCGAAGGACAAACCCTTGTCATCCGCGATGATCTGCACCTTTGTCTTGACGTTATTTGGGAGGCCGCCGTCCAGCTTGAGGTAATCGAGACCCTCCTCGAGCCACTTCTGCTCCTCTTGGGAAAAGTCACCGTCGCAGCGCATCAGGAAGCAAAGCGTTGCCACATATGCGTAGATGAAATTGTGTCGCTTCTCTCCCGCAAGGTAGGCGCCCTGCTTGATTCCGTCACGGAAACCCTTGATACGTGCCCTGCGGAGTCGCGCGGAGAATGAGTTCTCCTTGATGGCATTGATCCCGCCCTCCACGGTCGACGCCGCGTCGGACGCAAGGGACGATGCTCCTTGGGCCAGATCTACGGCGGCACCGATGGCAATTCCGCCTACCGCGTTCGCGGCCCCTATAATCGTTTTGCCTGCATCGGACGATGCAATTTGCTCGCCGGCACTCGACATACCTTCCGCAACCGAGCACATGGCGCTGCCGATGGCCTCGGATGCCGAGGTGGCCGTATCGACGATAACGTTTCCCGCGCCCTCAGCTGCATTCGTGGCGCCTTTGGCGGCGGACTCGATGGCCGCCGATGCGTCTTTTGCCATCTCACCGGCGGCTTGGGACAGAGCTTTTTCGAGATCAAGTTTTACTGCCAATTTGTTCTCCTGACATACGCGGGTTGCGCAGCGACCTCCTTCATACTACTGCGCGGTGCGAAGCATTGGGTGCGTCGGTGGATTGATGATTACGGAAAATGGGCCGCATCTCCATTCCGTTTCCCCCGCCATAAATTACCCTCGGCATACTTGCGCGAACGATTGCTCGTGCTACACTTTCAATTGCTGTTTCAGGGCGGGGTGAAATTCCCCACTGGCGGTAAATCGAGCGGTGCCAAAGGGGTGCCGTGGCGCAGGCGAGGTGTCTGCGACCGAGCCGATGAGTCCGCGACCCGTGTGTGCGTTGGTTCGCATGCCGGCTGAACTGGTGAGATCCCAGTACCAACGGTTAGAGTCCGGATGAAAGAGGCAGGTGATCTTATGTCTGAACAGTCGCAGCATATCCATTTTGAGAACACGAATAGGTGGAGCACCAAACAGCTCGTTACCATGGCGTTGATGTGCGCCTTGGGTGCCCTGTTTATGTATGTGCAGCTGCCCATTCTTCCCTCGGCGCCGTTTTTGACGTATGACCCGTCGCTGGTGCCGGCGATGGTGTGCGGTTTTGCGTATGGCCCTGGCGCCGGCACTGCTGTTGCCGCCATGGCGATCGTTATCCATGCGCTCACCACGGGTGACTGGGTCGGCGCGCTTATGAACCTGGTGGCTACGCTGGGTTATATTCTGCCCGCGGCTATCGTCTACCAGAAGATGCATACCTATAAGGGTGCCGTGATTGGCCTAGCGCTCGGCGTCATTGCCGCTACGGCGCTGTCTATGGTCGCAAACCTTACCATTGGTGTTTGGTTCTGGTATGGCTCGGTCGATCGCCCCGCTCATGATTCCTGCCGTGCTGCCGTTCAACCTTATCAAGACCGTCCTTAACTCGGTATTGACACTTGCGGTGTACAAGGCGGTCTCCAACCTCATCACGCCTAAAAAGGACCAGGTCAAAGGCCGCGCATGATTGAGTGTCGGGGCGTTTCCTTTAGCTATGACGGTGCCGTACTGGCACTCGACGGCGTCGATCTGAACATCGAGGACGGGGAGTTTTTCTGCATCCTCGGCGGCAATGGGTCGGGCAAGTCGACGTTTGCTAAGCATCTGAATGCACTGTTGCAGCCCGATGCCGGCACGGTGCGCATCGATGGCATGGATGCGTCCGACCCCGAGCTGGTCTACGACATTCGTTCGACCGCGGGCATGGTATTCCAGAATCCCGATGACCAACTGGTGGCAACGCTTGTCGAAGATGACGTTGCGTTTGGTCCCGAAAACCTTGGCGTGCCATCGGCACAAATTGCGCAGCGCGTACGCGAGGCGCTGAAGGGCGTGGGCCTGGTGGGCTTTGAGCGCCATGAGACCCATGCACTTTCGGGTGGCCAAAAGCAGCGCGTGGCGCTTGCCGGTGTGCTCGCCATGGAACCGCGCGTGCTCATATTGGACGAGGCTTCTTCGATGCTCGATCCGCGTGGACGCAAGGGCCTCATGAAGGCTTGCCACGCGCTCCACGATTGCGGCATGACCATCGTGATGATTACGCACTTTATGGAAGAGGCCGCCGAGGCCGATCGTGTCGCGGTATTTCGGGCGGGGCGCGTTGCCATGCTCGGTACGCCCGAGGAAATCTTGACACGGGCGGACGAACTTGCGCAGCTCAACTTGGATATGCCGGCGTCGTGCTGCTTGGGCACGGCGCTTCGTGCGAAGGGCGTGCCCGTTCATGCGCAGGTGCGCGAGGTGGATATGGTCGCCGAGATTGCGCAGGCATATGCCGACCGGAGTGGAGAAGACACCGCAGGGCGGTCTTCTGCATCCGATTCTCGTGTGCTCGACAACGCCTCCTCTGCAACCGACGGGGCAGCCGCGTCGGAGCCCGTCATCGAGATTTCGCACCTCTCGCATAGTTACTCGCTGAGCGCCCGCGAGCGCCGCCGCTGGCATAAGCGCTCGGCCGTTGCGGGCAAATCGAGCAAACAGGCTCTCTGGGGAAACGACCCCAGCAGCCCGTGGGCGCTGCGCGATGTATCGCTGACGGTGCGTCGCGGCGAGTTCCTGGGCTTAGCAGGTCATACCGGTTCGGGTAAGTCGACGCTGGTCCAGCATCTCAACGGTTTGATTCGCCCCCAGGAGGGATTCGTTCGCGCACTGGGGCTCGACCTGGCAAACAAGAAAGATGCCGCCGCGGTTAAGGCCAAGGTCGGCGTGGTGTTTCAATATCCCGAGCGTCAGCTGTTTGCCGAAACCGTGACGCAGGACGTGGCGTTTGGCCCGCACAACCTTGGCTTGTCGCAGGCCGAGGTTGTCCGCCGCGTTGAGTCATCGCTCGCGCGCGTGGGCCTCGACTTGGCCACGGTGGGCGACAAGAGTCCCTTTGAGCTTTCGGGTGGCCAACAGCGGCGCGTGGCGTTTGCCGGCGTGCTTGCCATGGAGCCCGAGGTCCTGGTACTCGATGAGCCCATGGCGGGACTCGATCCGGCGGCGCGCAGTGATTTCCTGGAGCTCATCGATCGACTTCACCATGGGGGCCTGACCGTCGTCATGGTCTCACACAGTATGGATGACCTTGCCAATTGCTGCGATCGTATTGTCGTGATGAACGAGGGCACGGTGTTTGCTGAGGGCACGCCCGCTCAGGTTTTTGCGCATGCGGATGAGCTTAAATCAATCGGCTTGGGTGTTCCCGCTGCCCAGCGCATGGCGTTGGCGCTCGCGGAAGCGGGCGTGCCGCTGCGTTACGACGGGCTCTATACGGTTGAGTCGTTGGCAGTCGAACTGTCAGGCTTGCTGCTCGGCCGTGCGGAGGGCCCTTCGGGTGCTTCGCGTCGGGCCGATTCCGGTGCATCAGCGCGAGAGGAGGGCTGCTAATGGAGGCGTTTTCATTTGGCAGCTACTATCCGGGGAATAGCGCAATCCACCGCCTGGATCCGCGCACCAAGCTGCTGCTGGGCTTCGTATTTCTGATTACCACGCTCACGGTTGGTAGCTTTCGCGGACTGGTCCCGGTCGCAATCTTCGTTGTCCTGATTTATATCGTGTCCCGGGTGCCGGCTCGTCGCGTCCTGTCATCGATGGCGCCGCTGCTGGCGATCGTCGTGGTGGTCGCGGTGCTCAACCTATTTACCGACCAGAGCGGGCACATCCTATGGCAGCTCGGCTTTCTGCAGATAAGCGAGGGCTCACTGCGTTCTGCCGCCTTTATGGCGTGCCGCCTGACCCTGATGATGGCCGGCATGAGCGCCATTACGCTCACCACGCCCACACTCGACCTCACCGCGGGCTTTGAGCGTCTGCTCGCACCGTTTGCGCGCGTGGGGCTCCCTGCGCATGAGCTCGGCATGATCATGGGCATCGCGTTGCGCTTTATGCCGCAGTTCGCCACCGAGATGAAGCAGACGGCGGACGCGCAGACAAGCCGCGGTGCGCGCGTGACGGGAGGCCCGCTCGGCGGCGTGCGCATGCTCGGTAGCGTGGCGATTCCGCTGTTCACGGGCGTGTTCCGTCATGCCGAGACGCTTTCGGCCGCCATGGATGCGCGCTGTTATCACGGCGAGCAGGGACGTACGCGTCTGCATGCGCTTGCGTTTCGCCGCGGGGATGCGCTGGCTGCGGTGGTGACGATGCTGCTGTTTGCGTGTGTCATCGTCGTCAACCTTCAACTTGTTTAGGCGCGATTCGAGCGCAAGAAAGGGGTCCCTATGACCGACAACGACCGCACAGCTCAGTTTGAGCGCGCCTGCTCGTATCTCAGGCGCATTCCGGCGTGGTATCTGGCCACGATCGATGTGGCCGACGGGCATCAGCCTCGCGTGAGGCCGTTTTCGTTTGCCATGGTCGATGAAGGTAAGCTGTGGTTTTGCACGTCGCGCGACAAGGATGTGTGGGCGGAGCTGAGTGCGAATCCCAAGTTTGAGCTCTCGGGCTGGAAGCCGGGGGAATGCTGGATCGTATTGACCGGCGAAGCCGCACTTGAGGACGACGCAGTTGCGAGCGACAAGGTGCGTCAAGCGGGTTTTAAGCACATGGTGGGCATCGGCGAGGAACACGAGAGTGCCAACGACGGCCGCCTTGCTTTCTTTTCGGTCCGCAACATTGCCGCGCGCTTCTGTGATATCGACGGCAGCGAGGAGCGCCTGGAGCTCTAGCGCGTCTCAAATTAACTACCCGTTCCGAATTAGCTAGCGCCAGGAGGACACATGGACGGATTGAATACGGTGTTGGAGTATCTGACGTCGGTGCCGGCATGGTATTTGGCGACGAGCGTTGACGGACAGCCTCATGTGCGTCCGTTTTCGTTTGCGCAGATCCAGGATGGCAAGCTGTGGTTTGTAACAGCGCGCACCAAAGATGTGTGGCAAGAGCTGCTGCAAAACCAGCGCTTTGAGGCCACGAGTTGGTGGCCGGGCCATGGCTGGCTCATCTTGCGCGGGCGTGCCGGCTTGGATGACCGGGCTTTAGGCGAAATGCGCGAAGCCGGGTGGAAGCATCTAGAGCACCTGGGCGAGCACTATGAGGGGCCTAACGACCCCACGCTCGTCTTCTTTAGCGTCGAGGATCCCGAGGCTTTTATCTGCAATCACGACGAATGGGTGCCGGTCGAGCTCTAGCCAGCTGGCTCATCCTAACAACTTGGTTTTCGCATGGGCGGGCCCCGTATTGCCCGGCGCCGTTAGGAGCGCCGGTCAATACGGGGCCCGCTCCATTTGTCAATTCCTTCAAGCGAATGTGTCGGGAATGTTTCAATGCATGAATATGCAAGCCATTTACGTATTCATGCATCTTTTGGTGCTAAAGTTTCAACTCACTTCATAACGACTGCTGCGAAATGCGCATCGGTGCATAAATCGCAGACAAGGAGTCTGATATGTCTTTGAAGGTTGGAATCGTCGGCGCGGCTGGATATGCCGGAGCCGAGCTCATTCGCCTCGTCCTCGGTCATCCCGAGTTTGAACTTGCTGCCATTACGTCCAACGCCGATGCCGGCCAGCCGTTGTCTGCGGTGTACCCGAGCTTCACCGGCGTAAGCGATCTTGTCTTTACGACGCATGATGCCCCCGAGCTCAAGAACTGCGACGCGGTCTTTTTGGCCGTGCCGCACACGGCTGCCATGGCACAGGTGCCCGCGCTGCTTGCATCGGGCGTCTCCTGCTTTGATCTTTCGGCCGACTACCGTCTGAACGACGCGTCCGTTTTTGAGGCTTGGTATGCCGCCGAGCATACGAGCCCCGAGCTGCTCAAGACCCGTGCCTTCGGTCTGCCCGAGCTGTTCTGCCAGGATTTGGAGACCGCCGCATCCGACCATGCCGACGGCAAACCCGTGCTGGTCGCCTGCGCCGGTTGCTATCCCACCGCAACGAGCCTTGCCGCCGCGCCCGCCGTGCGCGCGGGCTGGGTGGCCGAGAACGGTCCCGTGATTGTCGATGCCATTAGCGGCGTGACGGGCGCCGGTAAGTCCTGCAACGCCCGCACCCATTTTTGCAGCGCCGACGAGAACTTGGAGGCCTACGGCGTGGGCAAGCATCGCCACACGCCCGAGATTGAGCAAATCCTTGGCCTGACCGATCGCGTCGTCTTTACCCCGCACCTGGCACCGCTCAAGCGCGGTCTGCTCTCCACGGTGACGCTGCCGCTCGCGCCGCAGGCTCTCGACACGCTGGCTCTTGAGGATGCCGTCGACCATTACAAGCAGTTCTACGCCGGTCGCACCTTTGTGCGCGTGCTCGATGCCGGCCAGCAGCCCAAGACGGCTTCGGTCGTCGGCACCAACGCTGCTCAGATTGGCCTCGCGCTCAACAAGCGCGCGGGCGTGCTGGTGGCGACGGGCGCCATCGACAATCTGTGCAAGGGCGCTGCGGGCCAAGCAGTCCAGTGCGCCAATATCGTCTTTGGCTTTGACGAGCGACGAGGCTTGCCTACAGTGGCGTGCCCGGTGTAGCACATTCGATTGTTAACGATTTGGTAGTCGGGCATCGAATGGGGCGCCACTCTTAAGCTGGTCTCATGATCACGACTGGCATGGCGCACCAACCGATGTCCGTTTTTTTGTTTGACATAAGGAGTCATAAAGACGATGGATACCGAGCTGTTTGATATCAAGATTCGCGCCGTCGAGGGTGGCGTTACGGCTGCGGCTGGTTTTAAAGCTGCAGGCATCCACGCTGGGTTCCGCAAGAACCCCGAGCGTCTGGATTACGCGCTCGTCGTGCCCGATAAACCCTGTCCCGGTGCCGGCGTGTTTACCACCAATCGCTTTTGCGCGGCGCCCGTGCAGGTGAGCCGTGCCAACCTGGGCGGTGCCGACAAGGGGTACGGTATCATCGCCGGCATTTCGGTCAACTCTGGCAATGCCAACGCCGCCACGGGTGAGACCGGCCTTGCATGCGCGCGCGAGACGTGCATCATCGCATCGCAGGTCATCGGCTGCGAACCCCAGCAGATCCTAGTCGCCTCCACGGGCGTGATTGGCCAGATTCTGCCGATCGACACGTTTGAGACCGCCATTCCTGCTGCCTACGAGGCGCTCTCCGCCCACGGTGGCGCCGATGCCGCTCGCGCCATCATGACGACCGACACGCACTCCAAGGAGTACGCCGTATCCTACGTCAGTGAGGCTGCGGGTCATGCGGGCAATGTTTATACGGTAGGCGGAATGTGCAAGGGCTCGGGCATGATCATGCCCAACATGGCCACCATGATCGCAGTTATCACCACCGATGCCCCCGTCGAGCCTGCGGCACTTCATGCCCTGCTGCTCTCGACCGTCAAGCAGACCTTTAACAAGGTAACGGTCGATTCCGACACCTCGACCAACGACACCTGCATCATGCTTGCCTCCGGCGCCGCTGCCGCAGATGCCGAGCCTATCGTCGAGGGCTCCGATGCCTTTGACGAGTTGGCATTTGCCGTGCACGAGGTGTGCGAGAGCCTGGCGCGCAATATCGCCGCCGATGGTGAGGGCGCATCCAAGCTCGTTACGGTCAACGTTACCGGCGCCGCCAACGACGAGGAGGCCGATATCGCCGCCCGCGCCGTTGCCAACTCGCCGCTCGTTAAGACCTGCATCGCCGGCCATGACTGCAATTGGGGCCGCGTTGCCATGGCGCTCGGTAAGTGCGGCGTGAAGTTTAATCAGGAAGACGTTTCCATCGACATGATGGGCATGCCTGTCTGTCGCGACGGTCTGACTGTTCCCTTTGACGAGGACGAGGCTCTACGACGTTTTGAGGCGCCCGAGATTGTGATCTCGGCCGACCTGGGCGCAGGCGACGCGGCAACGACCGTGTGGACCTGCGACCTCACGCATGAGTACATCTCCATCAACGGCGACTACCGTTCCTAGATTCCAGGCACGCTGCGCATCTTGCCGCGATTGCGGACAGCGGAGCACGGCGCGATAACGATACGAAAGACGAGGCAGATTATGAAATTCGCACGCGATTGTCGTTCGAGCGAATCCAACGAAGCAACCGCGCAGCTGCTGTTCGAAGCGCTGCCGTGGATTAAGAACCTGACCGGCAAGACGGTTGTTATCAAATATGGCGGAGCCGCCATGGTCGACGAGCAGCTGTGTCGTGACGTGATGAGCGACATCGTCCTGCTTAAGATCATCGGCATGCGCCCCGTTATCGTGCATGGCGGCGGCAAGGCTATCAACGAGGCGCTGAGCCATTACGACATCCCCGTCGAGTTTAAGAACGGCCAGCGCGTGACCACGCCGGCGACTATGGATATCGTGCGCGAGGTGCTGGGCGGCAAGGTTAACCAGGAGCTGGTTGCCGCCATCAACCACCACGGCAACCTGGCCGTGGGCGTGTCGGGCAGCGATGCTGGCACGCTCATCGCCGAGCCGCTCGACCCCGAGCTCGGTCGCGTGGGCAAAGTGACGCACGTTAACACCGACTATATCGAGAGCTTACTCGATAGCGAGTACATCCCCGTCATCGCTACCGTCGCGGCGGGGGAGGACGGCGGTTTCTTCAACATCAATGCCGATACCGCCGCCGGTGCCGTTGCGGCAGCGCTCCACGCGCACAAGGCGATCTTTTTGACCGACGTCGACGGCCTGTACAAGGACTTTAGCGATAAGGATTCACTTATCTCCAACCTGACGCTCGACGAGGTCAATGAGATGCTCTACGGCGGCGAGGTCGATAAGGGCATGATTCCCAAGCTGCGCGCGGCCGTCGATGCGCTTGCCGGCGGCGTATTTCGTGCCCACATCATCAACGGCACCACGCCGCATTCGCTGCTGCTGGAGCTGCTGACCGATGCCGGCGTCGGCACCGTGATCCATTCCACCGAGACGGCTTACGAGTTCGATACGCATCCGCATCCGCTTTCGACGTTTGCTGCGCGTCTGACCGAGAACCTCGACGAGGTCGAGAAGCTTCAGACAGTCTAACTGACCCGCAGCCGCCCCATTTCTGCACCCATAGGCCTGCGCCGTCCGGCGCTCAACGAAAGGCATCCCATGTCACTTGCAGCTCAGCAATCGCTTGAATCCCATTACGTTATGCATACCTTTGGCCGCTCTCCGGTCGAGTTTGTCGAGGGTCACGGCATGAAGCTCACCGGCGACGATGGTCGTGAGTACCTCGACTTTCTTGCCGGCATCGGCGTGTGCAGCCTAGGTCATGGCGACCCGGCTGTGCTCTCGGCGCTCGAGGCACAGACCAAAAAGCTCATGCATGTCTCCAATTACTTCTACATCGAGCAGCGTGGACAGGTCGCGGCGCTGCTGTCCAAGCTTGCTAACGACGACGTAGATGGTGCGCGCGTGCTTGCCGATGCCATTGTCGCCGGCGATGAGACCACGGCAGCTGCTCTTGGTGCCCCAGCCGCGGATGAGCAGGTTTGGAAGACCTTCTTTGCCAACTCCGGCGCCGAGGCCAACGAGGGCTCGATGAAGCTCGCGCGCCTGTACGCCAAGCGTGCCGGTAACGGCGGCAACACTATCGTGTGCATGCGCGGCGGCTTCCACGGCCGTACGCTCGAGACCATTGCCGCCACCATGCAGGATTGGCTGCAGGATAGTTTCCGCCCGCTGCCGGGTGGCTTTGTGGCCTGCACGCCCAACGATATCGATGAACTGCGTGCGATCTTCAAGCAGCTGGGGAGCGAAATTTGTGCCGTGATGCTCGAGCCGATCCAGGGTGAGAGTGGCGTGCACCCCATGACTGAGGAGTTTATGGCGGCAGCGCGCGACCTGGCACACGAAGTGGGCGCCGTGCTTATAGCCGACGAGGTCCAGTGCGGCATCTTCCGCTCCGGCAAGCCGTTTGCATTCCAAACCTATGGCGTGGAACCCGACATCATGAGCCTTGCCAAGGGCATTGCCGATGGCGTGCCCATGGGTGCCGTCGTAGCAAAGAAGGAGATTGCCGACGTGTTTAAGCCGGGCGACCACGGCTCGACCTTTGGCGGTAGCTGCTTGGCTGTCGCGGCGTGCGCCGCGACGCTCTCCGCGCTCGTGCGCGGCGATTATGCCGACCATGCTGCCAAGGTAGGCGCCTATATGGAGGCAAAGCTCGCCAAGCTGCCGAACGTGACCGAGGTGCGTGGCCGCGGCTTGATGCTCGGCTGTGATTTGGATGATGCCGCGGGCGACGCGCATGATATTGTTGCCCGCGCGCTGGCCGCCGGTGCCGTGATTAACGCTACGGGTGCCCATACGCTGCGTTTCCTGCCGCCGCTCGTCTGCGAGGAATCCGACGTGGACAGTCTGATCGAGATTCTGTCGGGTGTCTTGGGCTAACGCGGCGCAATAACTCAATTTGAACCGGGTTCCGGACTGTGGACGTGCCATATGCGGCACGATTCAGCGGTCTGGAGCCCGTTTTGCCTTAGATTTGCTAAGGCGGGGAGACCTGCTGGTCAAAAAACATCAAATATGAGTACTGTTACCGATTTGGTCGCAGCAATTTTGGACTAATAAGGCCAGATAGCTAGTCGAAATGGCGATGAATGTACGATTTTGATCCAATTGTTAGTCCCTATAATGGACATATGTTGCGTAACCTAAGCAAATATTATCTTCTGATATGTTGTAAGCAAGGTAGCAGTACTCATTTTTGCCATTTTCTGGCCACGGCCTTTGTGACAGACGTGCTGGCGGGTTCGAATCCCATGCACTGGGCACAAAAAAGAAAGGCTCCCATCGCTGGGAGCCTTATCAGTCTAGTGGTGGGCGATGAGGGATTCGAACCCCCAGCCTTGTGCGTGTAAAGCACCTGCGCTAACCGTTGCGCCAATCGCCCGTGCGGAGAGAGTATAGCAAAACAATCGCCTCATTCATCTCATATCCATTAAAGGTAACCGTCGCGTGTCACAGCGGAGCTGATTCAGTTGAGATTGCCTGAACATTCCGCCCCTCTTTACGCCCTCGGGTATACTCAAAAGCTACTGATTCGATTTGATGCCCAGCAACAGCAGAGGGGATAGTATATGTGCGGTTTTGTCGGTTTTGTCGGTGGGACGGATAACCAATCCGAGGTGCTCACCAAGATGATGGACCGCATCGTCCATCGCGGTCCCGACATGGGCGGTCAGTTTATCGACGGCCGCGTTGCCCTCGGCTTCCGCCGCCTGTCGATCCTCGACCTGACCGAGGCCGGCGCTCAGCCCATGGCCAATGAGGACGGCAGCGTCGTTATCGTCTTCAACGGCGAGATCTACAACTTCCAAGAACTCCGTTCCGAGCTCGAGGCCAAGGGCTATAAGTTCCACTGCGGCGCCGACACCGAGAGCCTCCTGCACGGCTATGAGGAGTGGGGCGAGGCAGTACTTGATCGCCTGCGCGGTATGTACGCCTTCGTCATCTGGGACAAGAAGAAGAACAAGCTTTTTGGCGCCCGCGATATCTTTGGCATCAAGCCGCTCTACTACTATCCCATGGCCGATGCGGGCGACGGCGCTCCGGGCGTGCTCTTTGGTTCCGAGATCAAGAGCTTCCTAGACTACCCGCACTTCCACAAGGCGGTCAACAAAAAGGCCCTGCGTCCGTACATGACGCTGCAGTATTCGGCAACCGAGGAGACCTTCTTCGAGGGTGTCTACAAGCTGCCGCCGGCGCATTACTTTACCGTAGACATCCCGACCGGCAAGATGAACATCGAGCGCTATTGGGATTGCGATTACTCTGCCGTCGAGAAGCCGTTCGAGGAGTACGTCGACGAGCTGGATGAGGTCGTGCACGAGAGCGTCGAGGCCCATCGCATCGCCGACGTCAAGGTCGCGTCGTTCCTCTCCGGCGGCGTCGACTCCAGCTACATCGCCGCTTGCCTCATGCCCGACAAGACCTTCTCGGTGGGCTTCGATTACAAGAATTTCAACGAGACTAACTACGCCAAGGAACTTTCTGACAAGCTCGGCGTCGAGAATGTCCGCAAGATGATTACCGCCGACGAGTTCTTCGGTGCGCTCGAGGACATCCAGTATCACATGGACGAGCCGCAGTCCAACCTGTCTTCCGTGCCGCTGTGGTTCTTGGCCGAGATGGCCCGCAAGGACGTCACCGTCGTGCTTTCGGGCGAAGGCGCCGACGAGCTCTTTGGCGGCTACGCCTACTACGAGGACACGGTTCCGGTCCGCAAGTACAAAAAGATGGTGCCGCTGCCCATCCGTCGCGCGCTCGGTAACCTGGCGTTGCATATGCCGTACTTCAAGGGACATAACTTCCTGGTCAAGGGTGCCGAGATCCCTGAGAAGTCGTTCCTGGGACAGGCTCTGGTTTGGCCGGAGCGCGAGGTCGACGGCGTGCTCAAGCCCGAGTACAACACCGGCGATGGCGCCTTCGAGCTTGCCGCTCCCATCTATGCGCGCGTGAAAGGTCAGCCCGAGCTGGTCAAGAAGCAGTACCTGGACATGAACATGTGGCTCCCGGGCGACATTCTGCTCAAGGCCGACAAGATGTGCATGGCGCACTCGCTGGAGCTGCGCGTGCCCTTCCTGGACCGCAAAGTCATGGAGTTCGCCGAGCACATTCCCGACCGCTACCGCATCAACGAGAACGGCAACAAACAGGTACTCCGCCACGCTGCCAACAAGTCGCTGCCCGATGAGTGGGCCACCCGTCCCAAGGTGGGCTTCCCGGTGCCGATTGTCTACTGGCTGCGCGAGCAAAAGTGGTACGACTATGTCAAGGAGTACTTCACCGCGCCGTGGGCAAGCGAGTTCTTCGATACCGACGAGCTCATGCACCTGCTTGATCTGCACTTTGCGGGCAAGGGCGATTTCCAGCGCAAGATCTATACGCCGCTCGTGTTCCTGGTGTGGTACAAGCGCTTCTTTATCGACGAGGACCAGCCCGCTGTTCAGGCTGCCTAGCCTCGGCTTACGAACGCCTGCGCGTAACGGCTCCTCCGGGAGCCGTTTTTGCGTGGGTGCGTTTCAGTTACTATAAAAACCGTCCCTGCCAAATGGCTGAGAAAGGCGAAAGATGCACCATTCGGATTCCGCGACCGTGACCACGGTCGATACGCTTGCCAAGCTTCTCGATGTGTGCGGCGAGCTGCGCGCATCAGAGCAGGTTGACGAGCGTGCCGTGACTGGCTGCTCGTTTGATTCGCGCGCGGTCTCGGCAGGTGACGTGTTCTCTTGCAAAGGTGCTGCCTTTAAGCCCGCGTTTTTGAGCATGGCGCTCGATGCGGGCGCCGTCGCATTTGTGTGCGAAGAGTCGCTGGTCGAGTTTCTGGAGCCGCTGGCGCAGGAGAGCGGTGCTGCGATGCTGGTTGTTGATAGCGTTCGCACGGCCATGGCCCTGTTGCCGCCGGAGGTCTACGACCGTCCCGACCACGACGTCAAGATCGTGGGCATCACCGGTACCAAGGGAAAGACCACGGCCGCTTTTATGCTTCAGTCCATCATCAAGGCAGCGGGCGAGTCCTGCGGCATGATCGGCTCGGTGAGTACCGACGATGGTATCGAGTGCTACGAGAGCACCAATACCACGCCAGAGGCCCCCGAGGTCTGGCGCCATATCGCCAACTGCCGTGAGTCCGGTCGCCAGTCCATGGTCATGGAGGTCTCGAGCCAGGCGCTCAAGTACCAACGCGTCGAGAATCTGCCGTTTGACGTGGCGTGCTTCCTCAACATTGGGCGTGACCACATCTCGCCGATCGAACACCCCACGTTTGAGGATTATTTTGAGAGCAAACTCAGGATCTTTGACCAGGCAAAGACCGCCGTGGTGAATCTGGGCACCGAAGAGGTTGACCGTGTGCTGGAGGCAGCGTCGACGGCCGAGCGCTTGGTGACCGTTGGCGTCGAGCATCCCGAGGCAAGCCTGTGGGCAAGCGATGTCCGCGTGGTCGGCTTTAACATCGAGTTTAACCTGCATGGCCTGTGTGCCGACGAGTCCGAGGCGGGGGAGAAGGTCCTGCTGGGCATCGCGGGCGACTTTAACGTGGAAAACGCGCTGGTCGCTATCGCCGCTGCGCACGAGATCGGCATCGGTATCGAAGCTATCAAGAAGGGCCTCTCCAAACTGCGTGTGCCGGGCCGCATGGAGGTCGTGGAATCGAAGGATGGCCGCGTGATTTGTGTTGTTGACTACGCTCACAACCAGCTTTCGTTCCGTTCGCTTTTCTCGTCGGTCAAGCGCGCGTTTCCCACTAGTCCAGTCATTGCAGTGTTTGGCGCTGCCGGCGGCAAGGCGCAGGAGCGCCGCGAGCAGCTTCCGCGCGAGGCCGCACCATATTCCGACCTGATGATCTTTGCCAACGAGGACCCGGCTCACGAGGACCCGATGAAGGTCTGTCGCGAGCTTGCCGAGCATGTTCCCGACGATACGCCGAACAAGATCATCCTCGACCGCGAAGCCGCTGTGCGTGCGGCGTTCAAGGCGGCGCGCGAGGAGTACGTCAACCCCGATGCTCCCACCATTGTCTTGCTGCTGGCAAAGGGTGACGAGGAGCTCATGCACGTGGGCGACGAGTTCGTGCCCATCGAGAGCGACCTTTCGCTGGCCAATCGCCTGATCGATGTTACCCAGTTTGACTAATGAACCATGATGGCGGCGGCGCCCTGAGTGCGCTGTCGCCATAAGCGTGTTCCCTCAATCAAAACATGCCGTCCAAGTCCAAACCCTTCTACGTAAACGGAGTAACCATGTCCCACAACACCTTGCCGACCGTTGCCGAGCTTTCGGGCGAGATGCGCGAGCGCTTGGCCAAGGTCAAGTACGTCTTTACCGACCTGGATGCCACGATGCTCGCGCCCGGCTCGTGCGTGCTGCGCGACAACGACGGCAACCCCTCGACCAAACTCGTCGAGGCCGTCGTGGCGCTCGCTCGCGCTGGCATTCAGGTGGTTCCCACCTCGGGCCGCAACCGTACCATGATCCACGAGGACGCGCGCGTGCTCGGCCTCAACTCCTACATTGGTGAGATGGGCGGCCTGGTCATGTACGACCTCAAAGCCAACGATTGGGAGTATCTGACTGGCGACATGCCTTACGACCCCGCCTGCGGCCTTACTCCGCACCAGGTGATCGAGCAGACCGGCGTGTGCGAGAAGATTCTTGCCCGCTGGCCGCACAAGATCGAGTATCACAACGACATGTCGACCGGCTACAAGTACCGCGAGGTCACCGTCGGCATGCGCGGCGATGTGCCCGACAATGAGGTCCAGGCCATCCTGGACGAGGCCGGCTGCGGCCTGGTGTGGGCCTGTAACGGTCACCTGACGCATCTGTCCAAGCCGACGACGCTCGAGCTCGATCGCGTCGAGGACGGTCGCGCGTTTAACATCAATCCCGCCGGCCTCAACAAGGGCGTTGCCATCGCGCGCTTCTGCGAGCACCTGGGGATTGAGCGCGAGGAGACGCTCGCGCTCGGCGATTCCGAGTCCGACTTCTACATGGCCGATCACGTGGGCACGTTCTGCCTGGTCGAGAATGGCCTGACGAGCGCCGGCGCGCCCGAGTTCCTGGCTGCTTGCGAGAACGCTTTCGTTACGCGCGGCAAAATTGTCGACGGTTGGGCGGCGACGGCAGAGCTGCTGGTCGCGGCGCGTTCGTAGCGCGGCGTCGCCGCACTTGGACATGTCTTTTCGAGAGAGACTGGTGAGGTAATGTCCGATATCGAGAATCCGACAGGCGACACGCGCCCGATTGGCGTGTTCGATTCTGGTTTGGGCGGTCTGACGGTTGCGCGCGCCATCGCGACGGTGCTGCCGCACGAGTCCGTCTACTACTTCGGCGACACCAAACGCTGCCCCTACGGCACGCGCACCGAGGATGAGGTGCGCTCGTTTGCGTTGCAGGCGGGCCGTTGGCTGTCGAAGCACGACGTCAAGATTATGGTCATCGCCTGCAACACGGCGACAGCTGCGGCCTTGCGTCTGGCCCAGCAGGTGCTCGACGTTCCCGTGATCGGCGTGATCGCGCCGGGTGCCCGTGCGGCAATCAACAGCACCCGTTCGCGTCGCGTGGGCGTGCTCGCCACCAACCTCACCATTCGCTCGGGCGCCTACACGCGCGCCATTCAGGATCTAGATGCCGGCGTCGATGTATACGGTTGTCCTGCCTCGAGCTTTGTCGAGGTTGTCGAACACGAGCTCGCCTCGGGTGCACATCTGCAGGAACAGTGGCTCGAGAACGAGGACATCTTCGATACGCCTGCCGTGCGTGCGCTGGTGGGTGCCACGGTTGAGCCGCTGCGCGACCACGGTATCGATACCGTGGTGCTCGGCTGTACGCACTTTCCGCTGCTCGTGGGGCCTATTCGCCATGCGCTGGGGCCCGGGGTGCGTGTGGTGAGTTCCGCCGAGGAGACTACGCGCGAGCTGACCGATATCCTCACGCGCCGCGAGCAGCTGGCGGGCGACGCTGCCGAGCCTCAGCATCGCTTTGCGACGACGGCCGATAACATTGCCGAGTTTGCGGTGGCGGGTAGCTTTATCTTTGGCCAGCCGCTCAAGAGCATCGAACATATTGATATCGACGAACTGAAATAGATGTAGGGTTACCGTCCAAAGACTTGCCCTCTTCTTCTGCCGAAAGGATATTTCTATGGAGTACATGCAGGTCAACCGCGCCAACGGCCGTGCCGCCAATGAACTGCGCCCCGTCAAGCTCACCCGTGGCGTCATGAAGCACGCCCACGGCTCGTGTTTTGCCGAGTTCGGTGACACGCGCGTGTTGTGCGCCGCCACCATCGAGGAGGGCGTGCCGGGCTGGCGAAAGGGAGCTAAGGCCGGCTGGGTAACCGCAGAGTATGCCATGCTGCCGGCGTCGACCGGCAAGCGCTGCAAGCGCGAGCACGCCAACCGCAAGGGTCGCTCCATGGAGATCGAGCGCCTCATTGGCCGCAGCCTGCGTACCGTCGTCAACATGAAGGCGCTCGGCGAGTACACCGTCACCGTCGACTGCGATGTGATTCAGGCCGATGGCGGCACGCGTACAGCGAGCATCACCGGCGCCTGGGTGGCGCTGCACGACGCCCTCGCCATGTGGGTCGAGGCGGGCAAGATCGAGCGCATCCCGCTTACCGGCCAGGTGGCTGCAATCTCCATGGGCGTTGTCGACGGCAATACGCTGCTTGACCTCGATTATTCCGAGGACAGCCATGCCGAAGTCGACATGAACCTCGTCGCCACCGACACCGGTGAGATGATCGAGCTCCAGGGCACTGGCGAGCAGGCGCCCTTTGACCGTAAGCGCCTCAACGCCCTGCTCGACTTGGGCGACAAAGGCATCGCCGAGCTCATCGAGCTTCAGCGCCAAGCCATCGCCTAACCTGCCAAAAAGGGACAGGTTTATTTTGGCAGGTTTTATCTGGGAAAACGTCGAAGTATAAGACTGCCGTTGATTGAGAGGGGAGAGGCGGAGGCCCTCGTCGCCCTCGGCGCGGCATTGCTATAGAGACAAGGAGACCACTCATGGCACTTGAGAAGATCGACATCGACACCCTCGACCCGGCGGCGACCATCGTCGTGGCAACGGGCAATGCCCATAAGCTCACCGAGATCGAGGCCATTTTGGGCAAGGTCATGCCCGAGGTTCGCTTTGTGGCGTTGGGTCAGCTGGGTGATTTTGAGGACCCCGAGGAAAACGGCACGACGTTTTTGGAGAACGCCATCATCAAGGCGCAGGCCGCGGTAGAGGAGACGGGGCTTATGGCCATCGCCGACGATTCGGGCCTGGTCGTTGATGCCCTGGACGGTGAGCCGGGCGTGTACAGCGCACGCTATGCGGGCGTGCACGGCGACGATGCCGCCAACAACGCCAAGCTCCTCGTGAATCTGGAGGGCGTGGCCGACGAGGACCGCACCGCGCGTTTTATGAGCGTCGTCGCGCTTATCGACACGGACGGCCTGGTCACTTATGGCGAGGGCGCCTGCGAGGGCGCTATCGCACACGAGGGCCGCGGCGATCATGGCTTTGGCTACGACCCACTGTTCCTGCCGGTCGACACGCCGGGCAAGACCATGGCCGAGCTGACGGCGGACGAGAAGAACGCCATCAGCCATCGTTTCCACGCGCTCGAGCATCTGTCCGCCAAACTGACGGGCGAGGAGTAAGCCGTGCGTGCGGTGGTGCAGCGCGTACTCAACGCCGGCGTGACGGTCGACGGCGAGTGCGTGGGTAAAATTGGGCGCGGCTATCTGGTGCTGCTGGGCGTGGGCCACGGCGACACGCGCGCCGAGGCCGATAAACTGTGGGGCAAGCTCCGGGGCTTGCGCATTAACGAGGACGAGAACGGCAAGACCAACCTGGCACTTGCCGATGTCGACGGCGAGGTTCTCGTAGTGTCGCAGTTCACGCTGTTCGCCGATTGCCGTCACGGCCGCCGCCCATCGTTTACGGATGCCGGCGCCCCCGATGTCGCCAACGAGCTCTACGAGTACTTCCTGACGCTCGTTCGCCAAGATGTCGAACACGTGGCGCACGGCATCTTTGGCGCCGATATGAAAGTCGACCTCGTCAACGACGGCCCATTCACCATCGTCCTCGATACCGACAATCTGTAAGTAGCCAAATTAGCTACTTGCGCGTGGTCGCAACAGGGTGCTATAGTATTAGAGTTTTGTCTATCTTAGGGGTATTATCCCCTTTTTGAATTGCACCTTCTGGAGGCCCTGTTCATGGAAGAGATGGAAGTCAATCACGTCGACGACATCCACGAGAAGCTGACCGATATGGTGGGCGATCGCGTCAAGGTGAAGGCCAACATGGGCCGCACCCGCGTCGTCGAGCGCATGGGCACCATCAAGAGCGTCCACCCCGCCGTCTTTATCGTCGAGGTTGACGAACGTCGCGGCCGCAAGTCGCGTCAGTCCTACCAGTATATCGATGTCCTCACCGGGCAGGTCGAGCTGTTCGACCCCGAGAGCGGTGAGCACATTTTTACCCCGCTCGGCAATCAGCTCGAGGAGCACTAACGGTGACCGATCGGTCCCTGACTCTTTCCGCGCCGGCAAAGATTAACCTCTACCTGGGGGTTCATACCGAGCGCGATGACCGCGGCTACCACAGGGTCGATTCCCTGATGGCAGCCGTCGGTCTTTCCGATTCCGTGACGGTCGCGCCGGCGCAGGCGCTGACCGTCCAGACGGTTCCGGCATCAGATTTTCCCATGCAAAAGAATACGGCGTATCGGGCTGCGGTTGCTATGGCCGAGCATTATGGTCGCGAGGCAAACATCTGCGTGACGATTGAGAAGCGCATTCCATTGTGCGCCGGCTTGGGCGGCCCCTCGACGGATGCGGCCGCGGTCATTGTCGCCTTGGCGGAGCTCTGGGGAATTGATCGCACCGACCCCGCGCTCGACGACATTGCGCGGGGTATTGGTGCTGACGTCCCGTTCTTTTTGCACGCGAGCCTTGCGTTCTACGTAGGTGGGGGAGACGTGCTGGCAACTGAGTATCCCGCGCTGCCCGCAACGCCCGTCGTGTTGGTCAAGCCGCGCGAGGCAAGCGTTTCAACAATTGAAGCCTATCGACGTTTTGACGAGGCTCCGGTGCCTGCAGACAAGCCCGGCGCGATAGCTTCTGCCTTGCATGCTGGTGATGCCGAGACGGCATATGCGCTCATCCATAACAACCTAGGTGTCATTTCCGCACAGATGGAGCCGCAGATTCAAATGGTTCTCGATTGGCTGCGTAAACAGGACGGCACCGTTGCTGTAGATGTGTGCGGATCGGGTGCCTGCTCATTTGCCATTTGCGACACCGCCGCCACGGCCGAAAGGCTTGCCGACGCTGCCCTGCAAAACGGCTGGTGGTCCTGCGCGACGGAGCTCATTCCCAACACGGTTCGCATCGAAGTGCCAAAGAAGTAAAAATTTCTCTAGCACACGACGGAAATCTTTGTTACTATAGTCGAGCTAACGGGTTGTGGCTCAGTTTGGTAGAGCACTGCGTTCGGGACGCAGGGGTCGCTGGTTCAAATCCAGTCAACCCGACCAGAGCATGAGGAGGGACCGCTTCTTGCGGTCCCTTTTTTTAGCTATTGTTGTGATACCGCGATACCCGCGGTATACTCATTCGAGCTTGTCTCGCTGTATTGTGGAGGTCTACATGTTTGGACTGAGGGCTCCTGAGCTCATCATTATTCTCGTCGTTGTCCTGATTATCTTCGGGCCCAAGAACCTGCCGAAGCTCGGCAAGTCCCTCGGCTCTACCGTCAAGAATATCCGCGAGGGTATGGAGGGCGACGATAAGGCCGAGACCAAGCAGGCCGAGGAGGTCGTGGTCGAGCAGTCCGAGGAGGACAAGGAGATCGCTGAGCTCGAGGCCAAGCTCGCTGCTGCCAAGAAGAAGCAGGCAGAGGACAGCGACGCGGACGCAGAGTAGTCCCATCCCTTTGGGGTGAGCACCTGACCGGCTTGCCCGCAGGCTAGCCGGTCTTTTTCGTTTTGTTGACAGTTGATTGTTTGATCAGAGTTGGGGAGATATCCGTATGGACGCAAGCCAGATCGTACTGACCGCTGAGGGCCGCCAGAAGCTCGTCGAGGAGCTCGCTTGGCGTGAGGGCGATTACGCCAAGGAGATCGTCGAGGACATCAAGGAAGCCCGCGCGTTCGGCGACCTTTCGGAGAACTCCGAGTACGACGCCGCTAAGGACAAGCAGGCCCAGAACGCCGCTCGTATTGCCGAGATCCAGGCCATCCTTGCCAACGCTCAGGTTGCTGCCACCACAGGTGATCTGACCGTCTCCATCGGTTCCACCGTTTCTCTGATTGATCCCAACGGCGAGGTCATGGAAGTCACGCTCGTCGGTACCACCGAGACCAACTCGCTCGAGCACAAGATTTCCAACGAGTCTCCGGTCGGCCACGCCATCATCGGTCACGGCGAGGGCGACTCCGTCGAGGTCGTTACGCCTTCCGGCAAGACCCGCGTCTACACCATCGCCAAGATTGCACGCTAGACCACGGTCCCGCGTAAAGGTATGTTTTCGCTCCCTGGGACCGAATCCTGGGGAGCGTTTTAGTTTGAGGAGTTAACTTATGGCAGAGAACCAGAACGCCGCAGATCAGGCATCGACGCTCAACGACGAGCGCGCCACCCGCCTGGCCAAGCGCGCCGCCCTGTTCGAGGCGGGCCAGAACCCCTATCCCGAGCACTCTGAGCTTGAGGACTACGTTGCCGATATCGAGGCTAAGTACGCCGAGCTTGCCGATGGCGAGGACACCGAGGACGTCGTGAAGATCGCCGGCCGTGTGGTCGCCAAGCGCGGTCAGGGCAAGATTATGTTCATCGTCGTGCGCGATGCGACTGCCGAGATTCAGCTGTTCTGCCGCATCAATGACATGGACGAGACCGCTTGGAACACGCTCAAGGCCCTCGACCTTGGCGATATCCTGGGCGTGACCGGCGTGGTCGTGCGCACCCAGCGCGGCCAGCTTTCCGTTGCCCCTAAGAGTGCGACCCTGCTTGCCAAGGCCGTTCGTCCGCTGCCCGAGAAGTTCCACGGCCTCTCCGACAAGGAGACCCGCTATCGCCAGCGCTATGTCGACCTGATCGCCAACGACGACGTTCGCGAGACCTTCCGTAAGCGTTCGCAGATTCTCTCCACCTTCCGTCGTTTTATGGAGTCCGACGGCTACATGGAGGTCGAGACCCCCATCTTGCAGACCATCCAGGGCGGCGCTACGGCTAAGCCGTTCATCACGCACTTCAACGCGCTCGATCAGGAGTGCTA
>UQPJ01000030.1:0-25271 GCA_900543015.1 uncultured Collinsella sp.
AGAAGTACTCGCATCTGCCCGAGTCCGTAAAGGCCGCCGGCCCGCACGCCCAAGTGCCCGTCGAGGCCCGTCATCGTGGCCGCGGCCTGCTGGGACTCCGCCTGTAGTATCGTCAGCCACCGCAAAGGGGACAGGCGCCTTTGTGGTGGTTTTGCTCGCGCGGATGACTCGGGTTACAATACGCCTGACATATCGTCCCCTTCTCCGGATGGGGGCAGCGTAAGCGCTCTTGTGGCGGCACCGTAGGACTTTGAAGGTGGCCGTCGTAAGGGCGCTTTTTGTTTAGGCACCCGGGCTCGGGCGCATGCTATGAAGGGAGAGCACATGAAGAGTTTCGTTGCCGAGGATTCGTTTTGGGAGCTATTTCCGCAGGCGGCTGTCGGTGTTGTGGTCGTAAAGGGCATGAAGCCCGCGGCTCAGATTCCTCAAGAGGACGTTGATGCGATTGCGGCGTTGCTCGACCGCGCCAATATCGATGCGGAGCGTCACCTGACGAGTGATACCATCAGCGAGAATGCGCCGGTTAAGGCATGGCGCGAGGCATATCGCCTATTCAAGACCAAGAAGGGCGCGCGTTGCTCAATTGAGAACCTGCTCAAGCGCGTGCTCAAAGGCAAGCCGGTGGGCCACATTACGCCCGCGGTGGACATCTACAACACGGTGTCGCTGTCCTACGCGCTGCCCGTAGGCGGCGAGGATTTGCACGCGATTGAGGGAGACCTTTGCCTGAAGGTGACCGACGGTGGCGATTCATTTCTGCCGCTTGGCGAGGAGACAGATGACCCGACGCTTCCCGGCGAGCTCGCCTACATCGATGATGCGGGCGCCGTATGCCGCTGCTGGAACTGGCGCGATGGCGTTCGAACGGCGTTGTCCGATGATTCGGCCGATGCTTTCCTGGCGATTGAGTGCGTGGAGCCTGAGCGGATGGGGGATTGCCAGGCCGCGATCGATCGCTTAGCCGAGCTGCTCGAGCGCTATCTGGGAGCGACGGTTGTCGTTAAAACGCTTGTGACCCGCGACAATCCTTGCGTGGGGCTGTAGCGAAGTCTGCGGATCAAACTCGATGCCCCAAACCACCACAAAGGTGCCTGTCCCCTTTGTGGTGGTTTTTATGTTGATGGGTTAACAAATGGGATATTTGGGTATGGGTGTTGCCTCGTGCGGCTAAGATGTTTACCCGTTAGCATCATGTAAGCGAAAGGCGGTCGTCTCCCATGCAGCAGAACGACGAGACACGTTTCGAGGACTTTGTCGGACTGATCAGCGGGCTCTACAAGGAGATCCAGCGCATTAAGACATCCGAGGGCGCAAGGCTGGGCCTCAAGGGCTCCGACGTTATGTGCCTGTACTATCTTGAGCGCAGCAAGGACGGCCTGACTGGCGCTGACCTGGCTCGCATGGCAGGCGTGACCCGTGCCGCCGTCTCGCGCACGCTCGCGCATCTGGAGGAGGGCGGCTACGTCGAGGTCGACGACTCGGGTGATGCGGCCGTTAAGTATCGTGCCCCGGTGCGCCTGACCGCTCTGGGCGGCGAGAGCATGAGCGAGGCGGACCGCATCATTCGCGAGGTGCTCGATACCACCGGCAAGGCCATGGGCGTGGAGCAGCGCGAGCAGATGTATGCATCGCTGCGCACGATCCTCAACACCCTGCGCGAGATCTAGAGCCGCGCTGGCGCTAGCTTTCAGCCAAGAACTGCATCGTCCCGTTTGAGCGCGTATGCCGTGCCGGGGCATTGCTGTCAAAATTCCCCGCGCGGGACCTGCGCAAGAAAGGATTCGTTATGTCCGTCCGCATTATTACCGATTCCGCAAGCGATATGTCGCCGGCGGAGCACCCCGCTCTGCGTGTTCTGCCGCTGTCCGTCACCTTTGGCACCGATGTGTATATGGATGGCGTCGACATCGATCACCAGCGCTTTTACGAGATGCTTGTGGAGCGCGATGAGCTGCCCAAGACCGGTCAGGTCAACCCGTACGCCTTTTCGCAGGCGATTGCCGAAGCGCGTGAGGCCGGCGATGAGGCCGTGATTATTACCGTGGGCGCCAAGCTCTCGGGCACCAACCAGAGTGCTCGTACGGCACTTGCCGAGGCGCCGGGCGGCGACATGTTCGTCGTGGACAGCAATAACGTGACCTTGGGCGAGCGCGTGCTGGTCGAGTATGCGCTGCGCCTGGTGGACGAGGGCCAGGGCGCGGCTCAGGTTGCGGCGGCTGTCGAGGCCGTGCGCGACCGCGTGGTCGTCATCGGCCTGCTCGAGACGCTGGAGTACCTGGTGCGCGGCGGTCGCCTGTCTGCTGCGGCCGGTGCCGTGGGTACGCTGCTCAACGTAAAGCCCGTGGTGGCTGCCGAGGACGGTCTGATCGTGCAGCTGGGCAAGGCGCGCGGTTCCAAGAACGGACGTAACCTGCTCAACCAGAAGGTCGAAAAGGCGGGCGGCATCGACTTTTCCATGCCGCTGGCGCTCGGCTATACGGGCCTTTCGGATGCGGTGCTCAAGAAGTATATCGAGGACAGCGCGGCACTGTGGGCTGGCCACACCGAGGGCGAACTGCCCGTTCACACCATCGGCGCCACCATCGGCACCCATGTAGGCCCCGGCGCCGTAGCCGTAGCCTTCTTCCAGCCCGTTAACTAGCCCACCTGCCAAAACCACCACAAAGGGGACAGGCACCTTTGTGGTGGTTTATGCTATTCCGGGTGGAAGGGAGCGAGCAATGGCGTCTGAGGGCTTTTTTGAGCGGGTGTACGAGGTGGTCGAGCAGATTCCCGAGGGGATGGTCGCCACGTATGGTCAGGTGGCGCTGCTTGCTGGACGTCCACGAAGTGCGCGGTACGTGGGGTATGCCCTGCATGGCAATCCGCGCCCCGGCGAGATTCCCTGTCACCGCGTGGTGTTTGCCGATGGCCGCATATGCGATGGTTTTGCTTTTGGCGGTCCCGATGCTCAACGTGAGCTTTTGCTAGGGGAGGGTGTGGCGTTTAAGGACGACATGCACGTCGACTTGGCCGCCTGTCGCTGGCCTGCAGGGCTCTAGCGGCTCTGCCGTGGCTTAAACCACCACAAAGGTGCCTGTCCCCTTTGTGGTGGTTTTGGCAGGTTTACCGAGGTTAACTTATGGAGAAGGTATGGCGGCGCGGTTTGTCGCAGCAAAGTAAACCACGGTGAACTATATTGTTTTCAGCAACGGAGCAGGCAATAGGCGATGAAAAAGCCTGCCCTGTTGAGTTTGATTCGCATTCCTCCCCTCTGTGCGATTCAACGGTGTACTTCGGGAACAGGCCCGCTGGCAACTATCTGCCAGCGGGCCTGTTCCTGTTTCGGTGAGGATTCAGCCTCACCGTCTATGTTGTGCGAAGGCGCTTTGCCTAGTACACCATGCCCATGGCGTCCTGAACCTCGGCCAGGGTCTGCTCGGCAATCTCGTTGGCGCGACGGTTGCCCTCGTGCAGCACGTCCTTCACATAGTCCAGATCGTTCTCATAGCGCTGACGACGCTCGCGGATCGGCGCGAAGTACTCGTTGACGGCCTCGGTCACGTACTTCTTGAGCTGGCCGGAGCCGCCCATGCCAATCTCCTCGGCAATCTCGACCTCGGAACGGCCGGTGCAGATGGCGGCGGTTGAAAGCAGGCCGGACACGCCGGGGCGATTCTCGGGATCGAACGTGATCATGCGCTCGGAGTCGGTCTGGCTCTTCTTGATGCGCTTGGCCGTCTCCTCGGCGGTCATCGAGATGTTGATGGCGTTGCCGTAGCTCTTGCTCATCTTGCGCCCGTCCAGGCCGGGCAGCAGCGGGGTCTCGGACAGCAGCGCGTCGACCTCGGGGAACACCTTGCCGTAACGGTTGTTAAAGCGGCGGGCGATGGTGCGGGTGAGCTCGATGTGCGGCAGCTGGTCGCGACCGACGGGCACCACATTGCCCTTGCAGAACAGGATGTCGCAGGCCTGGTGCACCGGGTAGGTGAGCAGAAGGCCGGTGAGCTCGTGGCCCGAGGCCTCCATCTCGGCCTTGACCGTGGGGTTGCGCGCCAGCTCGGCCTCGGAGACCAGCGACAGGAACGGCAGCATGAGCTGGTTTGCGGCGGGTACGGCGGAGTGCGCGTAGATCATGGTCTTGTCGGGATCGATGCCGCAGGCAAGGTAGTCCATGACCATGTTGTACACGTTGTCCTGGATGTGCTCGGTCGTATCGCGGTCAGTGATGACTTGGTAGTCGGCGATGAGCACGTTGGTCTTGGCGCCCATGTTCTGCAGCTCAACACGGCCCTTGAGGGTGCCGAAGTAGTGACCCAGGTGCAGACGGCCGGTGGGGCGGTCGCCGGTGAGCATGGTGAACTTCTCGGGCGTTTTGGCCAGGCCCTCGCGAATGGCGTTGCTCTTTTGCAGCGCGACTTCGTAGCTGTTCTCGTTTGGCATGATTGCTCCTAACGTATGTTCATGGGTCAAGATGATAACGCGTTTATTGGAGGGTCGGGGCGTAAGTACGCGAGGGGCGGGAGAGCGGCGGCATGTGCGATGGGCGCGGCGTGGCTGCGCGTTTGGCCGGCGGCGCCTGGGCGCATCCTCGGCAGCTTGCCCTAGCGCCTGTGGTGGCGCTCCTCCCTGCGTTCTTCTGCCGCCTGCTCCTCCTGCTTAAAGGCGGGATCGTCGGGGGTGACGAGCTCGTCCTCGTGCGTGCGCTTGTTGTAATGGTGGCGCAGCACGGGCTCAAACAGGTGTAGGTGCTTGGCAAAGGCCGCCGAGCCAATGGCGAGTACGGTAAAGATGAGCACGCGCATGGGCACCTCGACCTGGTTAATCGCGGCGGCGCCGGCCGAAAGCATGATGCACCAGGCGTAGATGAGGAGCACTGCCTGCTTTTGGTTGTAGCCCTCTTGGATCAGGCGGTGGTGGATGTGGCCCTTGTCGGCCTGCCCGATGCTAATGTGGGCGCGCTTGCGGCGCACGATGGCGCTAAACGTGTCGATGATGGGCACGCCGGCAACGATGAGCGGGATGATAAGCGAGGTGAGCGCGGCGGTGCGGCTCACGTTGAGCAGCGAGATGGAGCCCAGTGCAAAGCCCAGAAGCAACGACCCCGAGTCGCCCAAGAAGATGCTTGCGGGGTTGAAGTTGTAGCGCAAAAAGGCCAGACAAGCGCCAAAGAGCGCAATGGAGAGCGCGGCGGCGTCGATGCGGCCCGAGAGAACGGCCATCGAAAACATGGTGAACGACGCGATGCCGCAGATGCCCGTGGCCAAGCCGTCGAGGCCGTCGATGAGGTTAATGATGTTGGTGAATGCCACCAGATAGATCACGGTGATGGGGTAGGCGAGCCATCCGAGCATGATCTCGCCGGGGGCAAACGGGTTGACGATGACGCCGATCCGCAGGCCGCCGATACAGGCGATAAGCGCGGCGAGGACCTGTCCGGCTAGCTTTTGCTTGGGCTTGAGCTGGAAGACGTCGTCGATAGCGCCGGTCGCAAAGATGACGGTAAAGGAGAGGGCCAGCATAGGATAGCTAATGTGAAGGCGCGGGTGCGGCACCAGGACGGGCGGCCAGCCTAGGTGCCAGGTGCCTAGGATTTGCACAATGCAGGCAACGACCAGGCCCAAAAACACCGCCGTTCCGCCCAAACGCGGGATGGGCTTGGTGTTGATGCGGCGCTTGGAAGGATAGTCGACGGCGTCGAGCTTAATTGCCAAGCGCTTGACCAGGGGCACCATGAGGAAGGTCGTGATAAAGGCCGCCGCTGCCACGCATAGATACGGTATGTAGCTCGGGGATGAAGCCATGAATCTAAAAACCGCCAAGCGTCGAAGGAAAAGGTCAAAGGTTGCTAAGCGCAAAGGGCATAGCCGAACCATGATACTCGACCAAGGGGGGTGCATGGAATTGCACGCAGCGATAATCACGCGCTTACCAGATAATGGGATGTTGTCGATGGATTGTCGGGATACCGGCGGGGATCCATATGGGCTGTAATGGTGGTTTTCGGCAAATAAAAACCACCCCCCACGTTACGAAAATGAACCCACCTAAAACAGGTGGGTGCCCTCATCGACTGTTCCAGCGTCCTTAACAACGAAGGATACCTGTACTAGGTACGACTGTGTGGGCTCCCTAAATAAACGCGACGGTTCACCCAGTTGCTCCGCGGGGGGCGGAATACCTACATCATAAAGCGGCACTTTATCGATTCCAGTCTTGACATTACAAAAATCGTGTCGGACGATTACGGCGCCTTGGGCTCGAGCCGTCTGTGCGGTTGGTCCCTTTACGTTTGAGCTGCTGAATCGTTGTTTTGGAGCATGTTTTTATGCCGACGCCGTTGACCGAACTTTTTTCGCCCGCCTGCCATTTGTGTCCGCGCCGTTGCGGTGCGGTGCGCGACGAGGGTGCGCACGGCGTATGCGGTGCCGATGACACGCTCAAGGTGGCCCGCGCGGCGCTTCATATGTGGGAGGAGCCGCCTATCTCGGGCGAGGCCGGTTCGGGCACGATCTTCTTTAGCGGCTGCTCGCTCAAATGTATCTATTGCCAGAACCACGAGATCTCGACGGGCAATTTTGGGCTTGAGATTTCGCCCGAGCGCCTGGTCGAGATTATGCTGGAGCTGCAGGACCAAGGTGCCAATAACATCAATCTGGTGACGGCGACGCATTATGCTCACCTGCTGCCGGCCGCGATTGCCGCAGCTCGGGAGCGCGGACTGGTCATTCCAATCGTCTACAACACGAGCGGTTATGAGCGCGCGAGTGCCGTGGTGGCGCTCGGCGATTTGGTCGACGTGTGGCTTACCGACTTTAAGTATGCCAATGCGGCGCTTGCGCAGTCACTCTCTCATATTAAGGACTACCCGCGCGTGGCTGTGTCGGGTCTGGCCCAGATGGCGCGCGAGATTGAGCGCCGCGGGGGAGAGCTGGTAGACGGGGACGGGCTCATGAAGCGCGGCATAATCGTGCGTCATCTGGTGCTGCCGGGGCATGCGGACGATTCGTGCCGCGTGTTGGACCTGGTGTGGCAGACGGTGGGCGACGTGCCGATCTCGGTCATGAACCAGTACACGCCCAATGCCCTCATGCGCGAACAAGGCGGCGACCTGGCGCGCGCCGTGACGCGCGAGGAGTACGAGCAGGTGCTCGACCATGCCGACGACCTGGGCTTTACGACGATGTTTTGGCAAGAAGGCGGAGCGGTAGACGAGAGCTTCACCCCGGCGTTCGACACCACCGGCGTCCTCACCAGCGCAAAGTAGCACATTCGCCGATGATTTTTCTGGGACGGGGATTAAAAAATCATCGAGAGGATCGCCTGCTCGAAAAGTTGTCAAAATAGCCACGCCCCAAAAAGACTGGTTATTGGGCGTTGACAGTTGGCGAGCCGTAGGTAAAATATCGACTTGTCCTGGGGACGTAGCTCAGTTGGGAGAGCGCTGCCGTCGCATGGCAGAGGCCGAGGGTTCGACTCCCTTCGTCTCCACCCTTGGATTTGATAAGCCGCTGACATTGTGTCGGCGGCTTTTTTTAAAAGAAAGGGCTGTACCATGGCCGAGCTTGAGTCCCAACCACTGTCTGCCGAGGAACGCGCCGAGTTGGAAGAGCTCCGCGCCGAGAAGGCCCGCCGCGAGGCCCAGGAAGAGGCACGTCGCGAGCGTGAGGAGCTGACCGCCCTGCGTGCCGAGCGCGAGAAGGCCGAGGAGGCCGCCGCGAACGTCGCCCCCGCGCCCAGGCCCGCCGCCGCGAAGCCCGCGCCCGCCGCACCCAAACCTCAGCCTAAAAGGGCCGCTCGTCCCAAGCCCGTCGAGCCCAAACCGAGCCGTGACGAGATGACCTTTGCCCAGCGCATGGTCACCTCCAAGGAGCCCACGGGCGAGAACGAGATCCCCGGTATGGCGCCGGCTCAAAAAATCATCATTGTCCTTGCCCTCATCGCGTTTGTCATCTTTATGGGCTACACGATCCTGACCAGCATGGGTCTGCACTAGCCTGTTCGCGCTGGGCTCCATGCCCGCACGCCCGCCTCGCCAACCCTCAACCTCTGCACAACGCATCCGAAAGGTCGCCCCATGGCTTTGACCGATATCTCTCATCCCACCGACATTGCAATGCTCACCGATCTGTACGAGCTCACTATGGCCCAGGGCCTGTGGGAGAGCGGCAAGGCCAATGAGCAGGGTTGTTTTACCGCGTTTTACCGCGACCATCCCTTTGGCAGCGCCTATGCCGTCATGTGCGGCACCGCCGAGCTGCCCGAGCTGGTCGAGAACCTGCGCTTTACGCCCGAGGATATCGACTACCTCGCCTCACTCCAGGCCCCGGCCGGCGGCGCGATGTTCAAGCCTGCATTCCTCGACTACCTGCGCGATTTTCGTGCACATGTAAACATCGACGCCGTCCCCGAGGGCGAGCTCGTCTTTCCGCGCGAACCCATGGTTCGCGTCACCGGTCCCGCGCTGGAGTGCCAGCTGCTCGAAACGGCGCTGCTCAACATCGTCGGCTTCCAGACGCTTGTCGCCACCAAGACGGCGCGCGTGGTGCTGGCGGCGGACGGCCGTCCCGTTGCCGAGTTTGGCCTGCGCCGCGCCCAGGGTCCCGATGGCGGGCTGGCCGTCGCGCGCGCGAGCTACGTTGCCGGCTGCTCCTCTACGTCCAATGTGCTCGCCGGCCGCCGCTACGGTATTCCCGTCTTTGGCACGCATGCGCACAGCTGGGTCATGAGCTTCGACTCCGAGCTCGAGGCATTCCGGGCTTTTGCTAAGTCGAGTCCCAAGAACTGCACGCTGCTCATCGACACCTACGACGTACGCGAGGGTTGCGAGCATGCCATTACGGTTGCCAAGGAGATGGAAGCGGTGGGCGAGCGCCTGTCGGCCATTCGCATCGACTCCGGCGACCTCGCCAAGCTCTCCAAGTATGTGCGCGGCCGTTTTGATGCCGAGGGCCTGCCCTATGTGGGGATCTCGGTTTCTAACGATTTGGATGAGTACACGATTCAGTCGCTGCTCGACCAGGGCGCGCCCATCGACAGCTTTGGCGTGGGTACCAAGCTTGCGACCTGCTACGATCAGCCTGCGCTGGGCGGCGTGTACAAGCTTTCGGCCCGTCGTGCGAGCGACGCGGAGCCGTGGACGCCGGTGGTGAAGCTTTCCGAGCAGCCCTACAAGCGCACGATCCCCGGCGTGCAGCGCGTACGACGCTATTACGACGGCTTTGGCGGCCCGGTCTGCGACATGATTTATGACGAGGACCATCTGGCAGGGGAGGGCGCCGCGCGCGGCAATACCCTTGTGGCCGTGAACGATGCCGCCCTGGTGACCGACGTGTCCGAACTTGAGTATCGCGAGCTGCTGGTGCCGATCGTGCGCTATGGCAGTGCGGTGGCTCCACGTGAGAGCATCCAGGACGCGCGCGAGCGCTGTGCTTGGGCGCTCGACCATCTGGACGCAGCTTTCAAGCGCTTCTTGTACCCGCAGACCTATGTGGTGGGTATGGAGCAGGGCCTGGCTCAGGTGCGCGACGAGCTCGTGCGCAAGAACATGGCCGCGGCCTCTGCCTTTCCCTGGGCTCACTAATTCCTTGGGCGGTAGGGGCGAGTCACGCTTCCCTTGCCGCCGGCTCGGCCGTTCGCTGAACAGTTGATTGGTTTGACGTATGACGACTTCTTATAAAACGATGGTGGTAAAGATCGGTTCGTCCACGGTGGTGGGCGCCGACGGCAAGGTCAACCGCGCCTTTATCGGCGGGCTTGCCGATCAGGCCGCAGCGCTGCGCGAGCTTGGCTGGCGCCTGGTCGTGGTGAGCTCGGGCGCCATTGCCTGCGGCTATCCCGTGCTGGGCTTCGACCGTAAGCCGGTCGGTGACCTGCCGAGCCTGCAGGCCTGCGCCTCGGCCGGTCAGTGCATCATCTCGTCGGCCTACGACGAGGAGTTCCATGCGCGCGACCTGCTCACCTCGCTCGTGCTGCTCACGCGTCACGACACGGCGCGCCGCACGTCCTACCTGCACGCGCGCGACGCCCTGCTGCGCCTTGTGGAGCTGGGTGTGGTGCCGGTCGTCAACGAGAACGATACCGTCACCGTCGATGAGATCAAGTTTGGCGACAACGACACGCTGGCGGCGCTTGTGAGCTGCCTGGTTTCTGCCGATCTGTGCGTGACGCTCTCGGACATCGATGGCCTCTACACCGCCAATCCGCACGAGGATCCCACGGCCGAGTTCGTCCCGGTCGTGCATAAGATCGACGCCAAGATCATCGCCTCGGCGGGCGATTCTTCCACATCGGTGGGCACGGGCGGCATGATCACCAAGATCCGCGCGAGCCGCTTTCTCATGACGGCGGGCATTCAGAGCGTGATTTGCTCGGGCGAGGAGCCCGATGCGCTCGTGCGTCTGGCCCGCTGCGAGAGCGTGGGTACGCTGTTCGATCCGCCGGCGGAGCGCCTGGACATTGCGCCGCGCAAGCTGTGGATCGCACTGGGCGACAAGGCGCACGGCTCGGTGACGGTCGATGACGGCGCCGCGAAGGCGCTGGTCAGCCGCGGTTCGTCGCTGCTCGCGGTGGGTATTCGCGAGGTCGATGGCGTGTTTTCCGAGGGCGATGTGCTCGACGTGTGCGACCCGAGCGGCATGGTTGTCGCCCGTGGTATCGCCGAGGCCGATTCGGACGTGCTGGAGCTTGCCGCCGGCCGCCGCCAGGACCAGATTGCCAGCAACCGCCTGCTCGCAGACCTGGCCGAGAAGCCCGCGATCCATAGGGACAACTTGATAGTGTTTGCATAAAGAGAGGCAGCGCTGCGGCTCGTTTTGCCAGCAGTGCTGCCTCTCCTTTTCCGGCACTTGGGGACGTTCCTTATGTGCCGGCACTTTGGGACACTCCTTTGCTAGAAGATCTGGCGCAGGTCTCCGCGGTTGAGGGCTTCGTCGAAGAGGTGCTTGAACACCACGCTGCCGTGCAAGCCGTCGTGCTCGAACTCGTTGGTCACCCAGGCATGCGAGTTGCCCACGCGGCTGAGCGTATCGAGCTGCATGCCCGAGTCCACGTACATGTCATCGAAGTACACCGCGGCCTGCAGGGGCACCTCGTTGCACGCCAGGCGCTGCGGGTCGTAGATCTTGTCCCAGCTTGTGTCTTCCATAAGCAGATCCATCGCCGGCTTGAAGGGCTTAAGTTCGGGCATCTGCTCAAACATCCACGGGAACATGGCCTCGCCGGTAAACATGAGCGGTCGCGTGAGCGTGTCGAACTCGGCACGACGGGCCTTCTCTTCTGCCGCGGCCCAGCGAATGGGCATGGTGTCGCCGTCGGCGTAGATGAACTCCTGAAGCGTCCAGTACAGCGGATTCGTGCGCGTGTTGGTGCGCTCGAAGGCGCGCATCAAAAAGCTGTCAGATACCGAGGCGCCGCAGGCCAGCGTGCCGTCGCCGTCAACAAAAGCATGATCGATAATCCAATGCATGCGCTCAAAGCTCGGCTTCATGCCAAAGTCGCTGCCCATGAGCTGTAGGCGTTCGACCGTCATCGGCGAGCCGTCGGGTAGCACGGGCTTTTGCTCCTCGAGGGCATCTGCCAGGGCCGCCACGCGCTCGACGTCGGCGGGGTAGCGGTTGTAATACTGCTGCGTCTTGGCGGCCATGCGCGGGAAGGTGTGCGCGTAGACCTCGCTTGCGCTCGCCGGTACGTGGGGGATGCCGCCGCAGGTAAAGCTTGCCGCCACGCCCTCGGGGAAGAGCGACAGGTAGCTCAGCGTCAAAAAGCCGCCGTAGCTCTGCCCGAGCGTGACCCAGGGCCTGCCGCCAAAGCCCACCAGGCGCAGGTACTCAAAATCGCGCACGATGGAGCTGGCGAGGTGGCGCTTGAGGAAGTCCGCCTGCGAGCGGGCAGCATCGGAGCCGGCCGCCTCGGCGCGCTCGCCCAGTGCGGCAATCGTGCGCCCGTCTACACAGCTGCTGCGCCCGGTACCGCGCTGGTCGGGCAGCACGACGCGGAAATGCTTGACGGCCTCTTCGATCCAGCCATCGCTTGTGGGCGACAGCGGACGCGGGCTCTCGCCACCGGGGCCACCCTGCAAAAAGAGAAGGAGCGGCAGGTCGTCGTTGATGCGGTCGGGTGCGCAAACCACGCGGTAGAAGAGCTTGATGCTCTCGGGCGCGCCGGCGATGGGTGTCGGTATAGCGCCGCGGCGCATGGTGCTGCCGACGGCCAGGAGCATCGGCTCCAGGCCGCGCCAGTCGAGGGGGACGTCGATGCTGTGGTCCTCGACATACAGGCCGGGGACGTGGTACGAAGTGATGAGGGCCATGTGAGTCTTCCGTTCGTTGCGGTGTTTCGGGTTGACCAATTCTACCGCCGCGGGCGAGGCCATGCGCAAATCGGCTACCATGGTTGCAAACTTCTAGGAGAAAGGGCCGCCCATGTCGGTCGATATAGCCACGTATGTCCACGATCTTGCCGTTGCCGCTAAGGCAGCGTCGGCCTCGCTTGCCACGGCGAGCGACGAGCAGCGCCAGGAGGCCGTGCGCGCCATGGCCGCAGCGCTGCGCAACGGTATCGACTCCATCGTCGCCGCCAACGAGCTCGATATGTCCGCCGCGCGCGATGCGGGGACCTCGGCGGGGCTCCTCGACCGTCTGCTGCTGACGCCCGAGCGCGTTGAGGGTATGGTCGCCGGCCTGGAGAAGCTCGCCGAGCTGCCCGATTCTGTCGGCCGCGTGCTCGACCACCGCGTGCTCGCAAGCGGCGTGGACCTCACCCGCGTGAGCGTGCCGTTGGGCCTGGTCGCCATGGTGTACGAGGCGCGCCCCAACGTGACGGCCGACGCCGCGGGCATCTGCATCCGCACCGGCAACGCCTGCATTCTGCGCGGCGGCTCGCTGGCCTATCACTCGTGTGCCATGATTGCCGAACTGCTGGCCGATGCGCTCGAGGCCAAGGGCTTCCCGCGCGAGGCCGTGTCGATGATCGAGTCTACCGACCGCGAGGCCACCGGCGAGCTCATGAAGCTCCGCGGCGTCGTCGATGTGCTCATTCCGCGTGGCGGTGCGGGCCTGATCCAGCGCTGCGTGCGCGAGTCGCTCGTTCCGGTGATCGAGACGGGCACGGGTAACTGCCACATCTACGTGCATGAATCCGCCGACTTCGATAAAGCGCTCAATATTATCATCAACGCTAAGACGCAGCGCGTGGGCGTGTGCAATGCCGCCGAGTCGCTGCTGGTCGACCGTGCCGTGGCCGATGCGTTTTTGCCCGCGGTCGTGGCCGTGCTGCATGACCACGGCGTGCTCATTCACGGCGACGAGGCCACGTGCGCCGCATGCGCCGACGCCGGGCTTGCCGAGGGCGATGACTACGTTGCCGCGACTGAGGAGGACTGGGGTCGCGAGTATCTGGCGCTCGAGATGAGCGTGAAGGTCGTGGCGAACGAGGACGAGGCCATCGCGCACATCAACCGCTACGGCACGATGCACTCCGAGGCCATCGTTGCAGAGGACACGGATGCTTGCGAGCGCTTCCTGGACGAGGTCGATGCCTCGGCCGTGTATGCCAACGCCAGCACGCGCTTTACCGACGGCGGCGAGTTTGGCCTGGGCGCCGAGATTGGCATCTCGACCCAAAAGCTCCACGCCCGCGGCCCCTTTGCCGCCGAGGCCCTCACCACCTACAAATACAAGCTCCGAGGCACCGGCCAGGTCCGCCCCTAACGCCCGCGCAAACAAAAACCACCACAAAGGTGCCTGTCCCCTTTGTGATGGTTTTGGAATTAAGCCTGAAAGGTGTCGCGGTCGGGGGCGAAGGACTGCATGGCCGCGATGGTACGGTCGAAGAGCTCGGGAAGCTCCCAGCCCAGCATCTCGGCGCCCTGCGAAATCACGTCACGCGAGCAGCCGGCGGCAAAGCGCTTGTCCTTGAACTTCTTCTTGAGCGACTTGGTCGTAAAGTCCATGACGCTCTTGCTCGGGCGCATGACGACGGCGGCTCCGATCAGGCCGGTGAGCTCGTCGCAGGCGAACAGTATCTTTTCCATCTGCAGTTCGGGCTTGGGCAGCGAGGTGTTGAAATCGGACGTGTGCGTCTGGATGGCGCGAATGAGCTCGGGAGAGGCGCCCTCGCCCTCGAGGATCTCGGCCGCATAGATGGTGTGGTTCATGGGGTCATCCTCATGCTCCTCCCAATCCAGGTCGTGCAGCAGGCCGACGATGCCCCAAAACTCCTCGTTCTCGGGGTCGAACTCGCGCGCAAAGTAGCGCATGGTGCCCTCGACCGTTTCGCCATGGGTGATGTGGAACGGGTCCTTGTTGTGCTCGTTGAGCAGTTCGAACGCACGGTCGCGGGTGATTCCGGCGGTAAGTGGCTCTGCCATAAGAGGCTCCTTGTGCTCGTAGGTATCGCTAAGAATGAATACTACTAGAACGACTAGAACGAAAAAACCACCACAAAGGTGCCTGTCCCCTTTGTGGTGGTTTTTGGCGCGGATGGGTTAGTTGAGGGCGGCTTGGGCTAGGCGGGCTTCGGCGGCCTCCTCGGTGACGCCCAATGCCACGGCGAACTCCTCGATGGAGCGGCGCTTGGCTTCCTTGAGTACGCGCATGTAGTAAGAGCTGGGCTTTTTATCGGCTTCCTCGGCCTGGCGAATGCGGTGCATCATGGTCTTTGCCACGCGGACCGTCTCGGGCGCGCCCAGCTTGAGCTGCTGCTTAAAGTGTGTCTCTTCAAGCGAGCTGTTGCGCTCGGTAAAGGTGTCGCACTCCAGCTCGTCATAGTGGCTCAGCAGATGCTCGGCATCTTGCTGAGAGATGGCGGCATGCAGACGGTCGGCCTGCGCCACGGGGTACATAAGGATCGTCTGCGCATGCCCCTGCTTGGCCTCGAGCAACAACATGGGCTGCGGCGTGTCGTCCCTAAAACCGACGACGGTGCAGACTCCCTGACCCGGATGAATGACGTGTTGACCGATTGAGAACATGCTACCTCCAACTTATACGAATTTACGTATGTCTAGAATAACACGCTGACGTGCGCAAATCCTCGCTTTATGCAGGAAAAGCACACAACTCTGATAGGTAAGAGTATTCGATAAAAGACACAGCTCATTCACACCTTTATGCATTTTCAACGCGTGCATAATCTGCAGGCAGACCGGCATCTTTGAGTGACTCCATACAAGCTGTAGTCAATTTTGTGCATATGCAATTTCGATTGGCTTTACCCTGCGACAGTGCCCCTCGCTTGTGATAGAGTGCTACAAACTCTGGCTTTTGCCCTACGAGTGACCAAGAGCTCGGGGGCTTTAACACAAGGAGGATCTATGCCCGAGAAGATTGAAGAGCTGGTACGCGCTGCGCTTGCAGCGGCCCAGGAGGCCGGCGACCTTTCCGCATTTGAACTTGACGATTGCGCTATCGAGCGACCGGCTGACACTTCTCATGGCGAGTGGACCTCTACCATGGCCCTGAAGTCCGCCAAGCTGGCCCACTGCGCCCCGCGCAAGATCGCCGAGGCCATCGTTGCCCATATGCCCGAGGATCCCGCGATCGAGAAGGTTGAGATCGCAGGCCCCGGTTTCATCAACTTCTACCTCTCCGTTGCCGTCAAGAATGCCATCTTTGGCGAGGCTCGCGAGAAGGGCATGGACTTCGCTAAGTCCAACGTCGGTGGTGGCCTGAAGACCCAGGTCGAGTTCGTTTCCGCCAACCCCGTCGGCCCCATGCACATCGGCCACGGCCGCTGGGCCGCGCTGGGCGATTCGCTCTGCCGCGTTATGGACCACGCCGGCTATGAGATCCAGCGTGAGTTCTACATCAATGACCACGGCTCTCAGATGAACACCTTCGGCAACTCCATCAGCACGCGCTATATGCAGCTTGCCGACATCATCGCCAAGCAGGGCGTTGATATCGACGAGGCTCACAAGCTGCTGATCGCCGACCGTGACGCCTTTGTTGCCGACGAGAACGACGAGCACCCCGAGACCCATCCGTATCAGGACAACTTTGCCGAGACCTTGGGCAAGGACTCTTACGGCGGCGACTACATCATCGACGAGGCCGCCGAGTTCTGGCGCACCGACGGCGATAAGTGGGTCAACGCCGATCCTCAGGAGCGCATGGAGAGCTTCCGCGAGCGCGGCTATGTAAAGATGGTCGATAACATGCGCGACCTCTGCCACGCCGTCAACTGCGACTTCGATCGTTGGTACTCCGAGCGCTCACTGTATGTGAAGGACACCGAGGGCGAGACCGCCGGCGCCTCCGCCGTCGACCGCGCTTTTGAGAAGCTCGACAAGATGGGCTACCTCTACACCAAGGACGGCGCCCTGTGGTTCCGCTCCACCGATCTGGGCGACGACAAGGACCGCGTCCTGATCAAGTCCGACGGCGAGTACACCTACTTCGCCTCCGACGTCGCCTATCACTGGGATAAGTTCCAGCGCGTCGATCACGTCATCGACATCTGGGGCGCCGACCACCACGGTTACATCGAGCGCGTACGCTGCGTCTGCGACGCTCTGGGTTACCCCGGCAAGTTTGAGGTTCTGCTGGGCCAGCTCGTCAACCTGCTGCGTAACGGCAAGCCCGTCCGTATGTCCAAGCGCAAGGGCACCATGGTGACCCTGCAGGAGCTCGTCGACGAGGTCGGCTCCGATGCCGCTCGCTACACGCTCATCTCCAAGAGCTCCAACCAGATGGTCGACTTCGACATCGAGGCCGTTAAGAAGCGCGACAACTCCAACCCGGTCTATTACGTGCAGTATGCTCACGCCCGCGTGTGCTCCATCCTGCGCCGTGCCGTCGACGTTACCGCCGAGCAGGCCGACGAGATGGGCATGAAGGCCGTTGCCGCCAAGGCCATCGGTGAGAACGTCGATTACTCGCTGCTGACCGACCCGACCGAGCTCGCCCTTTCGCGCAAGCTCAACGAGCTCACCGACCTGATCGCCAGCTGTGCTCGCGATCGCGCTCCGTTCCGTCTGACCCACTTTGCCGAGGAGCTCGCCGGCGACTTCCACAGCTTCTACGCTGCCTGCCAGGTTCTGCCGAGCGAGGGCCGTCCCGTCGACCCCGAGCTTTCGCGCGCCCGTCTGGCAGCTTGCGACGCTGTCCGCGTGACGCTCGCTCTGGTGCTTACCCTCGTTGGCGTTTCCGCGCCCGAGCAGATGTAATCTGCGGGTCATTTGACCGTGTAGGTTTGGTTTAACTGAGCCCTATAAGCCCGATCTCCTACGGAGGTCGGGCTTTTTTCGCAAACGCCGACGTATTGATGAATTTGGAACTGCTGGAAATACGAAACTATGCCGGTTTACTACGATGAATTGGGAATTTCCAACCACGCCGGCTTTTCGCAAAAAAAGCGCAAGGCATCTACCTGCGGTTTTAGTTCAACATGTTTCGGAGTGGTCGCGGTTGATCGATTCGTCGTAGTAAACCGCCATAGTTTTGGCGGAGGCAGTCTGATTTGTGGGTGGTAGACCAAAGAGTGTCCCTTTTGACTAGTCGTTTAAGAACGCCCCCAATGACTAAGTTGCAGGTGGCGGCGGTTGTGTTACACTAACGCTGCGTAGTTGACGCAATCATCTCGATACAGATCAATGATGTCCGTCGTTTTGAACGGAACTAGACTGTTTAGCCGCCCTGAAGGTTTATGCAGGGAGCATGTGATCACAGGGCTTGAAAAGAAAGTTGAGCAAACACTGTGTCTGATCAACAGCAAGAAAACGAAATAACGACGACGCAAGCCGCTCCCGCTGCACCGGTTGCGTCGGACCAGGTCGCGGCGCCCGCGCAAGCCTCGGCTCCCGAGACGCCTAAGGCTGCTTCGACGCCTGCGCCTGCAACTGGTGAGGAGGCTGCTCCGGCAAAGCCCAAGCTCGCGCGCCGCACGGCCAAGCCTGCCGCTGACGGCGAGGAGGTCACCAAGCCCAAGCGCCGTACCACGCGCACGACGCGCGCCAAGCGCACCGTTGCAGCTGACTCCTCGGCGCCGATTTCCGATGAGGTCGCGCAGGCACGTGCGTTGGCGCAGATTAGCGAGGCTCAGGTGGTGCGCGCCCGCCGTCGTGCTGCCGAGCGCGAGGCCGCGGCTCTGACCGAGCTTGCAGCTCCGTCTGTGCCCGAGACGCCTGCCGCCATCGAGACCCCTGCCGCCGACCTGCCGACCGAGAAGCCGGCACCGCGCACACGCCGCCGCACGGCTGCTAAGGCCGAGCAAGTTGCGGAACAGGTAGCCCCCGAGCTCACTGAGGCTTCGGTCCGTTCCGCGGCAGGGGAGGGCACATTGCCTGTTGAGCCCGCTGCGCCTGTCGAGGCCAACGAAGTTCCCGTTGTCGATCCGGCTTTGCGCCCGCACCGTCGCGGTCGCAAGCCCAAGGCCTTTGTCGAGGCAGAGAAGGCCGCAGCAGCAGCCGCCGCCGCTCGGGATGCTGCGGCGACCGCCGAGTCTGCAACCGCTGCCGATGCACCCGTCCAGGATGCTACGACTTCCGAGGCCGCTCCCGCCGATGCCGAGCCCGCCGACGTCCGTCCCGGTCGCAGCCGTCGTACTGCTGCTAAGCGCACGTCCAAGGCCAAGGCTGCCAAGAAGGGTGCGTCCGAGGATTCTGCCGAGACGACCGCCGATGCGTCGACTGATGTCGCCAAGGCCCAGGACGTCGAACAGCCTGCGTCCGAGAAGCCCAAGCGCGGTCGTAAGAAGTCCGTTAAGGCCAAGGCGTTCGAGCAGCAGGATGTCGAAGCGCAGGTTGATTCTGGCGCCGAGGCCAATGACGCCGCTGCGGCCAATGTTGGCACCGCCGCAACCGATGGTGCCGCCCCCGCTGAGGGCGAAGACGGCACTCGTCCCAACCGTCGCCAGCACAAGCGCAACGACGAGCGCAACGAGCGTAAGGACGACCGCAACAACGACCGTCGCAACCGCCAGCGCGATCGCAAACAGCGCAACAAGGAGCGTAATGCCGCTCCCACCGAGCCCACGCTTTCGCGCGAGGAACTCGCGGCCATGAAGGTCGCTGAGCTGCGCGAGAAGGCTAAGGAGTTCGAGATCGAGACGACCGGCAAGAAGAAGGCCGAGCTCGTCGAGGAAATCTACGTCACCGCTGCGAAGGCCGAGGGCTTCCGCGACATCAAGGGCATTCTGCAGATTCGCCCGGACAGCTCCGGCATCATCCACGCCCATGGCTACATGAAGTCCAACGACGACGCCTTCGTGCCCGCCTACCTCATCCGCTCCGCGCGCCTGCGCACGGGCGACGTCATCGAGGGCTCGCTGCGTCCTTCGCGCGGCGGCGACAAGCGCGCCGGCCTCGCCAAAATCACGACCGTCAACGGTCTGGACCCCGAGCAGATTCGCAACCGTCCCAAGTTCGGCGACCTCACCCCGGTCTATCCCAACGAGCCGCTGCGCATGGAGCACGGCAAGGACTCTATTACCGGCCGCGCCATCGACATCGTGTCACCGATCGGCAAGGGCCAGCGTGGCCTGATCGTGTCCCCGCCCAAGGCCGGCAAGACCACGATCCTCAAGAAGATCTGCCAGTCTATCTCGATTAACAACCCCGAGGTGCACCTCATCTGCCTGCTCGTCGACGAGCGCCCCGAAGAGGTCACCGATATGCAGCGTTCCATCAAGGGCGAGGTTGTGGCGTCGACCTTCGATATGCCTGCCGACAACCACACCCGCGTGGCAGAGCTCGTCATCGAGCGCGCCAAGCGCATCGTAGAGCTGGGTGGCGACGTCGTGGTGGTGCTCGACTCCATCACGCGCCTCGCCCGCGCCTACAACTTGGCGGCGCCCGCCTCGGGCCGCATCCTTTCGGGCGGCGTCGATTCGGCGGCCCTCTATCCGCCCAAGCGCTTCCTGGGTGCAGCCCGCAATATCGAGAACGGTGGCTCGCTTACCATCCTGGCCTCTGCCCTCATCGACACCGGTTCCAAGATGGACGAAGTCATCTTTGAGGAGTTCAAGGGCACCGGCAACATGGAGCTTAAGCTCGACCGCGACCTGGCCGACCGCCGCATCTTCCCGGCTATCGACCCCGTTGCCTCCGGTACGCGTAACGAGGACCTGTTGGTCGACGAGCAGATGCGTCCGTTTGTCTTTGGTCTGCGTCGCATTCTTGCCGGCATGAACAACACCGAGCGCGCAGCCGCATCGTTTATCAAGGGTCTTAAGGGCACCAACACCAACCAGGAGTTCCTGGTGCGTTCGGCCAAAAAACACAGCGACTACGAGCAGACGTTCTAGGTTGTCATCCACGCGCAGCGATAGTCATCAATGCGATAAAGGGTCGGGGCTTTGAGCCTCGGCCCTTTTCTATAGCGCCGCTCCGCGCTTATTTTTGACCGTAAGACCGACGAGCAGCAGGTTTCCCGTTTCAATCCGACATCGTCACTTGCAATCGACAGGACGGTTTCGCATAATAACTTTTAAGCTTCGCGACGGAAAACGCAGATGAAACGAACCATATACCGTTGCTTTGGGGCATAGCCCCGCTTCATCTTCTCTCGCGCAGCCAACTGAATGATGCGATTTGGGTGCTGGAAGATGGGGAGAGCTCATGGCTTCTTCTGATGCAACACAACGAGCAGTCCTTGCCGGACTTTCGTGCGGGATCGGCCTTGCCGCTCCCGTGGTTATGTATGCCGCGACGCTGCCGTTTTCGTCGGTGAACGAGACGGTCGTGGCGGGTGCAGTTCCCTTCGCCGTGGGCGCGGTGGCGGGCGTGGGTATCTATGCCGCCTCGCTGGGTATCTCCGAGTATCGTGCGCAGCGTGAAGAGCGTCTGTTCCAGCCCGATGCCATGGGCGGTGCCGCCAATCTCAATCAGCATCAAAGCGAGTTCAAGACCGCCTCGATTCCAGCTCAGCAGCAGGATGCGATTCCGTACGCTGCGGCTTCTGCTTCTCAGGCTCAGTCGGAGCAGCCTGCCCCGGCATTCCTTTCCGGCCTGACTGGTGCGTTCCAGCGCCGTCATGCCGATGATGGTGTCCCTACCATCGCTCGAGCTGCAGATGCCATGGACGAGGCCGAGGCTTGGTCCATGATCGACAGTATGCTCGACGACGATTCGCCGGTGAGCTGCGACCCTGCACGCTCGCGCGACGTCTATCAAGTCGCCATCGACGAGCTCACCAACGGCGGGCAGACCGGCTCCTTCAATCGCGACGACATCGCCGCCGCGGCGCGTGCCGTATCGGGCTCCCAGGCCGCCCCTGCGGGCAGCACGGCGGCTTTCGTGGCACTCGTTGCCAACGCGGCAGTCAATAACGCCTACAGCGCTACCTCGGCGGACGCGAACGCTTCTGCCGATAATTCGTACGTTGATGAAGCCATGACCGCGGACGAGGAGGCTGTTGCCGCCCGCCGTGCCGCCGAAAGCTCGCTTTGGGGCGCTCCTGCCCAGCAGCAGGCGGCTGAGGCTGCGCCGTACAACGCAAACCTCGCCAGCATGCCTATCATTTCCGGTGCCGCGGACATCGATCTCGATGACCTCGATGAGCCTGCAGCCATCACCGCATCGATTGATGCCCAAGATCGCATCGACACCGGCGACCTTCCGGATGCCTCGCTCGAGGTTGATGTCCCCATGGCCGATTACTCGGGCCACGAGGACATGTGGGCCGCTGCCACCGCGATTCTGGACGAGATCGACGAGCCTGCTCCTGTTGCAGCTCCCGCTCCCGTCGCTGCCCCTCAGCCTGCTGCACCCGCCTATGTCGGCCGTCATAGCGCTGTGTTCCCCGAGGATACCGCCCGTATCTCGCGCGAGGGCATCGAACGAGCCGAGGCTATTGCCGCCGGCATTATGGAAAATCGTCGTCACGAGCGCGTCAATCAGATCCTCGAGGAAGAGATCGAGCGCCTGCAGTCCTCTACCGCCAAGCGTACAGGCCGTGCCTATCTGAGCGTTATCGAGGGCGGTACCGCCAGCTTCGCGCCGCTCCGCGCGGAGGCATAACTTCTGCATGGTTAAGATCAATCGAAAATGGGCGGTCGTGACCTGCCTGATGGCGCTCTTGATCTGGGGCAATTCGCTGGTTCCCGGCTCGGGGTCGGGCTCGCTGAGCCTAACGGTCATGGAAGCTATCCGCGGTTTCCTGCACGGCGTGGGACTTCCATATGAATGGGTGACCAACTTTGTTGTTCGCAAGTGCGCGCATTTTACCGAGTATATGGTGCTCGGCATCTTGGCAACGCACGCCTTTGATTTTGAGGGCCGTCGCACCTTTGACGTGCTGCTGCCCACGGCGGTGTTCCTGCTGCTGATTCCCTCGATCGACGAGACGATTCAGCTCTTTGTGCCGGGACGCGCCGGCATGATCACCGATGTGATGATCGACTGCTGTGGTGCGGCAACGGGCGTTGTGCTCCGATATCTCTTTCGGTCGCTGATGTGCGCCAAAAAAGCCGCCTAGGACGTATTGTTTGGTCCTAGGCGGCCTTTTTTATTTGAGAGCTTATATGAGGCGTGGTGGCGTCGTTCCGTAGGTCGGATTTGCCGGGCGCGCCACGCCCTGTGGGTGCGTCTGCTACTGAAGCGCCTGTGCGCCCAGGGGCAGGCAGCCCATAATGCCCTGCTTGCCCTCGAGGCTGTTGTTGACGATGTAGCTATCGATGTCGGCCATCTCGGGCGTGACGATGTAGCCGTTGAGCATCTCGGCGCACTTCTTGCGTGCGAGCGGCACGATGGGGGTGTGGTCGGCCACGCCGCCACCGATGACGATCTTCTGCGGTGCGTAGCACAGGATGTAGGTCATGAGCGCCTGCGCCAGATAGCCGGCGAGCAGGCCCATGGCCTCCGGGTCATCGGCCATCTCTCCGGCGCTCTTGCCACCCCAGCGCCTTTTAACGCCGGGGCCGGCGATGAGGCCCTCGAGGCAGTTGTCGTGGAAGGGGCAGGCGCTGTGCTCGCCAATGGTGTCGCGCGGGTCGCGCGTGACCAGGATGTGACCGGCCTCGGGATGCATCATGCCGTGCACGAGCTTACCGCCCGAGAGCACGCCAGCGCCCACGCCGGTACCGATGGTCAGATACACCACGTCAGTGAGGCCCTGGGCGCAACCAAAGGTGACCTCGCCCAGGCAGGCGACGTTGACGTCGGTGTCGTAGCCGCAGGGAATATTGAGCTCGTTTTGGATGGTGCCCAGCAGGTCAAAGTGGCGCCATGCCGTTTTGGGCGTCTCCAGGATCTTGCCGTATTGGGGCGAGGCGGGGTTGACTGCGGTGGGGCCAAAGGCGCCGATGCCCAGCGCGGCGATGCCCTTGTTCGCAAACCATGCGTTGACGGCCTCGACGGTCTCCTGCGGGGTCGTGGTCGCGATCTGCTCGCACTCCAGGACCATACCGTCTGCATAGCCCGTGGCGCAGACCATCTTGGTGCCGCCGGCCTCGAGCGCTCCGATAAGCTGCTCTGCCATAGTATTCCTCTCTGGGACGAGTTGCTCCGTGACTAAAGTATAGCGCTCAAAAAAATAAATGAGGTCGCTATAAAAAGAAACCTCGTGGCCCAACGGGTTCACGAGGTTTCTTTAGTGCCTTTAGTTACTGACCGTCCTTACCCGCGCGGTTCGATTTTATCACGCAGAGACTTGAGGTTCTCCAGTGCCGCGTTAAGCGTCTCGTCTCGTTTGGCAAAGTGGAAACGAATCAGATGGTTGACGGGCTCGCGGAAGAAGCTCGAGCCGGGCACGGCGCCCACGCCCACCTTGGAGGCCAAATCCTCGCAGAAGTCGAGGTCGCTGTTATAGCCAAACTCCGAGATATCCATCATCACGTAGTAGGCGCCCTGCGGCACGTTGTGCGTGAGTCCGATGCTGTCGAGTCCCTGACAGAATAGGTCGCGCTTGGCGGTGTAGAGGTCGAGGACCTCCTGGTAATAGCTGTCGTCGAAGTTGAGGGCGGTGACGACGGCCTCTTGCAGGGGAGCGGCGGCGCCCACGGTGAGGAAGTCGTGAACCTTTTTGATGCGCTCGGTGATTTCGGCAGGAGCGATGGTGTAGCCCAGGCGCCAGCCGGTGATGGAGTAGGTCTTGGATAGCGAGCTGCAGCTGATGGTGCGCTCAAACATGCCGGGCAGCGTGGCCATGTACACGTGCTCGTGGGGCGCGTAGACGATGTGCTCGTAGACCTCGTCGGTGATGCAGTAGGCGTCATACTTTTTGCACAGGTCGGCGATAAGGGTGAGCTCCTCGCGGGTAAAGACCTTGCCGCAGGGGTTGGACGGGTTGCATAGAACGATCGCCTTGGGATCGTTGTCGCGGAAGGCCGCCTCCAGGACCTCACGGTCAAAGTCAAAGGTGGGCGGGTTGAGCGGCACGTAGATAGGCTCCGCACCCGAAAGGATCGTGTCGGCGCCGTAGTTCTCGTAGAATGGCGAGAAGATGACGACCTTGTCGCCGGGGTTCGTGACCGTCATCATGGCGGCCATCATGGCCTCGGTGGAGCCGCAGGTGACCACGATGTTCTCGTTGGGGTTGATCGGCATGCCCATAAAGTGCTCCTGCTTGGCGGCAAGCGCCTCGCGCATGGCCTGGGAGCCCCAGGTGATGGAGTACTGGTGGTAAAGCGGCTTGGGGTCGGTGGCAATGGTGCTGAGGCTATCGAGCAGCTGCGCCGGGGGATCGAAATCGGGGAAGCCCTGCGACAGGTTGACGGCACCATACTTGTTGGAGATGCGCGTCATGCGGCGGATGACCGAATCGGTAAACGCCGCCGTGCGGTTGGAGAGTTCTTTCATGCCTATCCTTTCGAGCATTGGGTGGAGCAAGTTTACTCCTATGGAACCGGTGGGATTTGCTCGAAACGGGCTCGAAAAACTCTTTTCATAATTCTTGAAAATTGGGGCTTGCATCGCGTGGCGTTCCTTGCAATAATAGTTGAGCGCGAAGCGCACAGGACACGGTGGGTGTAGCTCAGTTGGCTAGAGCGACGGGTTGTGGTCCCGTAGGTCGAGGGTTCGAGTCCCTTTACCCACCCCAGTTCTTGCTTCGTGTTGATATCGGGTCGTTAGCTCAGTTGGTAGAGCAGGGGACTCTTAATCCCAAGGTCCAGGGTTCGACCCCCTGACGGCCCACCACACGATATCTCCTCTAAAGTCCGCCACCACGGACTTTAGCTTTGGGTCGTTAGCTCAGTTGGTAGAGCAGGGGACTCTTAATCCCAAGGTCCAGGGTTCGACCCCCTGACGGCCCACCACACGATATCTCCTCTAAAGTCCGCCACCACGGACTTTAGCTTTGGGTCGTTAGCTCAGTTGGTAGAGCAGGGGACTCTTAATCCCAAGGTCCAGGGTT
>UQPJ01000031.1:0-24371 GCA_900543015.1 uncultured Collinsella sp.
TTCTTGCTGCAGGATGGCAAATGTCTTCTGTAGCTGCTCGCCGATGGCGCACAGCTCCGTGGGCAGCGCGGCAACATCGAGCTCGGCGGTCGAGACCCCGTTCGCAAGTCGCTGAAGATAGGCAATAATCGATTGCTCGCCCAAGCGATACGACTCGTTCATGATGGATAACCTCCTTGGGCACAACAGTGGTTTGCATCATATCCCCAATTCGGTTTGGATTGGGGGCATAAGTTAGCCAATGGGGACAAGCGCCCCTTCGGCGGTATCGTTTTGCGCGCGAGCGTATCAGTTTTTGTTACCGCCATCGAGCAATGCCTCAAAATCCTTTGCCTGCATGGGGCGGTAGTAGAGGAAGCCCTGAGCGTAGTGGGCACCCATTTGGAGCAGCATGTTCGCCTGCTCGTTTGTCTCGACGCCTTCGATTACAACGGGCAGATGGAGCGATTGCGCCATCTCGAGCATTGATGAAACGATTTGCGCGCTACGGCTTTGATCGCGGTCGGTGGGCACAAACGTGCGATCAAGCTTGATGACGTCGACGTTGACGTTCTTGAGCATCGCGAGCGTAGACTGGCCGGTGCCAAAATCGTCCATGTAGGTCGAGAAACCGCGAGTGTGTAGGTCGGCCGTCAGCTTATCCACGGCCTCGGACTCTCCCGTATAAGCCGTCTCGGTGATCTCAATGCGCATGAGCTCGGGCGGTAGGTTGTATTGGGCGGCAAGCGCCCCCATATGCTCGGCGACGTCGCAGGCAAGGATATCCACGCGCGACACATTGAGCGAGATCGGAACTACGCGCAGCCCTCGATCGATGCACTCACGCAGCCACGAGGCGACGCCCTGCCAAACATATTTGTCGAGCGTCACCACAAAACCGCTTTCCTCGAGAGCGGGGATAAAGGTGGTAGGTGAAATGAGGGAGCCATCCTTGTCAATCCAGCGTGTGAGCGCCTCGGCGCCAACGATCTCGCCGGTTTCCATGTCGACCTGGGGCTGCAAGTAGTAGGTAATGCGGCCGTTTGAGAGCGCATACTGGAATTCGGTCAGCGTGCGGTGGAACGCGATTTCGTGTTCGTATTCCTCGGGGCGGAAAATGGCAATGCGCTCCTTAAAGTCGTTTTTTGCGCGCCGATTGGTAAACATGGCCTTGGCCTGCGCATCGATGGTGATTTCCTCGTTGGAGTCGATGGGGTAGACGCCCATGGACGGCCAGAAGCCCACGCCGTCATCATGCTTGGCCACGGCCTGGCGAACGCGGCTATAGATCTGATGGACGGTGTCGTGTTCAAAGGGGATGAGTACGCAAAAATCGTCTTGGCCCCAGTACCCTGCGACGCCCATGGCGGCATTCTCGATGTCCTTGAGAACCGTGCCCACATCGGCGAGTACGCGGTCGCCCTCGGCCTGTCCGTGCCATTCGTTGAACAGTCGCATGTGCCCCATATCGACGGTGGCGATACACCAGGCGCCGTTGCGCCTTGTCTCGAGAAATTCGTTGGCGCGGCGCATAAACTCGCTGGGTCGATAGAGACCCGTGAGCGGATCGATGCGTTCGGCGATGGCGCTTTTGCGCTCCACCTCGGGTATGGGGAGGCTGTCGTTGGGAACAAGCCCGCCGGCCGTGCGAATGCGACGGTCGAGTTCGCCTAAAACGGCGGCCGTTTGATTGGTCAGGTGCTCGTAAAAGGCCGGAACGACAAGACAGACGGGGGTAATAGTGTCGCCCGCGATTCGAACGGGAGCGAAAACGGCCTCTTTGAGATGTTGGATCAGTTGCTCGAATGCTTCGTGATCCAAATTGTTGCTAAGCACGACGAACTGGGCGTTGCGTGAACGGAAGACGCGACTCCTGCCGCGAGTAATCGACAACATGCGGCCTGCGTATTCGGCGAGCATGTTGTCGACGGCCTCGGCCCCGTAGAGCTCGTTGAGCTTTGCCGTGCCGCGAACGCGCACTGCTATAAGCCCCGTCTCGCAACGGTCGCGACGGCAGGCATCGATAGCGTTGATCAGCGTGCGCTGCGTTCCGAGACCCGTGGCGGCGTCGACGGTCTCGGCAAGCGAGTGGTTGACGAGCTCGCCGACATAGAGCGAGGGGACATTTCCGTCGCCGTCGATACGAAACCCGCGAGCACGGCCGAGGATGTAATCGCCGGCGGCATTGCGCACGCGGTACTGCATGACGTGACGATGTTTGGAGCCGTCATAGATTTGGTCGATGTCGTTGGTATAGGCCTCAAGGTCATCGGGATGGACACGCGTTTTCCAATAATCGTGACAGTTGTCTATATGCTCCGAAGGAAGACCAAGATCGCGCAAGGCGCCTTGTGACCAAAGGGTTCGATGTTTGTCCAAGTTCTCGATAAAGAAATAGCGGCCTTCGTTGAGCATCGAAAGGGCGTCGAAAATTCGATCGCTTATTTCGAAGTCGTCGGTGTGGGCTTGTGCGATATTGCGTCGATCAAGGTGCACGGCATGACGTAGCTTGTAGTCGTACATGCGATGGTCGGCATCGTTCGTCAAGCGATTGGGGGCTTCGCCCAGGGCGGGGTCGGCGTGTGCCACTCCGTAGCTAAACGAGTGAGGCATCTCGGCATCGTTGTTTTTGAGCAGGACCGTTCGGCAGCGTTCCAGACGTTCGGCGAGGTCGTCCTCGGTTGCAATCGTAGACAGGATGGCAAACTCGTCGCCTCCCAGACGAAACGCCGCTTCGTCCACCTCCATATACAGCTTGAGATAGAGGCTTACCTGCAAAATATAGCGGTTGCCCTCGTCATGGCCAAAGACGTCGTTGCAGTGCTTGAGATTGTCGATATCGATGTACGCCATAGTAACGGGGGTGTCCTGCTCCCAGAGCTCCTCGAGGGAACGGGCAAAGCCGCCGCGGTTGCCAAGCCCGGTAAGCTGGTCGGTAAAGGCGGTCCTGACCAGATCCTCCTGACGCTTGAGAAGGTCGCGGACGGTCTTTTCGAGCGTTTCAGTGTAATTGCTGGGGGTATCCATGCTGTAGGCGGCTTTCTGGGGTCGGGGCGGATTGCGTCGGGCGAGCTCGTTGTGCACACGCGTTGTTGCTCAACGCCTCGCGTGTTTCCAAGCCCCCGCCTTGCTGCGTCGTTGGGTTTATTTGTCGGCTGACGTTCGTTGCTGATAACTACTGAGTAGTATAAACAAGTGTATGGAATTATGCAGGGGTGCCCATGTTGCGGGCGGCCATTATTCGCCATTATTCGCCAAACGGTAACGCGACGATGTTCGATGAAAATGCGACTGAGGCGATATATGTTGACGGGTATACTTGTTTCGTTTTAAAACGCAGGAACGGAGATGGTTGCATGGCACAGCCAGATACGACGCCCACGGTGGGGCTTGCGCTCGAGGGAGGCGGCTACCGCGGTATGTATACGGCGGGCGTGCTCGACGTATGGATGGAGTGCGGCCTGACCTGCGACCATATGGTGGGCGTCTCGGCGGGCGCGGCGTTTGGCTACAACTTTAAATCGCGCCAGATCGGCCGTGCCATTCGCTACAACAAGGCCTATTGCGCCGACAAGCGCTATGCGAGCGTGACGAGCTGGCTGCGAACCGGCGACATGTTCAATGCCGAGTTTGCCTATCACGAGGTTCCCATCGAGCGCGATCCCATCGACCTGGAGGCTTATCGTGCCTGCCCCATGCGGTTTACCTGCGTGTGCACCGATCTTAAGACGGGGCGGGCCGTCTACCATGACCTGCCTTACGGTGATGAGCATGATATCGAGTGGATCCGGGCGTCGTCGGCGATTCCCGTGGCAACACGACCCGTTGCCATTGAGGGGCACAAGTACCTGGATGGCGGCGTTGCCGATTCCATTCCCAGCGCATGGCTGTTTGCGCAGGGCTATGACCGCAACGTGGTGGTGCTGACGCAGCCGGCGGGCTTTGTAAAGCAGCCCAATAGCGTGATGCCTATGCTGCGTCGCGTGTATCGTCACTATCCGGAGTTTGTTGCGGCGCTTGAGCACCGGCACGAGGTATATAACGCCACGCTCGACGACCTGGCGCGTCGCGAGGCCGCTGGCGAGATCTTTGTGGTGCGGCCGAGCGAATCGGTGAAGGTGCCGTCGCTGTGCCGCGAGCCCGAGGAACTCGAACGCATCTATCAGATCGGCCGTCGCGATGCGGAGGCGACGCTGCCCGCGCTGGAAGCGTATCTGGCGGGGTAAGGGCTGCTACGGAAAGCGCATCCCGGAATATGCGCTCAGACTGGGATGCGGTTTCCGCGAGGGGGCGGTCGCGGAAACCGCATCCCAAAATTTGCGCTTGGAATGGGATGCGTTTTCCGCTGGCCCTCTATATGGAAAGCGCATCCCAGAATGGACGTCCAAACTGGGATGCGCTTTCCGCTGTCGAAGGTATGAGGCTGCGGAGCAGCTGCTCGGCATAGGCCTATGCCTGCTGCCAGGTGTCGACGAGTTCCTTGGCAGCGGCGTAGGGGTCGTCGGCACTGCAGACGGCGCTCACCACAAAGAAGCCGTCGACGCCGGTGGCCTTGAGCTGCGGCAGGTCGGCCATCTTTACGCCGCCGCCCACCACGATGGGCACGGGGCTTGCCGCGTGGAGTGCGGCCAGGTCCTCAAAGCTTTTGGTGATGATAGAGCCGTCGGCCGCGCGTCCGCAGTCGCGCTTGGTCTCGGTCTCGTGGAGCGGGCCGATGCCCAGGTAGTCGACTAGGCTCATGTCGGCGGTCTTGACGTACTCGAGCATCTCCTCGCAACGGGCCGAAAGGCCCACGATGGCATCGGGGCCCAAAAGTTTGCGGCAGACCTCGACGGGAATATCGCTCTGGCCCACGTGCACGCCGTCGACAGCAATGCCCTGCTCGCGCGCGGCGAGTACGCAGTCCAGGCGGTCGTCGATCAGCAAAGCGACCTGACCGGTCTTGCCAGCCTGTGCGATTGCCTGCGCGGCGTCGCCGGTCAGCGCGATGATCTCGCGGGCGCTTGCCACCTTGGAGCGCACCTGGATGCAGGTAAAGCCGGCATCGAGTGCCTGGGCCACCACATCGCCCACGGGGCGCCCGAGCGTGTTTTCGGGGCCGAGTACCAGATAGGCCGAGATATCAAGGTTGTCGCGGATGCTCATCGTGCTTCCTCCTGCTTTTTGATCTGTGCTTCCATGCGCTCGAGTTTGCCGGTCATGGTGTCGGTAAATCCGGGTCGAATATCGGCTTTGAGCACGACTTCGGTGCGGATGCCCTTGCTCGCCAACACAAAGGTTGCGTCGCGCACGACCTGCATGACCTCGTCCCAGTCGCCCTCGATCTCGGTGAACATCGAGGTGGTGCGGTTGGGAAGGCCGCTCTCGCGAATGACGCGTACGACCTCGGCGACCTCGGCGGATAGCTCGTCGCCGGTGCCGCACGGGGCGATGGCCACGGCGACGAGCGTGTTCATACCGGCATTGGTTGCGGGCTTGGACATGGCTTATGCCTCCTCGAGTTCGAGTCGGTTATCGGCAATGTCCTGGGCGGTCGCGCGGTAGAGCTCGTCGATAAAGGCGACCTTAAAGCTTGCCGGCGCGTCGGCGACAGCAGCGGCACGCGTACCGGCAACGTTGTAGACGGCGGTGCCGCAGATTGCTGCCGTAAACGGATCGGCAGCACAGGCGTACACGGCCAGCACGCCGCCCTGTGAGCAACCACAGCCGGTGATCTTGGACATGAGTGGGCTGCCGCCGTGGGACTTGGCCACGGTCGTGCCGTCGGTGATCAGGTCGACTTCACCCGAGACCACTACGGCGCCGCCGGTGTAGCGAGCGAGCGCCACGGCGGCATCGCGGGCGGCGTCGACCGTGTCGGTGGTGTCGACACCGCGTACGCGGCTCAGATCAGCCGCCTCGCCCTCAAGACCCCACAGGCCGGCGAGCGCGATAATCTCGGAGGCGTTGCCGCGCACGATGGCGGGTTTGTACTGCTTGAGCTCGTTTACCAGCTGGGTGCGCAGGCTACCGATGCCCAGGCCAACCGGATCGAGCACCCAGGGCTTGCCGGCGTCGTGTGCCGCCTTGGCCGCGCGGGGAATCGTCTGCTCGTAGATGGGGAAGAGTGTGCCCATGTTGAGATAGATGGCGCCGCCGCCGGCAACGAGCGCCTCGCCCTCGTCGGGCAGATAGACCATGGCGGCCGATCCGCCCACGGCGAGCTGTGCGTTGGCGACAAAGTCGATCGTCACCGTGTTGGTGATGGAGCCGGCCATCGGATTGGTGGCGCGAATCTCCTCCACGGCCTTGATCACTTGTTGCTTGAGCTGTTTCGAATCGATCACTGCACATGCCTCCTTGGCATAGAAAAGGGGCGCTGTGCATAGACAGCGCCCCTGTAAAGGCGGCATGCTCCCTACGCCAGCATTAACTGACAGGTTCAAAGGATTGGGCCCCATGCCCTCTCAGCCTTGTGGTTTGCACCGCCGGCACTCCCGCAGCGAATCTGTTGTTCCCTATACTAGCGCACCTGCTAAAAAGGGACAGGTTTATTTTGGCAGGTGGCGACTGGGGCGTTACATTTCCCCAGATAAAACCTGCCAAAATGAACCTGTCCCTTATTGGCAGGTCGTTACAATGGTTACGGTGAAAATGACGGGGGACTCTATGATCAAACTTGTGCTGACCGATATGGACGATACGCTGATTCCGGCTGGGCATGACGGAGCCAGCGACTACGCCATTGAGGGCATTCATGCCATGCAGGCGGCGGGTCTGCACTTTGGCCCGGTTTCGGGTCGTCAGCCGTCCGCGATGGGTTGGATGTTCAAAAATTGTTCCGAGTGTTTTTCGACCGGTGCGTTCTGTAACGGCCAGGTGATGTTTGTCGACGGCGAAGTAGTCGCTTCGCGTGCGACCGACAACGATGCTCTGATGCGTCTGGCCGATTACCTCGAGCAAGAGACCGACGATACATTTATAAAAGTCTACAGCCTGGGCGATGACTTTTGGGGCAACGATGCCTATTGCGTGACGAGCAATCCTGAGCGCGTTCGTCGCGCCATGGAGTCGGGCGGCAACGCGTGGCTCAAAGGCGAAGAGGCCCCGTGCCGTCCCGTCGTCGATGACGCGCCGGTGTTTAAGGCGAATATCTGGAGTGCCCGTTCGCGTGAGGAGCTCGCGGAGCTACGCGAGCGCGTTGCCGCTGAGGTGCCGGAACTCTCGCTTGTGTTTCCCAACAACCGAGTGCGTCTGTTCGACATCCTTCCGGCTGGTTGGGACAAGGGCTGCGCTGCGCTGGAGCTGGCGCGTGCTTTGGGCTTGACGCCCGACGAGGTGGCCGTATTCGGTGATTCTGATAATGATTTGCCCATGATCGATGCCGTTCCCAACTCCGTTGCAGTCGCCAATGCCAACGAGGCCGTCACGGCGGCAGCGCGCTGGCATATCGGCGCTGCGGCAGATGATGCGGTTGCCGGGGCTCTGCATCAGATTGCCGCCTGCGCCGCGACGGGGGAGATGCCGTCGTTTATGCGTCAGGTGGACGCGGCGGGTTTTGGCGTCACGAACGTCTAGGGAGAAGGCTATGAAGCTTCAACAGCTCAGGTATGTCGTCAAAGTTGCCGAATGCGGCAGCATCACCGAGGCCTCGCGCCGGCTCTTTGTGTCGCAGCCTTCGATTACCGCGTCGATCCGCGATCTCGAAAACGAGATGGGTGTGCACATCTTTGATCGCACCAACAAGGGTGTCATTGTGTCCGAGGAGGGCGAGACCTTCTTGGGCTACGCGCGCCAGGTGCTCGACCAGGCGGATCTGCTCGAAGGCAAGTACAAGGGCGAGTCCGAGCAGGTGCCGCACTTTAGTGTGAGCTGCCAGCATTATTCCTTTGCCGTTAACGCGTTTGTCGATGTGATCCGTGAGTTCGATGCCGCGCGCTACGACTTTACCCTGCGCGAGGAGCAGACTCACGAGATTATCGAGGACGTCGCGCATATGAAAAGCGAACTGGGCATCCTATATCTGTCCGAGCACAACCGCGAGGTCATCGAGCGCATGCTGGTGGCCAACGAGCTCGTGTTCGAAGGGCTCTTCTGCGCCACGCCGCATGTCTTCGTCTGCGCCGACCATCCGCTGGCGGCCCGCTCCAGCGTGACGCTCGAGGACTTGGAAGACTACCCGTTCCTGTCCTACGAGCAGGGCAGTTACAACTCGTTTTACTATTCCGAGGAGCTGACCTCGACGTTTGAGCGTCGCAAGAATATCCGCGTGCGCGACCGTGCGACGCTGTTCAACCTGGCCATGGGCCTCAACGGCTACACGGTGTGCTCGGGCGTGATCAGCCACGAACTCAACGGCCCCGGCATTATCTCGATTCCGCTCGATGTGGATGAGTACATGGAGATCGGCATCATCACGCGCAAGAACACGACGCTTACGCGCTACGGTCAAGCCTATATCGACGCGATCCGTCAGCATATCTAGACTGCTGCGTCCTGCACAGGTCAAATCTCTTCATGGCAGTCCCAACTGATATAGGAAGCATCTATATCAAACTGTTATAAACGTATATTTTACGATGGCTATATGAGCGCTCATACTCTGTCCCAGTAAAGCAACCAATGCAAAGGGAGATATCTATGAGCACTTCGATTCAACCGAACGCGCCGTTTCGCGCTGATATCGTCGGCAGCTTTCTTCGTCCGCAGGCCGTAAAGGATGCCCGCGCTGCCTATGCGGCAGGCACGCTTGATGCCGAGGGGCTTAAGGCCGTCGAGGATGAGGCTATTCGCGACCTGGTGGACAAGCAAAAGGCCGCTGGCCTGCAGGTGATTACCGATGGCGAGTTTCGTCGCAGTTACTGGCACCTCGACTTTATGTGGGGGCTCAACGGCATTGAATGCCGCACCTCGCGTACGGGCTATATGTTCCACGACGAGGAGACCACGGCTGACACCGCCGTGGTGACCGGCCCCATCAGCGGCGAGAACCACCCCTTCGTCGAGCACTTTAAGTTTGTCAAGGCACTCGAGGGGGAGGGTCAGGTTGCGCGCCAGACCATTCCGGCGCCGATCCAGACGTTCTCGGAGGTTACGCTCGACCGCTGCGATGGCCAGCAGGAGAGCCTGCGCGCCGTCTATAAGACCGATGAGGAACTTGCCGACGCAATTGCAGCCGCTTATCGCACGGTGGTCGCCGACCTGTACGCCGCCGGTTGTCGCAATATCCAGTTTGATGACTGCACCTGGGGCATTTACTGCGATACCGACTTTGTGTCCAAGACTGGCATGAGCCCGGTTGACCTGCAAAGGGTGAGCGAGCTGGGCGTGGCGCTCAACAACGCCGCCATCGAGGACAAGCCCGATGACCTCGTCATTAACACGCACGTGTGCCGCGGCAACTACCACTCTACCTATGCTTTCGAGGGCGGCTATGACCCCATCGCGCCGTACCTGTTTGCACATGAGGATGTCGACGCATTCTACCTGGAGTTCGATACGCCGCGCGCCGGCGGTTTTGAGCCGCTCAAGTACGTTGCCCCGGGCAAGAAGGTCGTGCTGGGCTTGGTAACCACCAAGGCGGCAGAGCTCGAGAACGAGGATGTTATCGTCGAGCGCATCCGCGAAGCCGCAAAGTACGTGCCGCTCGAGAACCTGTACCTGTCGCCCCAGTGTGGCTTTGCCAGCTGCGAGATTGGCAACAAGCTGACCGAGGACGAACAGTGGGCAAAGATTGCGCTGGTTAGGCGCATTGCCGAGCGTGTCTGGAAATAACGATGCCGTTCGCAGGTGGCGGCGCGTGCGAGGCACTGCGTATCGCGTACAATGGTTCGGATCGTATCGTTCGGGCAGGTTATCCGATATGCCCGGGCGCCCTTCCATTATGAAAGGACATCCATGTCCCAATCCTCGACGCCCGCCGTCGCCGATGCCATCTACGATGCGTCATCGCTCGGCCGCCCGCGCATGTTCCTACTCGGTCTGCAGCATTTGTTTGCCATGTTTGGCGCCACGGTGCTGGTGCCCGTGCTCACCGGCCTCTCGGTCTCGACAACACTGCTGTTTGCCGGCCTGGGCACGCTGCTCTTCCATTTCCTGTCGCGCGGTAAGGTGCCGGCATTTTTGGGCTCATCATTTGCCTTTATTGCCGGTTATGCCGCCATCGCGCCCAACGGCGAGGCCGAGCTTTTGCCCTACGCCTGCCTAGGTGTAGCCTGTGCCGGCCTGCTCTATCCGGTGCTGGCGGCCCTGTTTCACGCGTTTGGTGCCAAGCGCGTTATGCGCTTCTTCCCGCCGGTGGTGACTGGCCCCATCGTCATTTCCATCGGCTTGATCCTGGCAAGTTCCGCTATTGCTAACTGTCAGACCAACTGGCTTGTGGCTGTCATTGCCGTTGCCGTTATCGTCATCTGCAACATCTGGGGTCGCGGCATGGTCAAGATCGTGCCGATTTTGCTGGGCGTTGTGGTGAGCTATGCCGTTGCCGCCGCGCTCGGCGAGGTTGATTTCTCGGGCGTCGCAGCCGCTCCCTGGGTTGGCGTGCCCGTCGTGTGGGATAACACCGTGTTTGCACTCTTTGGGCCGCAGTTCGATAGCGGTCTTGCCACGACGGCCATCATCACCATTATGCCGCTGGCATTTGCGACCATGATCGAGCATATCGGTGATATCTCGGCTATCGGCTCCACCTGCGAGCGTAACTACATCGCCGATCCTGGCCTGCATCGCACGCTGCTTGGCGACGGCCTGGCGACCATTCTCGCATCGCTCTTTGGCGCTCCGGCTAACACCACCTATGGCGAGAACACCGGTGTGCTTGCCCTGACGCGTGTGTTTGACCCGCGCGTGATTCGCATTGCCGCATGTTGTGCCATTGTGCTCTCGTTCTGCCCCAAGTTCGCGGCTGTCATTGCGGCCATGCCGGCGTGTGTGATCGGCGGCGTGTCGCTTGTGCTCTATGGCATGATCAGCGCCGTGGGCGTCCGCAACCTCATCGAGAACCAGGTCGATTTCCAGAACAACCGCAACGTGCTGGTGGCCGCCCTGGTGCTGGTGCTTTCACTCGGCATTGCGTACAGCACTGCCGGAGCTATCGTGTTGGAGCTGGGCGGCGTGACCATTTCGCTCTCGGGCCTTGCCGTGGGTTCGCTGGTGGGCATTGTGCTCAATGCCATTCTACCGGGTAACGACTTTGAGTTTGATGTCTCGGAACTCGAAGGGTCTGCCGAATAGCAGCTGTGTCCAACTCAGTTAAAAAAGCCGGCCATGCGTCCGATGCGCATGTCCGGCTTTTTAGTGCGCAAGAACCCAGTGGATGCCACGCGCCATGCGCAGGTCGGTTTGGGCAAAGTGGTTGCCGGGGTTGAGTTCCAGTGTTGTGAGGATGCCGCGCTCAACGAGCAACGCTTCCATTGCGCGCGTGTCGTCAAGTACGTGCCGCATCATGCGGTTGGGCGTCTTGGTCTCCTTTTTGCCGAGTGACAGATAGACGGCGTCGGGCGTAGCTGTCATCGTGCGCTCGCGCGCGTAGTCGATAAAGCCGGGGAACCACAGCGACCCCGATGCACTCGCCGCGCGCTCAAAGACATCTGTTTGCCAAAGTGCCCACAGTGCAAAAAGGCCCGCCAACGAGTAGCCGGCAACGCCGCGCCAGGTGGGCGGTTGCGGGAGCGATGATTCGGCCTCTGGGATTATCTGCTTCAACAACTCGTCAAGAAAACCAGCGGCCTGTCCACCAAAGGGCTCGGCATCGCGCACGGTACCGTCGCATACCCAGGGGCTCAGCTCACGATTGCAATCGAGTCCGCCAATGGCGACAAGGGTGAACGGTGGGCAGTCGAGCTCTCGGCAGCGCTCGTAGACTTCATTACCGTCGCCCACAACCACGGGGAGGTAAATGACAGGTGCGCCTTCCGCACACTCTGAATAAACGGTTATCTGCTTCTGATGCGCTTCCAAGGCAGGCTTCTCTCGGTGCTGTGATATTGACAGCCTCAATTGTCGCACGCTGGCACGGGGGCAGACGCTAAAAGAAAGGCGCGGAGCCGCTCGATGCGACTCCGCGCCTTGTTGTTTTGCTTTAGCAGACTATGCTGTTACGCCACGAAGAAGTAGACGAGGAAGGCAAGTGCTGCGATCCACATGAGCGGCTTGATCTTGGAGGCCTCGCCCTTAAAGAGCGCGACGATCACGTAGGCGATAAAGCCCAGGCCAATGCCGGCAGAGATGGAGTAAGTGAAGGGCACGCCGGCGACAATCATGAACGCCGGGAAACCTTGCGACACGTCGGACCAGTCGATCTCGGAGGCCTCGCTCATCATGAGGTAGCCGACGTAGACCAGAGCACCGCAGGTGGCGGCGCTGGAAACGATGGTGACGATGGGGGAGAAGAACGCGGCGAGGATGAACAGCACGCCGGTGGTGACGGAGGTGAGACCCGTGCGGCCACCGTCGGCAGCGCCGGACGTGGACTCGACGAAAGTGGTGATGGAGGAGACGCCCATAAAGCCACCGGCAGCAGCGGCCACGGAGTCGACGACCAGGATGGGACGGATGTCCTCGACATTGCCGTCCTCGGTCAGGAACTCGCCCTGCTTGGCGACGGCCATCGCGGTGCCCATGGTGTCGAAGAAGTCACTCATGAGCAGCGAGAAGGCCACGACGAGCAGCATCGGGTCGGTCAGAACCTTCACGATGGCCATGTTGCCATCGGCGGTGCTGGCAAACGGGGCGCCAAAGGTCGAGAAGTCGAGCGGTGCGATGAGGCCCTCGGGCGCATGAGTGACGCCCAGCGGGATACCGGCGATAACGGCGACGATGATGCCGATGAGCAGCGAGCCCGGCACGTTGCGGGAAGCCAGGGCGACCGTCACGACGATGGAGATGATGCCGACGATAAAGGTGGGGGAGGTGATGTCGCCCAGGCCGACAAGCGTACCGGCGCCAGCGGTGATGATGCCGGCGTCGCACAGGCCGATCATGGCGATAAACAGACCCAGACCCACCGAGATGGCGTGGCGCAGGACCACGGGGATGGCGTCCATGATGGCCTCGCGCAGGCCGCACAGGACGAGCAGCAAGATGACGATGCCCTCGAGGAAGATAACGCTCATGGCCACGTGCCAGTCGCCGCCGCACATGGTGGTGGCGATGCCCGCGATCATGGCGTTGATGCCCAGGCCCGACGCGCAGGCGAGCGGGCGGTTTGCGAAGATGCCCATGCAGATGGTCATGATGCCGGCGCCCAGGCAGGTGGCGCAGGCGAGCGCCCCCGCATCGATGCCAGCGCCCGAGAGTACCGCGGGGTTGACGGCGATGATGTAGGCCATCGCCAGGAATGTTGTCAGTCCAGCGCGAAGTTCGGTCCCGATTGTGGACTTGCGCTCACTGACGTGAAATAGTTCGTCCATGCATACCCTTTCCTTGTTCGGCCCCGAGTTTAGGCCGATTGACACGAACTCACCCACTATATCGCCTTTGTGAAGTTGGTGTTCCTCACATGTTGATGTTCGGCGGTTTGTAACGGACGGGCGGTATCTTTCGCATGAAATTGTGTAGGTACCGTATACTTAAGCGGTTACAACGACCCCTATGGAGGAACGTATGATTAAAGAGCTCTGCCGCGACGAGGCTATCCTGTCTCAGCGTTGCGAGGTTGCGACTGTCGAGGACGAATCGGTCGCTCAGGATCTGATTGATACCATCAAGTCGCTCGATGATGCCGGCTGCTTGGCCGCCAATCAGATTGGCGTTACCAAGAAGGTCTGCGTCTACCTGGACGATGCCGGCGAGCCCCACGTGCTCTACAACCCCCGTCTGGTGTTTGGCCTGGGCGCCAGCAAGATGGAGGAGAGCTGCCTGACGCACGAGGAGGTCACCAAGTCCACGCGCTACATCAAGTGCAAGGTTGCCTTTGACCAGATCGTCGACGGCAAGATGAAGGAGTGCCGCCGCGACTACGCGGGCTTTGAGGCGCAGATGGTCCAGCATATGATCGACCACTGTCTTGGAAAGTTGGTCTAAGGGGACCAAAGCACCGCACTTCGTCTCTTTTGGTCCGGGCGTGACATTGTTGTCATGTCCGGGCTTTTGTGTTTAGCGCCTTTTTGTTTGGTGACAATAACCTTAGCAGGACCGTAAAGCTAGGAGGCGCTATGTGCACGAGCATTCGATTTACCGATAATTCTGGCCACATGTATCTGGGCCGCAACCTCGACTGGAGCTTTGACTACGGCCAACAGGTTCGCGTGATGCCGCGCGGGTTCCACATTCCGTATTCGTTTATCGACGATGCGTCGGCGGCACACGCGGTAATCGGCATGTGCATCGATTACAAGAACTATCCCATGTTTTTCGACTGTGGTAACGATGCGGGTCTGGCTGTGGCGGGGCTCAACTTTCCCGGCTATGCCGAGTATGCCGAGGGCCCTGTCGACGGCAAGAACAATATCGCGGCCTATGAGTTTCCCCTGTGGGTGGCAGCGACGTTCTCGACGGTCGATGAGGTCGAGGCCGCGCTGCGCGACACGGTGATTGTCGCCAAATCTGCCGGAGAGGGGCTGGGCGTGTCGCTGCTCCATTGGATTATCGGCGACAGCCAGCGCAGCATCGTGGTCGAGATGATGGCTGACGGCCTGCATGTATACGACGATCCGGTCGACACCCTTGCCAACCAGCCGACCTTCCCGTGGCACATGGAAAACCTGCGCACCTATATCACCGCCACAAGCGATTTTCCGCAGACGGCGACATGGCGTGGCGCCGAGCTTAAGCCCTATGGAGCCGGTGCCGGCATGCGCGGCATTCCGGGCGATTGCTATTCGCCGAGCCGTTTTGTAAAGGCGGCGTACCTCAATGCCAATTACCCGCAAAAGGAGAGCGAGACCGAAAACGTCGTTCGCATGTTCCGCTCGCTCGAGGGCGTGGTGATGATTGAGGGGGCGTCCAGGATGGGCGATGGCAAGTTCGAGAAGACTATCTATACCGGATGCTTTAGCGCGCGCACGGGCAATTATTACTACGCGATGTATGGGGATCCGTCGATTCGTTACGTGAGCCTGATGGATGCCGAGGGCGCGAGCCCCGATAGGCTCGTGGTTCCCGAGCCGCGTCGTTCGTAGCTCACTGGTCCGTTGCGACATAAAACGGCCTCGCACCTCTTATGAGATGCGAGGCCGTTGTCGTCAATGGCTGGTGGCGTGTTAGAAGTTGGCGTCGTTGAACTGGGTGCTCTCGAGTCCGTCGAGTTGCTGTTCGGGCGTATCGGCGACGCTCTCGAGCAGCTCGGTGGGATCGACGTTCATGCTCTTGCCGGCCTCGTTGCCGTTGACCAAGTCGTCCGAGAAGATGTCGACCTCCATTTCCTCGGCCTCTTCGATCTGAACCTCGAGCGGCACCTGGGTGCGCACAAGTTTGACGGCCGGGCGCATGCGGGCAAAGAGCGGTACGTACTCAATGATGATGGCCGAGTTCTCGAGACCGTACCAGCGTGCCGGGCTTCCGCAGGCGCGGCGGACGGTGTACTTGATGGCCATCACGCGGTGGTCATTGCGGTTGATGTCCGTTTCGGGGGCAAGCATCTTGCGCAGCATGCAAAAGCGGAAGTCACCTACGTTGCCGCGCGTCTCGTAGATGGAGTAGGTGTGATGTTGCGGCGGCAGCTCGCCCGATGCCATCAAGTCGCCGACGATCTGACGCAGATAGGCGTTGACGCGCTGGTTGACCTTAAAGCCCAGGTCCAGGCGCACGCGGAACAAAAAGTCCGTGCCAAAGGTCTCGACGGAATACTCGTGCGTATAGGGTTCGTCAGTAACGTGCACGTTGATGAACCAATATGCCTTGGCGCGCTTGGGGTGCTTGTCCAGGATGGAATAGAGCACGTCGCGGTCGAGTGTGAGCGGGTCGGGGCTGTTGGTGAGAAATACCAGATTGTCGGCGAGCACGGGATAGGTCTCGTCATTGCGCAGGCGATTGAGCTGGTCGATGTACATGGAGACGGGCAGCAGAATCGTCTGTGTGCGCTCGATGGCGGTGCCGCGACGCCACACATACATAAGGCCAAACAGCAGTGCGGCCAAGAAGATCATCACATAGCCGCCGTCAAAGAACATGGTGAGGCACGAGGAGAAAAAGCACAGTTCAATGGCGCCGAAGAGCAGGGCGAAGACGCAGGCGCCCAGCTTGTGCTTGAGAATGCCGGCGATATGGCTCGTCAAAAGCGTCGTGGTCATGAGCATGGTCACGGTGATGGCGAGGCCATAGGCGCTTTCCATGCGCTCGGAGTTCTGGAACAGCAGCACAATGAAGATGCAGCCGACCCACATGATGTTGTTGACGAGCGGAATATAGAGCTGACCCTTGGTGTCGCTGGGGTAGTGGATGCGCAGGTGCGGCATAAGGTTGAGGCGCGTTGCCTCGGATACCAGCGAGAACGAGCCGGTGATGAGCGCCTGCGAGGCGATGATGGCCGCCACGGCCGAAAGCACGATGGCAAAGGGGCGTAGGGGCTCGGGGAGCATCATATAGAACGGGTTGACGATATCCATCGCGAGCATCTGGGGGTTGGAGTTATTGGCGAGCAGCCAAGCTCCCTGACCCAGATAGTTGAGGATAAGGGCCGCCTTAACAAACGGCCAGGATGCATAGATGTTTGCCTTGCCCACGTGACCCATGTCCGAATAGAGCGCCTCGGCACCGGTTGTCGATAGGAAGACAAAGCCGAGCACCATAATGCCCGAGTGGTTGATGGGCGAGAACAGAAACATGATGCCGCGGATGGGGTTGAGCGCGCGTAGGATGGACAGGTTGCCGAGCATGTTGAACAGGCCGGCGCCTGCCAAGAACAGGAACCATAGTGTCATGAGCGGGCCGAACAGCTTGCCGATCGACGAGGTGCCGGCGCGCTGCATGGCAAACAGCCCGCAGATAATGATGATGGTAATAATGATGACGTTGGTTTGCCCGTCACCCAAAAGCGCGTGACCCCACTCGATGGTGCGCAGGCCCTCAATGGCCGTGGTGACCGTGACCGCGGGGGTGAGGATGCCGTCGGCGAGCAGCGCCGCGCCGCCGATCATGGCGGGAAGGATCAGCCACGGTGCCACCTTGCGCACGAGACTGAACAGGGCGAAGATGCCGCCTTCGTTGTGGTTATCGGCCTTCATGGCGATTACCACGTATTTGACCGTGGTCACGAGCGTCATGGTCCAGATGACGAGCGAAAGTGCGCCCAGAATCATGTCCTCGCTGACGGTGCCGATGCCGCCGTTGTTGGCGACGATCGATTTCATGGTGTACATAGGGCTCGTGCCGATGTCGCCATAGACGACGCCGAGCGTTACGAGCAGCATGCCAGCGGAGAGGGGGATGGCTCCGTGCCCGCCTTGCCCGCGCTGGTCTTGGAGGTTTGCCTCCAGTTTGTTGTGTGCCACGAGGACTCCCTTAGACATCCGGTTATCTGTCTAGGACAAAAAACTTTATGCCGTCTTTATACATACGAGAGCAGTTTGGCACATCGGGTTATTTTAGACAATAATCCTCAGCTGGGGATTATTTATCTACGCAGGTAGCATTTCAAAGCAGGGGCTTTTAAGCACGTGCTATCTGGGCGATGCCAGCCTTGGCGTTTGCGCGTTTGCCGGCGAGTTCGCAAAAAATCGCGCCGCCGATGATAAGCGCGGCGCCCATCAGGCGGACCGGTGTTATGGCTTCACCCAAAAGGGCGGCTGAGAACACGACCGCCGAAAGCGGCTCGAGGTAGCCGACGACGGCGACGGTCTGAACGGGCAGCTTGGCGACGGCGCTAAAGTAGAGCAGGCAACCAATGCCGGTGTTGACGACGCCGAGCATAGCGACGGCGCGCCAATCAATGCTGGCGGCGACGCCGGCGGACAGGAACGAGGGAGCGCCCTGCGTGATGAGCGTGAGGGCCAGTGCGGTCACAAAGGCGGCGCTCACTTGGAGTGCGGAGTTCTCGAGGCCCTCGATGTGAGGCGCACCCTTGCTGGCGATGACCATCAATGCATAGCAGAAGGCCGAGGCGATTCCACAGACGATGCCCGCAATGGGCATATTGCCGCCTAGACCTTGCGCTGCAATGAGAAAAGCACCGCAGGCGACGGCGATAAAGCCGGCGATTTTGCTGCCGGTCAGCTTTTCGCCAAAAATGAGCGGGGAGAGGGCCATAACGATGATGGGGCCGCAGTAGTACAGCAGCGAGGATACGCCGACGCCGATCGTCTGGTAGGCGCGGAACAGAAAAATCCAGCTGGCGCCCAGCGCGGCGCCCGAGACGATGAGCGCTGCGGCCTCGCGGGGGCGAGACGGAGCCTGCAGGTTATGGCGCTTGGTTATGAAGAGGACGGCGGCAAGGGTGAGAGCGCCCAAAAACGTGCGCAACAGTACGATATCGGAGCTCGGCAGCGCGATGGCAGCGGCGATGATGCCGTTGGAGCCAAACAATAGCAATGCTGCTAAGTACGTAAACAATCCGTTGTTCATGTGCTGACATCCCCTCTATATCCGAGCATGTTCACTATGGGTGAACTGGCTTTAGAAGAAAAGCGAATATAATGCATGGATAACATGACAAAAACTCATGTAAAGGTGGAGGGGTGCCGTGGAAACGAATATTCAAAAGATGCAGGTGCTGCTCGAGACGGTGCGGGCCGGCAGTTTTACGCGCGCCGCCGAGCGGCTGAGCTATTCGCAGTCGGGCGTGAGCCGCATGGTGGGCGACCTTGAGACCGATTGGGGTTTTAAGGTGCTCGACCGCAGCCGCGAGGGTGTGGTGCTTTCTGCCGATGGGCGGCAGATCATGCCGGCGGTTGAGGCGCTCTGCGAGGAGTTTGGCCGCCTGCAGCGACACGTGGACGAGATGCGTGGGCTCATGCGCGGCAAGATCTGCATTGGTACGTTCTCGAGTGTGGCGACCCATGTACTGCCGCCGGTGATTGCGCGCTTTCGCGCCGATCATCCGGATGTCGATTACGAGCTGCTGATGGGTGATTACTCCGAGATTGAGCAATGGGTGGCGGAAGGCCGCTGCGACCTGGGCTTTATTCCGCGCGAGCCACGTGGCGCCGGCATGGCGTCGCGACCGTTGGTGCAAGACGAGTTGATGGCCGTGGTGCCAGCGGACTCCTCGCTTGCCACGGCGGAGGTCGTTTCTCTTGCCGATTTAGCCAACGAGCAGTTTATTCTGCTGGAACGGGGTACCGATGATGAGATTACGCCGCTATTCCGTCGGGCGGGGCTGTCAGTGCGCTCAAAACTGTCGACTTGGGATGACTATGCGATTATGGCTATGGTCGAGGATGGCTTGGGCGTGAGCATTCTTCCCGCGCTCATCTTGCGTCGCTGCCAGTTTGATGTTGCCGTGCGCCCGCTCGAAGGGCATCCCCATCGGCAGATCAACGCCATATATCGAACGGCCGATGTTTCGCTTGCCGCCGCTCGTTTCCTCGAATACCTCTAAATGCGTGCACGTCGTTATCGCCTTGGGATAAATTTCGAGGTCTTGCTCATTTTATTTTTAAAATTGAACTTTTCGAAATAGCACGGCGTTATACTGCTGCCTAAATTGAACTCAGGTTCAATTCGTGTTGTATAAATTGAACTTTGCCAGCAAGGAGGTTCTAGTGGCCCAAGAGACGTTTAGCGATCGTCTGCGACAGGCTATGTCCGATCGCGACGTTCGCCAGTCGGACGTGATCCGCGCATCGGAGATGCTCGGCAAAAAACTCGGCAAGAGTCAGATGAGCCAATATGTGAGCGGCAAGACGATTCCGCGGCGCGATGTGGCAGAGCTGCTCGCCCGTATTTTGGAGGTCGATGTTACCTGGCTGCTCGCCGGTGACGCCGACCAAGGCGAGACGTCCTCGTCCCATACCGTTGCCAAATCCGAACCTAGCCCAACAGCTCAAATTGCAAGGAGCACCACCATGCGTACTTTTTCTAAATCCACCAAGCTCGATAACGTCCTGTATGACGTGCGCGGCCCCGTCGTCGACGAGGCCGCCCGTATGGAGGACGAGGGCGAGCGCATCCTCAAGCTCAATATCGGCAACCCGGCGCCCTTCGGTTTCCGCACGCCCGATGAGGTCATCAAGGACATGCGCCAGCAGCTGCCCGACTGCGAAGGCTATTCCAACTCGCGCGGCCTGTTCTCTGCGCGCAAGGCAATCATGCAGTACTCGCAGATCAAGGGCCTGCCCAATGTTCAGATGGAGCACATCTACACGGGCAACGGCGTGTCCGAACTCATTCAGCTTTCGATGAACGCGCTGCTCGACAATGGCGACGAGATTCTGATCCCCAGCCCCGACTATCCGCTCTGGACGGCGTGCGCAACCCTTGCCGGCGGTCATCCCGTTCACTATCTGTGTGATGAGCAGGCGGATTGGTATCCCGACCTGGAGGATATGGAGTCCAAGATCACGAGCGCGACCAAGGCCCTCGTCATCATCAACCCCAACAACCCCACGGGCTCTGTCTATCCGCGCGAGGTGCTCGAGGGCATCGTCGAGGTTGCACGCAGACATCAGCTGATGATCTTTGCCGATGAGATCTACGACCGCCTGTGCATGGACGGTTACGAGCACGTCTCGATTGCCTCGCTCGCTCCTGATCTGCCCTGCGTCACCTTTAGCGGCCTTTCCAAGTCGCACATGATCGCGGGCTATCGTATTGGCTGGATGGTGCTTTCGGGCAACCAGCGCTGCATGAGCGACTTCATCATGGGCATCAACATGCTCTCCAACATGCGCCTGTGCTCCAACGTGCCGGCTCAGTCGATCGTTCAGACGGCACTCGGTGGTCATCAGTCCGTTAACGACTACATCCGTCCCGGCGGTCGTGTCTACGAGCAGCGCAACTTTGTGTATGAGGCACTCAACAAGATCGACGGCATCTCGGTGGTCAAGCCGCGTGCGGCGTTCTATATCTTCCCCAAGATGGATGTGAAGAAGTTCAACATCACCGATGACGAGCAGTTTGCCCTCGACCTGCTGCACGAGAAGAAGATCCTGATCACGCGCGGCGGCGGCTTCAACTGGGGCGAGCCCGACCACTTCCGCATCGTGTACCTGCCGCGTATGGAAGTGCTCAAAGAGTCGCTCGAGGACTTGGCCGACTTCTTCGATCACTACCGCCAGAGCTAGTGGGATAGAAGCTCCGCACTATGAGAAGCTCCCTGCAGTTATTTTTCTGCAGGGAGCTTTCTTGAATCGGCGGAACTATATAACGATTCCGCAACAGTGGTCGATTTCGTGTTGGATGATCTCGGCGGTGTAGCCCGAGAAGTTTTTGATGCGGTGGACGAAGTTCTCGTCCAGATACTCAACCTTAATGCGGCGATAGCGGGTACAGGGACGCTCACCGATCAGCGAGAGGCATCCTTCGCTCGTCTGGTAGGCATTGACCTGCTCAAGAATCTGCGGGTTGTACATAAGCAGCGACTTGCTGCCGTCCTTTACGCAGATGATGCGTTTGCGCACGCCAATCATATTGGCGGCGAGCCCCACGCACTCGTGCTCATGCTCATGGAGCGTATCCAGGAGGTCCTGCCCGGTCGCGGCATCGTCGGGTCCCGCGTCTTCGGAAGGCAGGCGCAAAAAGAACTCGGATTTCATGATGGGCTTAATCATGGAGGGCTCCTCATGTCTCATGCTTTCGTGGACTTTCAATAATAGCGCGGAAGGAAAGCTGCGCGTTCGCGTTACAATCTTTCGACGTTGGACCATGTGGCCAGATTCGTCGTGCGCGGCGTCTGGCGTAAGTCTAGGGCTCATTCTCGCCCTGGACTGTTCCTCCGGGGCGATGCGATTGTCGTTCCAAGAGGAAGGAAATGCATGGGGAGCAAATCTCAGCAACAAATTCAAGTAACGCCATCGGGCACTTCGGCGTTTCTTGTCGTCATGTATATCGCAGCATTTGTCGCCGCGTTTAACGAGAACATCATTAACGTGGCGTTGCACGACATCATGGCGGCCTTTTCGGTGAGTGCCACCACGGCGCAGTGGCTTGTTTCGGGCTACATGATCGTGACGTCGATCTTCACGGCCATCATGGCCTTTCTGTCCGGTCGTTTCTCGACGCGCAGGCTGCTGTTTTTCGCATGCGGATGCATGGTCGCCGGAGAAGTCCTGTGCCTGGTCGCCCCAACGTTTACCGTCTTGCTGCCAAGTCGCATTTTGCAGGCTGCGGGATCGGACATCTTGTTTCCGCTCATGATGAATGTGGTGCTATCTTGCGCTCCGCGCGAGAAGCTCGGTCTGTATCTGAGTCTGGGCGGTGCCTGCATTACGCTGGGGCCGGCGTTTGGACCTGTGATCAGTGGTCTTATGTGCACGTTGTTTGGCTGGAGGGCGGTGTTCGTAGTGCCGCTGGTGGGCGGTGTCGTGGTCGCCGCGGCGGCAGCAAAGCTCGTTCGAAATGTTGGAGAGCGCTCGAACACTAAGCTTGATATTCTGTCGGTTGCTTTGCTTGCGGCCGGCATCACGGCGTTTGTATATTCCGTTGGCGAGTTCTCGACCAATGTGATGGCCGGTATCGTGACGCTTCTCGCCGCCGTTGTGCTGCTCGGCCTCTTTACGGCCCGTCAGCTCAAGCTCGGACATCCGGTGCTCAACGTGCGCCCCATGGCAAGCGTTCGTTTTTGGCCTGCGTGCCTGCTTGTGGTGGTGTCGATGATGACGACGTTCTCGATGAGCGTTTTGTTGCCGCTCTATTTTGAGGGCGCATACGGCATGACCGCACTTGTCGCGGGTTTGCTCATTTTGCCGGCGATCGCCTGCAACGCCGTGACCTCGATTGTGGGCGGACGCGTGATGGATGCCCGTGGTGCGTGGCCGCTGCTGCCGGTCGGCTTTGCCCTGATCGCTGTGGGGCAGACGGCAATCTCGATGACCGCGGCAAGCATGAACATCGGCGTTGTCGTGCTGCTGACCGTTGTGGTGTATGCCGGCGTCGGTTTGGTACTGAGCCCCTCGCAGACCGCCGGTTTGGAGACGCTTCCCGCCGCTGAGCATCCTCACGGAACGGCATTGCTTAACACGTGGAACATGATTGCCGCGTCGTTTGGTCCGTCGCTGTTTATCGGCCTGCTTTCGAGTTCTGCGGTGGCTGCTGGCGCCGCAGGCGTTGCGTCGGACGTTGCCCAGGCGATAGGATTTGCAGCCGCCGTGCGCGTGGCGGCCGTGATTGCCGTTGTCGGGTTCGCGGTGTCGCTGGTGTACGCTCGCCGCGAGTCGCACATGTCGCATTAATGTGTGCACATAGATTCTGCAGCTAGATTGGATGGCGACACCATAAACTAATGGACGTTTTGCCGAGAGGCATGAATGTATAAAGCGCAAAGAGTGCGCGACGGGCCCCGCGAATGGGGCGATGATGCCCGAGAGGGCCAAGAAGGAGTCTCATGTCTGAGAACGAAGAGATCATGAACGAGACCGAGAACGAGACCATGGCTGCCGAGGTCGAGGCAGTCGAGACCGTGGAGACCGAAGCTGCTGAGGTTGAGGCTGCTGACGAGGTTTCCGCCGAGGAGGCCGAGGTTGTCGAGGCCGCCGCTGATTACGATGACGAAGAGCTGATGGACAAGATGCAGAAGGCCGCCCGCCTGCTGCGCAGCCGTCGCTTTGCTATTTCCAAGGAGGAGGAGGCCAAGGCCGAGCGCATGGCGAACATCGAGCGCGCCATCAAGCTTCTTGACCTCAAGCCCAAGATGGAGCAGAAGGAAATGTCCGACTTGCTGGGTATGCGCCTTCGTGAGCTCGATGGTCTGATGGCCGAGGCCGAGGCTGCCGACCTGGTCGGCCGCATCGACGACGCCGAGGGCGATATGCGCAAGATCGTTGTCTTCGCTGCCGAGGATGCCGCTGAGGGCCTGACCGAGCTTGCCAACAAGAAGGAGAAGCTCCTGCCCGAGCTTTCTTACGAGGAGGCCACCGAGCTGATGGCCGCTCTCGATAAGGTTATCGCTCCGCTCGTCGCCATGGGCTTGGACGAGGACCGCGGTCCTCGCGGCGGCCGTGACGAGCGCGGTGGCCGTGGCGGCGACCGTGGCGGTCGCGGTGGCTTTGGCGATCGCGGTGGCCGTGGCGGCGACCGCGGCGGCCGCGGTGGCGATCGCGGTGGCCGTGGCGGCTTTGGTGACCGTGGCGGCGACCGTGGCGGTCGCGGCGGTTTTGGCGGCAACCGTGGTGGCTATGGCGATCGCGGTGGCAACCGTGGCGGCTTCGGCGGCAACCGTGGTAACGACCGCGGCGGTCGCGGTGGCGATCGTGGCGGCCGCAACGGTGGCGGCTTCCGCGGCAACCGTTTCTAGTTGGGTTACGCGGTTTTACCAAACGCCGTAACTGCTCGACGCTGCAAACCCGCCAGAGCGGCAATCTGCCTTTCAATTTCGGCGGCAT
>UQPJ01000032.1:0-23629 GCA_900543015.1 uncultured Collinsella sp.
GTTCAGGGCGCGCTCGTCAGCCACCGCGTAGATGAAGGTGGACAGGTCGCGGTTGGCCGTGATGGACGGATCCTTCTGGCGCAGGCTGCCGGCGGCGGCGTTGCGCGGGTTGGCGAAGGGGTCGCGGCCCTCGGCATCGGCCTCTTCATTCAGACGAACAAAGCTGCCCTTGGGCATGTAGACCTCACCACGCACTTCGATGGTACGCTCGCGGTCGGCACCCATGTGGGCGAGCGCCGGCTCGGACAGGTGCATGGGCACATCCTTGATGGTACGGACGTTGAGCGACACGTCCTCGCCCGTGGTGCCATCACCGCGCGTGGCGGCGCGTACGAAGGTGCCGTTTTGGTAGGTAAGCGCGACGCCCAAGCCGTCGATCTTGAGCTCGCAGGTATAGGTGACGCTACCGGCGCCGAGCGCATCCTCGGTGCGCTGGAGCCACGCGTCAAGTTCGTCCAGGTCCATGGCATCGTCCATGGAATACATGCGTGCCATGTGCGTGACCGGCGTAAACTGCTCGCTCACGTATCCGCCCACGCGCTGGGTATAGCTGTCGGGCGTCACCAGGTCGGGGTAGGTCGCCTCGATTTCCTGCAGTTCAACGAGCATTTTGTCAAAGGCGGCGTCCGTGATCTCGGGCGCGTCGAGCATGTAGTAGCGATAGGCATGGTAATCGAGCTCGTGGCGCAGCTCGGCTGCACGCGCTGCCGCCTGGGCATGGGCATCGGTCGGTGCGGTGGCTTCCGCGGTCGTGGGCGTTTCGGTATCGATGTCCACGCCGTCACCAAACAGGCTCGATTGCTCCATAGCGGCACTCCTTCGCTCGATTTCAAACGGATACAAGAGTACCACCGGTCACCATGGCGCCGAATAACCCTTTCGAACCGCACCGAATCGGCAGCCGCCAGACTGGGGTGGATCGCGCGATTAAACCATGCCCTTGCCAGTTCTAAAAGATCCGTTTTCCTCCGTCCCCAACGGATCAATAAGAAAAGAGGGACTGTCCCGCGTTGGCGAAACAGCCCCCTCTGGCTCGATATGTGCGAAACGGCTCGTTAGAAACCCTGACCGTTGCCCTGACCCTGGCCCTGCTGGCCAAGCAGCTCCTCCAGATACTGGCGCAGCTGCTCGTCGGTAATACCGCCGTTGCCGGTATCGGTCGCGCTGTCGTTCTGCTGCTGGTTCTGCAGCTCCTCGTCGGAACCCAGCTCGACCGTGACCTTCTTCTCTTCCTTGCCGCGCATGAGCGTGATCTCGACCTTCTCGCCCACCTCGTGGCTGCGTAGTGCGATAATCAGGCCATCGGCGCTCGTAATCTCGTCGTCGCCCAGCTTGGTAATGACATCGCCCTCTTGGATACCGGCCTTGGCAGCAGGACCGTCCTCGACGACGCTCGCCACATACGCGCCGCTATCGGTGCTCAGCTTGTTGGTACGGGCGTTGAGCGCGTTGACGCTCGAAAGCGTGGCGCCCATGTACGGATGCACCGGCGTCTTACCGTCGATAATCTGGTCGGCAATGTTCTTGGCGTAGTTAACCGGAATGGCAAAGCCCACGCCCGAGCTGGAGCCCGAATAGCTCTCGATGAGCGAGTTGATACCCACGAGCTCGCCGTTGTCGTTGACAAGCGCGCCGCCGGAGTTGCCCGGGTTGATGGCGGCATCGGTCTGGATCATGTTGGCATAGATGGTGTTACCGTTGGCAGAGCTCATGGCCGTGGAGCGATAGAGCGCCGAGACGATACCCGTGGAGACAGACTGCTCGTTGCCGAACGGCGAGCCGATCGCCATGACCCACTCGCCCACGTTGAGCTTGGAGGAATCACCGATCTCAATCGGCGTGAGCTTGGAGGCGTCTGCGTCCTTGAGCTTGATGACGGCCAGGTCGCTCGAAGCGTCGTTGCCCACGAACTCGGCCTCGTAGGTGGTGCCGTCATCCATGGTCACCACGTACTGGTCATAGCCATCGACCACGTGGTTGTTGGTGAGGATGTGGCCCTCGGTATCGAGCACCACGCCCGAGCCGACGCTGCCCGAGCTGTCCGACTCGTCGGCAGACTGCGAAAGCGAGCCATTCTGGCTGCCGCTCGAAGTGGCGGTAATGGAAACCACGGAGGGCAACGCCTTGGCAGAAACGGCCTCGGCCAGCGTGGTGTCCTCGGAATCAATCGTAATCTTTTGCGTCGATGAACCCGAAGCACCCGCCGTCACGGCATTCTTTCCGCCGCCAATGTTGAGCGTGCCGCTCATAATGAGCGCAATGACCAGCAGGGCGCCGCAGGCACAACCGGCAAGCGCCGTAATAAAGATCGGCAGCTTTTTGGTCTTAGTCTTGACCACTGTGTGCTTGTTTACAACCTGCTGGCTGCCCAGCGGCTTTCCGGTCTGCGTGTCGTAGGCCTGCACGTAGGGAATGTTGCTGTCGGCAGGCGTCGACTCTACCTGCACACGCGGCTGCTGTTGGGTCTCGCCGGCGTTGCCCGCATCCTGGGGACGCTGGGAATCGTTCTCGCTCATAGCTGCGATCCTTTCGTCAAATAACCAAAGGCCCGCCAAACATGTGGCGGGCCATCATTGTTCACGTTGAGTTGTACCCCAAGCTGGGCAGTCCCGAGCACTAGATGCCAAGATTTCAGCTTTGCTTAAGTAATGACATGCTTATAGGCCAATTCGTTTTATGCCGTCATGTCTATTCGATATAGCAGTCGATAGCAAAACTATATGTTGAATCGTTAATAAAGTCTGTAATCGTCGCGCCCATACCCGATCCGCACGTCCACTTATCCTTCTCCGCATCGTATGGCGTTGGCCCCCACCCCGTTTCATATGATGCTTCGCTTTCTGTGAAGTAGTTCATCACATATTTATCTTTCTGCATGAGCGCATACCAAGCGTTTGCATACATCACAAGCGGATCGGTTTGAATTATCGAATATTTTCCTGACCGAATTGCAATGCTTTGCCCATCTTCAGAATATTCAACAACAATCTCAATCTTTGCCAACACCGGCAGTGAATCATCTGACTCCCTATGAACCGTCACCAAATTCTTAGTTGCCGCTCTTGTCAGGGACGCTGCACCGTCATTATTCCTGTTTATGCTGCCAACAGCCATTTTTCTATTTCCGGCCCCCAAGACATCTTTGCTTCGCGCCGAGGACACAATAACCCCAGCCTCATTCCGAACTATCATGTCGGTCACAAGCGTCAATCGTTTTTGCGCATTCGTAAGCTGCGCAGCGTTGGCCCCTCTCGCCCCAGCAAACATAACAGCTCCTGATGCCAAGACGAATAGCTGTCTTCTGTTGATCATTCCTCTCGCTCCTCACCGATTTAGTTAACTTTTTCCATATAGTAGGGATGCAAAGTTTCCTCTTCTAAATTGGCATCACTTGCGAAGAATAGAATCCATTTCTCTCCCGCCTTCAGCCCTGAAGCAGTTCCGGTATTAAAGTAACTACGGATATCAATCTCTTTCCGCCCTCCGCTTGACACGAGAGCCTCAAATTGTCCGTTATGAATATCCGACAGCGTCTGTACTTCAACTGAAATATGTTCGTCATCTTTTCCACCGACGACCGAGGGGCTCGGTTGATAGGCCGCGACAACCAATATCCCAAGAAATGCGCAAAGAAGCCCCAGCGTTTTACGTATGCGCTTTCTATCATCTTCGCCGTCACTCTCCACAATACGTCCCTTCATGCGATATATAAATCGTTGTGCCATATGGAAGAAAACGCAGCTGATTGAACCAACCATCCCAGACAACAAGCATATATTTCTTATCATTTGAATATGTATTATGCATAGCCACATATCCCGCAACAGCCATCGCATGAGCGTCATGGCTTGAACTGAGAGTCCCAGAAAAGATACTGAGATTTCCAGAATCTGCAGTTGCCCTGAAAGAATCCCAAGATGGATACCAGGCAAATGATGTCTCAAGCCTTTTCCCGCGCCTAGCACAGAACTCCTTAATAGCCGGGGCAGCATTTGGAGATGGAGTCTCTCCTTGGGTAAAGTAAAGGCCCGTAGCTTGATCGAATGACTTATTTGGTTTGCCGGATGTTCCCGATAACTGCCAAAGCTCATGATATAAGTCTGGCAATTTGAGCCGGTTTAGCGTTACATAATGGCTGCTTACCGCAAACATCGCAGACACATCGCAAGCATAGGTCCCCGTTTCTTTAATAACCTCTGATTGTGTAGGCGTTATCATCCCTGAAATAGTTTTACTTGCGTCAATGACATATCCTTGTTTATACAGGTCTTTGGGCAATACGAAAACATCCTCGAACCTGCCTGGAGATCCGCTGCGGCTATTTCCCACAGAAAACACCGCTGTTGACCGGCATCCCTTCTCATCTAAAACAACGTTATTATCCAGATCTGCAATACCAAAAGACAGCTCGTCAAATTTCAAAGCAACGATGTCATCTTGGGATGCGAGAAGGGCTATTTCATCGCTTGTATTCTCAATGGGCACAGGGGCGTTCGGAGCCAAGCAGTATTCGCTGATCCACCAAGATCGCTCTGAATCAAATACGACGTAGCCATAGTTAACGTCATCCCGCTTCGCACGAACGATATACCCGATTGATTCCCCATCGGAATTCACCATTTTTACTGGGTCACAAGCGGTCACCGGCTCTTCCGATACATCATCAAAGAAAGCTTGCGCTTGCTCCACAGCTATTTGCGGTGTGACACGGACCAAGTCGTCGTCTCCAAAAACCAACCTTGGAGACATCAGGGCGGCAAGCAACACTATGAATCCGACAATCACCTTTCTCGAATAACGCATTTCTTCCTCCATCCGTGCAGTAGGGAGATACGGTAACTAAATGATATTCGTGAGATAGTGCTATAAGTTTGATATTGTTTTTACTGACACACTTTAAATCGGTGAAAGGTCTTCTTTTTCGCCCTAAACGAGAAAAGGGTACTGGTGAAATCTCCGGTACCCTCACATTGCCCTCTATTTACTTGCTAGTCCTTAAACAGATAGCCCACGCCGCGGACGGTGGTGATGTGTGCCGCGATCTGCGGGCCCACCTTGGAGCGGATGCGTCGAATGTGCACGTCGACGGTGCGTGTGCCGCCGCAGTACTCAAAGCCCCACACGCGGTGCAGCAGCACTTCGCGGCTGTAGGCGCGGTTGGGGTGCGTCGCCAAAAAGCTCAGCAGCGAGTACTCCATCAGCGTCAGGTCGATGGGCTCGCTATCGAGTGTCACCTGGTAGGTAGCCAGATTAATCTCGAGGTTATCGATGTTGAGCACATCGTCGGCGGTGACGGTCTCCTCCTCGCCCATCAGGCGCTGCGCGCGAGCCTTGAGCTCGTTGGGCGTCGCCGTGGGGCACACAAAGTCGGCATGCGCGTGATTGGGCAGGCGCAGGGTACCGAGCGCCTCGTCGTCAACGATCACCAACATGGGGACACCGCCGCGATCGTCAAGCCACTTGGCAATCTGATCGATGCGGTCGCTGCGGATGCCGTCGGAGTCGAGGATCAGCAGGTCAAAGTCGTGCGCCGCAGTCGGCGAATCGGGGGTTGCCAGGCTCACCTCGACACCCAGGGTGGTCGTCAAGCTGCGGGCAAACTCGTGGAAGCGCGTCGTGCGCGCCATGAACAGGGCACTCTTATCGGACATATCGGCCTCCAAAGAAATGAGCTCAATCGTACTGAAACAAGCCAGCGCGATTAGGAGTTCGCCAGGTAGTGCTTGATCTCCCACTCGGTGATCGTAGACTCAAACTTATGCCACTCATCGCGCTTCTTTTTGAGGAAGAAGCTGTGGATGTGCTCACCGAGGGCATCCTTCATAAACTGCGAGTCCTCAAACACGTCGAGCGCCTCTTTGAGCGAGCGCGGCAGCGGCGCGTAGCCGGCCTCGACCATCTGACGGTCGGTAAGCTTGAGCGTCTCGGCCGTGGCCTCGGGCGGGAGTTCCAGCTTGCGCTCGATGCCGTCCAGACCAGCCGCCAGCGTGACGGCGTTGACCAGGTACGGGTTGGCCATGGGGTCGGGACTGCGCAGCTCGATGCGCGTGGACAGCGGCTTGCCGGGCTTGTAGACCGGGATGCGGACCATACTCGCGCGGTTGCGCAGGCCCCACGTGGCGTACTGCGGCACGGAGTCGCCACCCGTGGTGATGCGCTTGTACGAGTTGACCGTGGGGTTGGTGATGGCACTGATCTCGCGCGCGTGCGCCAAGATGCCGGCCATGTAGTGCTTGGCGATTTCGGAGAGGTGGTACTTCTCGTCGTCCTCGCCCCAAAAGACGTTGTTGCCGTCGTGGTCGAATAGCGACTGGCACAGGAACATAGCGCTGCCATCCTCGCCCGCCAACGGCTTGGGCATAAAGGAGGCGTGGCAACCGCTCTCGTAGGCCTGCTGCTTAATGATGAGTTTGGCCGTGGTGATGGCGTCAGACATGCTCAGGGCCTCGGCGTGGCGCAGGCTCATGCCATGCTGCGAGCGGCCGGCGGCGTGGAAGGTGTACTCCACGGGCACGGACATCTTCTCGAGCGTGAGGACCGTGTTGCGACGCAGGTCGCGAGCGGCATCGCTCACCGAAAGATCGAAGTAGCCCACGTTGTCGAGCGGCTCGGGGGTGTGCTCGTCGGGGAAGTAGTAGTACTCCAGCTCGGCGCCCACGTTGAGCAGATAGCCGGCCTTCTCGGCCTTGCGGAACATGCGGCGCAGGGCATCGCGCGGGTCGCCGGCGAAAGGCTTGCGATCGGGAGTACACACGTCGCAGAACACGCGCGCGACGCCGTTGTGGCTCGGGCGCCACGGCAAAATCTGGAAGGTCGAAGCATCGGGAAACGCCAGCATGTCGGCTTCCTCGGGCGTGGCAAAACCCTCGATGGCGGAGCCGTCAAAGCCAATACCCTCCTCAAAAGCGACCTCGAGGTCCTCGGGGCTAATGGCAAAGTTCTTGAGGCGGCCGAGAATGTCGACAAACCACAGACGCACAAAGCGGATGTCACGCTGCTCTACGGAGCGGAGTACGTAATCGATGTTCTGCTGGTTCATGTCGCTCCCCTTTCTTTCGGGCGGGTTTCGACTGATCTATATCGCAGATACTATCGCAGAAAAATGTTTCCGCAGGGTTAAAGCGTATCAAGCGCTCAAAAAACGTGCTTGAGCAGGCCGTTGCGAACGAGCGGCTAGCGTTCAGATTCGGAAACAATTTGCCTACACGCTCGTTCCAGCGCCGGGAACTCCATCGTCACCGCATCCCAAACAACCGATCGGTCGACATTGCCGTAATCATGCGCGAGGTAATTTCTCATGCCGATAATTCCACGCCACTCAATTTCGGGATGAAGCCGCTGCGAGCGTTCCGACAACTTGCCAGCTTCTTCCGTCACCCTAAGCGCGCACATCAAAAGGGAGTCCGCCAACGCCCTCGTCCGCACGTCATTCGCATGCAGAAACTGGTCCTCGGTGATATCAAAAACCTTGATGCGCTCGTTCGTTTCAGCGATGGCCTCCAAGACCTCTTGGGCGCGGAGACAGTCTGACTTACGCGCGATCATAAAGGATCACTCCTTCGCGCTCGATTACCGCGGCAAGATCGTCATCAAGATCGTCACTCGAGACGAGGTCGACCTGCCTCCCGGTTTCTTTGCGCACCGCCTCACCAAACGCCGACAACGCGAAAAGACCAAAGCCCTGCTCGCGATCAACTTCGAGACGTAAGTCGATATCGCTATCGGCACGCGCTTCGCCACGGGCATACGAGCCAAATAGAATCACGGTTTTGATGGCGGGAATCGGGCTGGCCGCCTCACGGACGGCTGACTCAATCTGAGCAGTATCCAAAATGCCCGCCGCAGCGCTTTCGCTCGCAGAGCTTTTACCGAGTGAAGGAACAAACGGCAGCGAGCGCTCGCGCAGCATCTGTCTCATAAACATATTGACCGCAACAGACGAAGTCATGCCAAGTTCTTCGCACAGCTCGGCAAATGAATCTTTAATTGACGAGTCCACTCGCACACTCAGCACAGACGCAGCCATGGGCACCTCCTGTATGACATTGTCTATATAATATCACACAGGCTAGAGCGAGGTCGAGGCGCGGTGTTCGATGTGACCGGGGATCTCGATGCGCTTGGGGGCGAGCTTTGCGGCATCGCCCACCGTAGTGGTAACGACGTCGATGCGCTCGGACAGACGCTCGACTACGCGCTCGGCGATGGTGAGGGTATCTTGCGCGGCCGTGGTCACACCGCCAAAGAGCACGTGGTTCCAGGGATAGTCGTCAAACGTTGCAATCTTAAGGCCCGCCGGCAACGAGGGGCCGAGCTGGGCCAGCGCCTCGGTCAGACGCAGGAAGACCAGGCCGTTGACGGCAATGAGGCCGAGCTTTTTACCCGCATAGCCGCGGATGGTCTCGTCCAGGCGACTGACACCCGTGGCGCCACCGTCCGCCAAGGTGACGACCTCGCCCGCAAGACCGCGGCGCGAAAGCTCGTCGGCAAAAGCCTCGGCGCGCTCGCGACTCAAGGGGCTGTCGTCGCTCGCCTCGGTGAGCAGGCACAGGCGCTCGCTGCCCGCAGCGGCCAAGGCGTCTACCAGGCCGGCGACCAGCTCACGGTTGTTGGAGGTCACCAGATCGACACCGCCGGCGGCAACATCGCGGTCGAGCAGCACAACAGGCAGGCGTCCCGCGGCTGCGACGATCGCCTCGTCGTTGCCGCCGCAGGTGTTGACGACCAGGCCGTCCACGCCGGCATCGATAAGCCTGGTGAGCGACTCCGCTTCCTTGGCGGGGTCATTGCCGCTAATGGCCGTCATAAGCGAGCAGCCGCGCGCGGCGGCGCTAGCGGAAACCCCTTCGAGCATGGCGCTGGAGAACGGGTTGGTGATGTCGGCCAGAATCACGCCGATGAGGTTGGTGCGTGAGCTGCGTAGATTGCGTGCAGCGGCACGTGGGCGATAGCCAGTGCGCTCGATAACCGCCGCGATGCGAGCGCGGGTTTCCTCGGTCATCTGCCCGGGGCGGTTGTTGAGATAGCGCGAGACCGTGGCCGGGCTCACGCCCGCCTCGGCAGCAATGTCCTTGATTCTCATCTGCGCCATAGCGTACCCCGTTTCCCAATTGTCGGCAGTCTGAGCCATTTTAGGCATTTTTTTAAAAATCTCGGTTGCAAAACGCTGTAGGTGAGCGGCATCGTTTTTGCGTCTCGAGCAGATGCGGTGATGGGCTAGATAGACGAGTCTTTGGACAGCTCGAAATAGTCGGGATGCAAGGCGATAACCGGGCCCTGCTCCTCGGGCATCAGGTGCAAGTGCGTCTCGGCCAGATAGCTCGCCGTGTCGGTATCGCCCCTCTTAATGGCCTCGAGAATCCGGCGATGCTGCCGACGAATCGGCTCCCAATCCAGATCCTGCGACACCATACGCAACCAGTTGTATCGCTCAAAATGCGTGTTGACGCTCTTCATCCAATCCCACAGCATGTGACGACCGGCAATCTCAAAACACGTCTCATGAAACAGGTTATCCAAGTCGAAAAAGCGACGCGTCTCGCTATGGTCGAGCGACTCGGACTCGGCAAGAATCTGCTCGAGCCGATGCTTTTGCTCGGACGTGGCAGCCGGACAACATTTAATGAGTACGCTTCTTTCGAGTTTCTCGCGCAAGAAACAGGCATTCTCGGCGTGTTCCATGCTGATCTTAGAGACGTAGGTGCCGCTCTTGGGACGCGTTTCCACCAGCTCTTGCTCGCGCAGGCGCACAAAGGACTCGCGAATTGGCGTGCGCCCGATCCCCGTCTCCTTTTCCAGACCAATCGCCGAAAGGCGCGTGCCGGGCTTGAGCTCGGCATAGATAATCTTGGAGCGCAGTGCGTTGTATGCCTGATCTTGCAGGCTCTGATAATGCTGGTGTTGTTCCATAAAGCCCTCGGATGAAGCCCACGGTTTGTCGAATTTCATCACGTAATACTATCTCATCGACACGCCCCAGCTCCCAATCAGTCTTTTTGGGACGGGGCTCTTTTAGCTACCCTGGCCCGCAGATCGGCCCCCTTGCCACAAAAGTGGCCCATCTACTACGTTAACACGGATAGCCTCGGCCATACCGAAAACCGTGAAAACAAAACCGCAGGTAGACAGCTTGTCGATTTTCGTAAAAGCCAACTATGGTTGGCCCCTGCGGCTTAAACGTAGTAGATAGGCCCTTTTCGTGACGCAGCACTACCGCACCCCAAATTGGCACCCCGAGCCTGTTATAAGTTGCTGTGAAATACGGACGGTTGATAATCAAGGGTTGATAATCAAGGGTTGATAATCAAGGCGCGCTATACGGCTTGCCATATTTCACTATACTTTGCTGTACGTCGCTATACTTTGCTATAACTTGACAATAATCGGCCCGTTACCATCCGGGATATAACGGACCCCAAGCCAACGCTGGCTTGGGGTCCGTCTTGTACCATGGCTCTTTTGGACTATGAGCGCTCGTATTTCGTGGCCCGCCCGGTTCCCTGCCTTACGATTGCATTCCGTTCAAGCAGAGATTCGAGTGCCGCCAACGTCCGCATGCGGCTCAGCCCCGTCTGTTTTTCAATCTCGCTTCGCGACATAATTCGCCCGCCCGACAAGGCATTGAGAACCCGAATCTCCTCCTCGGACCCTTCAAAGGCATCGGTAGCGGGCAATGTGACGGCCACCATGCCGCCGCGAACATCAAAAATTGGTTGATTGATCGAATCGCGATAGGCACGTCTAATGCGCGCGATTCCCGTGCCAAATTTCTCGATGTAATCCAGCTTTAAAAAGACCTCGGCGACAATTGGGTTTCTGAGCACGGATATCTGCCCATACAGGTATTGTTCCGTCGTCAAACCGGCAGGCAGTGATCCGGGCGAAGTCACAACAACACGATCGTCGTACAAGGCAATTTGAACATTCGCTCGAACGTCCCACGTCCGATGCACCAAAGCGTTTGCAACAGCTTCGCGGAATGCCTCAAGAGAAATTCGATCGGTTTGGACGCGCTCCATCCCTTCGATACGCTCAAAACGGTAGTAGCGTGCAAACATAGCCACCGCCCTGTCCACCTGCTCAATTGCGGATACATTTGTCGCCGTCTCACGGTCCAAGATCACATCCTCGGTTTCGCCAAAACGGACGCAGTCGATGCCCGGAAAATCATTCTTATCCGCCAAAATCGCCGCAGCGTTGGTATAGCCATCTTTGCCGAGCAAGCGAAGCGTGCGCATAATATCCGGCGTTAGCTCGGAAATGCCGAGATGTTCAACACACTTATGCTCGAGCGTGTGAAAACTCAAGTCCTGGCGAGCCGACGTGAGCGCGTCGAACGTTACGTTGCTGCCTTCGAGCGTCAGCCTGCCATACTCCAACCGGTCGACCTCCACCGTTGCCGAATCGTTTCGCCTGTAGGCCTTTCCCTTGCTTCGATAGGGTTTGTCCTGGCCCTCATAAACCGTAAGGATTACGGTCCCGTGTTTCTCATCGCGCTCGAGCGTGTAACGGGGAGCGGGATCCAAGCTGTCATTAATCATGTTCTCGATGCGGAGACACTCTGCGACCGGATCTGCAAGGCCGACAGCCACGCCCTCGTCATCAACGCCAAACTCAATCTTGCCCGTCCCGTAGTTTGCATAGGCGCTCACCGTTTTAAGAAACGTCGGCGTAACGCTTTCCTTGTATTCGACTGTAGGGTTCTCTCTAACAACCATATGCACAACCCTCTCGTTTCGTACCATTCATAACCGTATTATAAGACGAAAACCGTTTGCGTACTGATTTATCAAAGACGCAAACGGTTTTCGTCTTTATTTGCGTACGGAATTAAGACGCATAATTTCGCTTTCGTATGGCTCAATACCGGACACAGACTGTTTTCGTCTGTCAATACGCCTGCAATCCAAACGAAAAGAGCCCCGAGCTCGTATGAACTCGGGGCTCTTCGTGCCGCACATCTATGAGAGGAGAAATTCGATGCGTACGGGCGCTACTCCATGAAGCCGCAATGGTGCAATGGGGCCAGATTTACATGCACCAAGTTGGTGCAAAGTAACCTGCCCCCACGCAACAAGGGGTTGACTAGAGCTCGCAGGCAACCTTGTAGCCATCGCCGATGGCATCGCGGATGTTACCGCACTTGTTGGCATCGCCCAGCACGTGGGTGGCAATACCGGCAGCGGCAAGGTCGTCGGCCAACTTGGTATTGGGACGATAGCCCATGGCGAGCACCAGCGTATCGGCATCGGCGATGGTGTGGGCCTCGCCATCCTTCTCGTAGCTGATGGCATCCTCGGTGATCTCGGTCACCTTGGCCTCGGTCAGCACGTGGACGCCCTTGGAGAGCATGCGCGTGATGAGCACCGCGCGACCGGCACCACCCTCGTTGGCGGCGAGCGTCTTGGTCATCTCGATAACGGTGACGTCGCGATTGGCCGGCGAAAGGTCGTTGACCAACGGGGCCAGGTAATCGGCCGTCTCGCAGCCAACGGTGCCGCCGCCCACGATGACGATCTTCTTACCCGGGAAAGCCTTGCCGCCCAGCAGGTCGTCGGCCGTCATAACCTGCTTAAAGCCCTGCATGAAGGCCGGAGCGATGGGCTCGGCGCCATAAGCCAGGACAACCTCGTAGCCGGCGTAATCGCTCTGAATGTCCTCGGCAGTAAGCTCGGTGCCAAATACGCACTTCACGCCGGCCTCGGCCAGGCGACGATACTGGTACTTGATCACGCGCGTGAGCTCCTGCTTTGCCGGCGGAACGGCCGCGATGCGCATCTCGCCGCCCGGTTCGTCCTGTTTATCCACGAGCACCACATTGTGACCGCGCTTGGCGGCAATGTAGGCTGCCTCCATGCCCGCAGGACCAGCGCCCACAACCAGTACGTTCTTGGCCTCGGCGGCAGGCTCGTAGCCGGCCTCGTCGCGCTCCACGTCCGGGTTGACGGTGCAGGAGATGCGCTTGCCAAACATGATGCCGTTCAGGCAGCGCAGGCAGCCGATGCAGGGACGGATATCATCGGCGTTGCCGGCAGCGGCCTTGTTACAGAACTCGGCATCGCACAGATTGGCGCGGCCCATCATGCAGATGTCGGCAGCGCCGTCCTCGATCAGCTCCTCGGCGATCCAGGCCTCGTTGATACGTCCGACGGTGGCGACGGGAATGTTGACGTGCTTTTTGATCTCGCGCGAGCAGGCGGCGTGCGAGGCCTGCTGCGTTCCGGCGGCGGGAATCGCAGAGCCGCGCTTGATGGTGGTGCCGCCCGACACATGAATCATGTCGACACCGGCCTTCTCCAGGCGACGCGAGACGTAGATCATGTCGTTGAGGGTCAGGCCGCCATCGGTGTACTCATCGCCCGAAATGCGGACGTCGATGATAAAGTCCTTGCCGCAGCGCTCGCGAATCTCGGCGATGACCTCGAGCAGGAAGCGCATGCGGGCGTCGAGCGAGCCGCCGTACTCGTCGGTGCGCTTGTTGTAGAGCGGGGTCAAAAAGCCGCCGAGCATGCCGTGGGCGTGCGCCGCGTGGACCTCGACGCCATCGACGCCAGCCTTTTGCATACGCACGGCGGCGTCGCCAAACTGGTGCGTGAGCTCGTGGATCTCGTCGACCGTGATGGGGCGCGGTGCCTCGCGGGCGTAAGACGGGCCCACAAAGGACGGAGCGATCAGGCGAGGCGTGCCCGGAATGTTAAAGGCCATGTAGGCGGGGTGGAAGAGCTGCGGCATGATCTTGCAGCCGTACTCGTGGACGGCCGCGGCGAGCTTTTCCCAGCCGGGGATAAACGTGTCGTCGTAGCAGCACATGTCACCCGGCAGATAGGTATAGGTAGGCTCGACCGTCACGACCTCGGTGATGATGAGGCCCACGCCGCCCTTGGCGCGGGCACGGTAATGATCGACCAAGTCGTCGGTCACATAGCCATGATCGGCCAGGTTGGTAGATACCGGCGGCATAAAGACGCGGTTCTTGACCTCGGTTGTACCGACCTTGATCGGGCTAAAGAGCATCGGATAGGCGGAGGACTCCATACAGGGTTCCTTTCGTTTGAGCCGCTCGGCGGCAGTTGCTAACGTACATATCGTATCAGCAACTGCCGTATCCGCAGTCAAACATACCCAAACGCCGGTCGGCTAATGAATACCGCGGCCCAAGTCTTCGGCAATTTTGTCCACGCCCTTAAGTGCGGCGCAAGTCTTTTTGTTGGAGCAATGTCCCGTGCAAATGCCGCCCTGAGCGCAGTCGGCGCAGGTTCCCTTGCGGTAGATGCGTACGCACACGGCGACAAACGCAATACCGATAACAGCCAGTACAACAATATCGATAGGTGCCATAGCAAGCCTCCTCTAGTTAGCCATCACTTACTTTACCCCATTCTCCACCTACCAAAAAGGGACAGGTTTATTTTGGTCGGTTTTATCTGCGGAAACGCCACATCTCCCCCACCAAAAAGCCCGAGTGTCGCTGGGACACCCGGGCTCGTGGAAAGGGGCTAATCCTTATTCGGACTTAAGCGGAAACTGCGGCGGAAGCGGTGTTGGTCTCGTCCTCGTCGGTCCAAGCGTGCTTAGGCATGGGACGGAAGATCTGGAAGAGCATCGCAACCAGCAGCACAATGGCTACAACCGTCCAAATACCAAACTGGCCCAACACAAACAGGTTATAGAACTGGTTGATGAACAGGCCGATCACCCATGCGAAGGCGCACTCGTAGCCGATGGCAATCGCGGTCCACTTGCCGGAGTCCATCTGATTGCGAATGGTGCCCATGGCGGCAAAGCACGGAGCGCACAGCAGGTTGAATGCACCAAAGGCAACGCAAGCACCCATGGTCGGGAACATGCCGGCGAACGCGGTCCACAGGCTCGGGTCGGTCTCGGCGGCGTCGGCCACGGACAGCAGCGAGCCGGCGGTGGCGACGACGTTCTCCTTGGCGACAAGGCCAGAGACAGTCAGCGCGGTTGCCTGCCAGGTGCTAAAGCCGAGCGGGGCGAAGATCCAGGCGACCAGGTTGCCCAGCATGGCAAGCACGGAGTAATCCATGAACTCCTCGGGGATGCCGTCCATCGCGGGCAGGAAGCCAAAGGAACCGTTATAGCTACCAAAGTTGGAGAGGAACCAAACCACAACGGTGGACGCGAAGATGACCGTGCCGGCCTTTTTGATAAAGGCCCAGCAGCGCTCCCACACGTGCAGCGCCCAAGAGCGGATTGCCGGGAAGTGATAGGCGGGAAGCTCCATAACGAACGGCGTCGGGCGACCGGCGAAGAGCTTGGTCTTCTTGAGCATGAGGCCCGAGGCGATGACGGCAAAGACGCCCAAGAAGTAGAACAGCGGGCTGATCCATGCGGCGGTGGTGGAAGAATCGCCGATGATGGAACCCATGAGCAGAGCGATGATCGGCAGCTTGGCGCCACAGGGAATAAACGTGGTGGTCATGACCGTCATGCGGCGGTCCTTCTCGTTCTCGATGGTCTTGGTGGCCATGACGCCGGGGACGCCGCAGCCCGAGGACACGAGCATGGGGATAAAGGACTTACCGGACAGGCCAAAGCGGCGGAACACGCGGTCCATGATGAAGGCGACGCGGGCCATATAGCCGCAGTCCTCCAGGAAAGACAGCATCACAAAGAGCAGGAACATCTGCGGGACGAAACCGAAGATGGCGCCCAGGCCGCCGACGATACCGTCACAGACCAGCGAATCGACCAGGCCGCCGTCCTCGGTACCACCCGCCACAAGGGCGTCGTGCACCACGGTGGTGATGCCGGGGACATAGGGGCCGTACTGTGCTGGGTCGACCGAGTCGGCATTGTCGCCCGCAGCCTCAACAGCTGCGTCATAGGCGTCGCGGCCCTGACCGAGCACGTACCAACCGTCGGTACCGAAGAGCTGGTCGTTGGTGAAGTCAGTCACCGTTCCGCCGAGGGTAGAAACGGCGATGTAGTACACGCAGAACATGATCACGACGAAAATCGGCAGACCGAGGATGCGGTTGGTAACCACACGGTCGATCTTCTCGGAAGTGCTCATCTTGGCCGGAGCCTTGGTGAGGCACTCGTCGATGATGTGGGCAATCACGCCGTAGCGCTCGCCGGTAATGATGGACTCGGCGTCGTCGTCGCAATCCTGCTCGCACTGGGCGACCAGCTGCTCAACGCGATCGGCCTTCTCCTTGGTAAGGTTGATGAGCTTGCAGGCGTCCGCATCGCGCTCAAACAGCTTGACTGCGTAGTAGCGACGCTTGTTGGCGGGAACGCTCGCCGGCAGGTTATTCTCGATGTGGGTCAGAACGTCCTCGATAGAAGAATCGAACTTGTGCTCCGGCACCTGGCCCTTGGAAGCAGCGGACTTCTTGACCTGCTCGAACAGCTCGTTGATACCCTTGTTCTTAAGGGCCGAGATCATCATGACCGGGCAGCCGAGCTTCTTGGAAAGCTTGTCCGTGTCGATCTTGTCGCCGTTTTTCTCCACGAGGTCGGCCATGTTGAGGGCCACGACCACGGGCAGGCCGGTCTCAATGACCTGAAGTGCCAGGTACAGATTGCGCTCAAGGTTGGTTGCGTCGACAACCTGGACGACCACATCGGGCTCGCCGCTCATGAGGTAATCGCGCGAGCACTGCTCCTCGGGGCTGTAGGGGGAAAGCGAGTAGATGCCGGGGAGGTCCGTAATCGTGACGTTCTTGTCACTCAGGAGCTTGGCTTCCTTTTTCTCAACCGTGACGCCGGGCCAGTTGCCAACGTAGCCGTTGGCGCCGGTGATCAGGTTGAAAAGCGTGGTCTTGCCGCAGTTGGGGTTACCCGCCAGCGCGACATGGATCTGAGAGTCCGCCATTCAATCCTTCTTCCTTGTGTGCCTGCGCTGCTTTCTCCGCGCAGGCTGGATAATGTGCTTTAAAGTTGTAGCATTAAGTTAGAAAAACCTAACTTTATCTGCAGAAATATACGTCGCGAGTCCTTACTGAACCTCGACGACGGCGGCCTCCTCCTTGCGGATGGAAAGCTCGTAGCCGCGCACGTTGATCTCGACCGGATCACCGAGCGGTGCAACCTTCACGACCTTGAACGAAGTGCCCTTGATGAGCCCCAGGTCCATAAGGTGGCGGCGAAGCGCACCCTCACCGTGAAGCTTGACGATGGTGGAGCTCTCGCCCACCTTAACGTCACCCAACGTCTTCATTTACTTGTCCCCCTTTCAGTGCGTACAGAAATACCGTCGACTAACCGACGGTCATGATGTGCATGGCAACCTTGGAATCGATGCCAAAGCGTGCGCCCAGCACGGTGACGATGATATTGGCGCCACTCGAGCTCACCACGTGGATTTCGTTGCCCTCGACAAAGCCGAGGTCCTTGAGGTGGTGCTTCATATCCTCATTGCCCTTTACACGAGACACGCGCACGGTTTCGCCCGCTTTTACCATCGAAAGCGGCATTGCCGGCATCTGCGGTCCGCAAGACATGAGTGGCTCCTAACGTCAGTTCGTCCTCAACATCGACGCGGTAAAAGTTAACCACGCCTATGTTCGCTTTAGTAAACTAACACGTGGTTAACTTTTTGGAAAGGGTCCCCGTTCAGATTTCGAAAAAGTTTCCTATACGAAACAAAGAAGGCACCGCAAAGACTGTCTCTTTGCGGTGCCTTGTCATACCAATTTATGCAACAGAGGGGGCTGCCCCTTTGCCACATTATTGCGGTTAAAGCGAGAGGTTTCTGATCGACGTGACGCAGGAGGCCTCATCCACGCCCGAAACGCGGAACACGATGTCTTCGCCACATTCGCCGTAGAGAGCCATGAGCCCCATCACATCGCGGCCGTCGGTATGGCGATCGCCGATGCTGACCGATACGTTGCTGCGATGCTTGGCAATAATGTCATAGAGCAGCGCAACCGGGCGGGCATGCAATCCCAACGGATCTTTAATCGTCTTTGTAAACTCGACCATGTCCCCTCCCACGACGTCGCACATTCGGCCGGCAAACCCAGCCACGTGGTAGTTATTGTAGCGTTAGATGCTTGTCGAGACCCGCCAGAAGCTCGACTGGAAAGTGCGTCCCGTTATTTGGCTGGAGTCTGGGTCGCAGTTTCCCAAAGGGCCCTGTTTGGGAAACCGCAGCCCACTCTGGACGCAAATTCCGGGTCGCAGTTTCCGCTGAGCGGCCCTAGCGGAAAGCCCATCCCGCTCTGGGTGCAAATTCTGGGACACAGTTTCCGCGACGTCCGGTCACCCCATGCCCTCGCAACGCCCGCGCATAAAAAACAAGGGAAGGCACGCGTCCTTCCCTCGTTGCGGGCAATATGTAGCCGCTCGCCTACATCAGGCGCAGGCTGACGTCCTTGAGCTGGGCGCCGGAAACGGCACTCGGAGCACCCGACATGAGATCGGAGCCGCTGGCCGTCTTGGGGAACGCCATGACATCGCGGATGGAGTCGGAACCGGTGAGCAGCATGCACACGCGGTCCAGGCCCAGAGCGAAACCGCCCATCGGGGGCGCACCAAACTTGAGGGCCTCCATGAGGAAGCCAAACTGAGACTCGGCGCGCTCCTCGGTAAAGCCCAGGAGCTTGAGCATGGACATCTGCATCTCGGCGTTGTGGATACGCATACCGCCGCCACCGGCCTCAAAGCCGTCCATGACAAAGTCGTAGGTGCAAGAACCGGCTGCCAACGGATTGGCCTCGATCTTGGCGATGTCGGTCTCGGTCGGCAGGGTAAAGGGCTGGTGCTCGGCTGCGTAGGCCTTGCGGTCCTCGTCCCAGTGGAACAGCGGGAAGTTGACGACCCACAGGAAGTCGTGACCCTCGCGCTTGATCTCGAGCGCATTGGCCATGTGGGAACGCATGCCGCCCAGGATCTCGTCGGAGAGCAGGCGCGGGCCGGCGGCGAACATCACAAGGTCGCCGGGCTCGACATCCATGCGCTCGCGCAGGGCGGCCATCTCCTCGTCCGAGAAGAACTTGACGATGGGGCTGTTGATGGAGCCGTCCTCGCGGAAGGCGATCCAGGCCAGGCCCTTGGCGCCAAACGTGGAGGCCACGCCGGCAAGCTTATCGATCTTGGCGCGAGCCCAGGCACCGGCGCCCTTGGCGTTGATGGCCTTAACGACAGAGCCCTCCTCGTTCGCGGCAGTCGCAAAGACCTTGAACTTGGAGTTGGCGAAGATGTCGGTCAGGTCGACCAGGTGCATGCCATAGCGGGTATCGGGCTTGTCGGAGCCATAGGTGTCCATGGCCTCCCAGTAGTCCATGCGACGCAGCGGCGTGGGCATCTCGACACCCATGCGGCCGAAGGCATCGGAAAGAACCTCTTCGAGGGCGCTCATAACGTCGTTCTGGTCCACGAAGGACATCTCGATATCGACCTGGGTGAACTCGGGCTGACGGTCGGCACGCAAGTCCTCGTCGCGGAAGCACTTGGCAACCTGATAGTAGCGCTCGACGCCACCGACCATAAGCAGCTGCTTCAGGAGCTGCGGGGACTGCGGCAGGGCGTAGAAGTTGCCCGGCTGGATGCGGCTGGGGACGATGAAGTCGCGGGCGCCCTCGGGCGTGGACTTGAACAGGGAGGGCGTCTCGACCTCCATGAACTCACGGTTGTGCAGCGCCTCGCGAATGGCAAAGGTAAAGTCGGAGCGCAGCTTGAGGTTGGCCATCATCTCGGGACGACGAAGGTCCAGATAGCGATAGCGCAGGCGGGTGTCCTCGCTGGTCTCGATGCCGTCCTCGATCTGGAACGGCGGGGTGACGGACGTGTTGAGCACCTCGGCGTGGTCGGTCAGGACCTCGATCTCGCCGGTGGCGAGCTTGGTGTTGGTGGTCTCCTCGCCACGGGCGCGCACGACGCCGTGAATCTTGATGGGCCACTCGGGACGCATGGTCTCGGCGATCTTAAAGGCGTCGCCGTCGGAGTGCTCGGGGTCGAAGGTGAGCTGCGTGATGCCCTCACGGTCGCGAAGGTCGCAGAAGATAAGGCCGCCGTGGTCGCGGCGACGGCTCACCCAACCGGTGAGGGTGACCTCTTCGCCCACGTTCTCGAAGCGAAGCTCGCCGCAGGTACGGGTGTGCATGGAATGCTCATCGATGGGACGGGTCTGGCTCATACCAGTGATCCTCCTTTATGGATCTGTGCCGCCCCGTGTCGTTCCGGGCGGCGTCGTACAGATTTGCCCAGCCTGCGTAAACCGCGCAGCCAGACATGGCGTTCTATCTTATCGCACTCGCGTCGATGTGCCGCGAAAAAGTGGCTCCTGCCCAAAGACTTGACGGAGACGAAACAATTGACGCGCCGCGACACCCGCCCGCGCTCGTCACGTGCGACAATATGCCCCAATACAACTGCACTCGGAAAGGCCCGCCATGACTGCACGCCTCATCGTTATGGATATCGACTCCACGCTCATCAACCAGGAGGTCATCGACCTGTTGGGCGAAGAGGCCGGCGTGGGCGAGCAGGTGGCACAGATCACCGAACGCGCCATGCGCGGCGAGCTTGACTTTAAGCAGGCGCTCGAGGAGCGCGTGAGGCTGCTCGCCGGCCTGGACGAGAGCGTGTTCGAGCGCACCTTTAAGCGCGTGACATTTACCCCCGGCGCGTTGGAGCTTGTGCGCTCGGCACACAGCAAGGGTTGGAAGGTCGGCGTCGTGAGTGGCGGCTTTCACGAAGTCGCCGATAAGATCGTGGCCGCCGCGGCCATCGACTTTTGCCTGGCCAATCGTCTGGAGGTCGTGGACGGCAAGCTCACCGGTAAGTTGGCTGCCGACATTGTGACCAAGGAGTCCAAGCTCATCCAGCTGCTGGACTGGGCAGTTGAGTGCGGCGTCGATATGGCCCACACCGTCGCGATCGGCGACGGTGCCAACGACATCCCCATGATTCAGGCCGCGGGCACGGGCATCGCGTTTTGTGCCAAGCCCAAGACGCGCGAGGCCGCCCCGTTTGCCATCGACGAGCGCAATCTGATGCTCGCCATGGACATCATCCTGCGCGACTAGCCAATCCGTCTAACAACAGAATCAATTCCTCTATGTCTAGTTTCCGAACGATTTTGTTCTAATGTTCGGAAACTACCTTTCACGTGCTAGACTTTGCACCGTCGAAGGGAACATAAATGGATAAGCGAGATCTTGAGCAATTGCTGAGCGATGTTGCCGGCGGAGCAGTCGCCCCGGAAGTCGCCCTCACGCGCATCCAGACGGCGCCAACCGCCGATCTGGGTTTTGCGCAGCTCGATCTTTCGCGCGGGGTGCGCCAGGGAGCCGGCGAGGTTGTCTACGGTGCCGGTAAAACCGCCGAGCAGATTGCCGCCATTATCAAAGCGCTGCGCGATGCCGGCCAGGAGCGCATCCTGGTCACGCGCCTGGACGCCGAGAAGGCAACCCGTACCTCGGAGCTCCTCGACAACGGCATCGACCTGGGATATATCCCGGACGCACAGCTCGCCCTCGTGGGCGGCAAGCCCTCCCCCACCGGCAACGGACGCATCGTTGTCGCCTGCGCCGGCACGAGCGACTTACCCGTCGCCGAAGAAGCCGCGTTGACGGCCGAATTCTATGGCAACGAGGTCGACCGCCTCTACGACGTAGGTGTCGCCGGCCTGCACCGCCTGCTCGCGCATGCCGAGGAACTTGCTCAGGCGCAGGTGGTCATCGCCATTGCCGGCATGGAGGGCGCACTGGCGAGCGTTGTCGGCGGCCTGGTAAGCTGTCCGGTCATAGCCGTTCCCACCAGCGTGGGTTACGGCGCGAGCTTTGGTGGCGTAGCCGCGCTGCTCGCCATGCTCAACTCCTGCGCCAGCGGCGTTTCGGTCGTCAACATCGACAACGGCTTTGGTGCCGCCTACCAGGCAAGTCTTATCAATCATCTGAGCGCCGGCACGCCCTGCGCCCGTTAAGGAGCATTCCATGTCCAATCATCAGCACACGCTTATCATCGACGGCACCTCGGGCATCAGCGGCGATATGACCGTCGCGGCCCTGCTCGACCTAGGCGCCAGCGAGGAGCACCTGCGCGAGCAGCTCGCCACGCTGCCGGTCGACGGCTTTACGATCGCCGTCACACGCGTAAGCAAGCATGGCATCGACGCCTGCGATTTCGACGTCCAGCTTGCAGAGGAGCTCGAGAACCACGATCACGATATGGTCTGGCTCTACGGCAACGAAGCAGCTGCCGAGCACACGCACGAGCATGACCACGACCATCATGATCATGGCGAGCACGAACACGAGCACTGCCACGAGCATGACCACGACCACGAGGGTCATCATCACGCCCACCACCATCACCACCGTTCTTTAGCAGACGTCACCGCCATCATCGATGGCTCGCAGTTAAGCGATGGCGCCAAGCGTCGCGCCCTCGCCATTTTTTCCGTACTCGCCGCTGCCGAGGCCAAGGCTCACGGCAAAACGCCCGAGACCGTCATGTTCCACGAGGTGGGCGCCGTCGATTCCATCGTCGACGTCTGCTCTGTCGCCATCTGCCTCGATGACCTGGGTATTGAGGACATCGTGGTCGAGTCGCTCTCCGAGGGTCACGGTACCATCCACTGTGCCCACGGCCTCATGCCCATTCCTGTCCCCGCTGTCGTCAACCTGTGCCAAGCGGGCAATATCGCCCTCACGCCCGCACCAGTCGCCGGCGAGCTTGTGACGCCCACGGGCGCCGCCATCGTCGCCGCACTGCGCACGTCCGAGCACCTGCCGGCCCGCTACCGCATCGAGGCCGTCGGCTACGGCGCCGGCAAGCGCCCCTACGAGGGTTGCTCCGGCACGCTCCGCTGCCTGCTCGTTGACGCGGACGCATAGCCATGGATGCCCGCAAGGCAAAAAGCCGCGCTGCCATCGTTGCGGCGTTCTCCGAGCTGCTGCGCGAAGAGGACTACGGCAAGATCACCGTCGGCGACATTATCGCTCGCGCCCATGTGGGTCGGGCCACGTTCTATGGCCTCTTCAAGAGCAAAGATGACCTACTGTCCGAACTCGTGAGCGACATCTGCACCCACGCCCTCGACGACGATGGCACACCGCTCGATGATCCGCTCGTACAAGTCGAGCATATCCTCAACAACCTCTGGGAACGCCGCCAGGGCGTACGAGCCCTCGTAGCCGGCGCCGGCTCACGCGTCTTCGCCGACTGCTTACGCAAGACCATCATGTCACGAGCAGCCGAAACCGTCCCCACCGACCCAAACGGCCCCGCCGCCACCATGGACCGAAGCTTCCTACTACACCACATAGCCTCAAGCTTCGTAGGAATGGTCCAATGGTGGGCCTGGCACAACTTCCAAGCAGATAGGGCCGAAGTAGCCAAAGACTACCTATCAGCCATACAGCCCCTCTTCAGCTAAGTAAGCCCCCATCCCAAAGCGCCATCCCAGCAAAGCGCCCATCCCTTCCCCAAGTCACGTTTTCTTGTAAGGGCACCCAAAAACAAAGCGCCCCTCCCATCCATATTCAGATATATATGTTGGGTTGCTTGTTCCAACGCGACTAAGATCCCGCAGCTGGCCGCATGGGGTAACTTCCCAGCGCATTCCGCAGGACGAAAGAACCCCCGCCGCACGAAGTGTGAACTGCCTCCCATTTCTTGGACACAAGAAATGGGAGGCTTTTTTATGGCTGGA
>UQPJ01000033.1:0-23257 GCA_900543015.1 uncultured Collinsella sp.
GCCGCGCGGCAAGGAGATATATTGCCAGACCGGAGGGGCGACGGGGGCGGGAATCGCGCACTCCATATTTTGTTCACAAATGAATAGCTCCCTCAGTCGCATCACTGAGGTTAAAACTGAAGCATTGGCTTCTGATATTGGCGATGACCAGCTGGTTTATAGGTGTTAAGGCATCGGTCATCTCTGGAGCGCCACTTTACTCCAAAAGCATCAGCTATTTGTTTCCCGTCGGTAAAAGGCAGGTTTTGTTCGCCAAGCGTTCTTATATATAGAGAAGTTCGGGTTCGAACCCGTGGCGCGGCAACAAAAAAGCGACCAGCCGGAGCCGATCGCTTTCTATTCTATGCTGGAGCATCCAGAGGGGTTCTTCCGAACTCATTTTCTCGCTGCCATTCATGCTTTCGAAGCATCTTTCTACAGCCCTCGTTGTCTATCCTCGTATCTCACAGGTCTTCCGGAAATTCACAAGCAGTCTTAGGGTCAATTTAGTTCTGCTTTCAGAGACTTGTTTGAGAGTTTTTAAAGACAGTTCAAAACAATAAGTGAGACACCATAAAGCAGAGCAAGATGTGCCGGATAGAAAATGTAGAAGAAATATTTGAGCTTCAGCCCTCGCTTACCATTATAAAGATTGATAAGCAGCAACGAAACGACCGCGGCAGCAACATCAGGATTAAATACATTAGCTGTAGCAAACTCAAATCCGCCGCCAACTATATGGCATGACGAAAGGAGCACTGCACATACTGCAGCAAAGAACATCTTGGCCTTGCTGTCGTGGAATAAATAGAATGCAGCCACAAGCATAATGCCATACACACCGCCATCTAGTTTAGTGTATTCAGCTGCCAGTGCTGTCAAAACAATCAGAGCAGTTTCTGCGATGTATCTTTTCCGTTTTGAAAGACTTTGTATCTTTTCCAGAACAATCAAAAAGACCAAGGAAAGCAGGAGCTCACACATAACATTTTGTTGCCGAAGGTCAAATAGTTGCCCGGTTTGGACGAAATCGTATATGGGCTCCGCAATGATTGCGAAGACAAGCATATTTCGCAGGTACCTCTTTAAGTCATGAGTATGCAAAAATCCCTCAACTATCAAAAAGCAAAATAAGGGAAATGCAATTCTGCCAAGAACATGAAGCACATCCGAAGCCTCGCTTAGAATCGCCCACTGTTCGTCTGATATCTGACTGTACGATGCGTGAGTCATGATTCCATTGGTCAGGACGATCCTGCTTACATGATCGAGAACCATCGAAATGGCCGCTATTATCTTTAATGTGCTGCCGCTAATTCCGTATCTATCTGTTTTCATTTCGTTTTCCTTTCTTTGGGTGGGCCGTCAGAGGTTCGGCCTGCTCTGCAGGCAGCCGCTGCGGCGCTTCGCGCCTCGCGCGCTGCACTGGCAAACGCTCACGCGTTTACTCAGCTCCGCGCCCTTTCGGGTTCGAACCCGCGTCGCGGCAACAAAAAAGCGGCCGGCATCCGCCAGTCGCTTTTCCATTCTATGGTGGGCCGTCAGGGGTTCGAACCCTGGACCTTGGGATTAAAAGTCCCCTGCTCTGCCAGCTGAGCTAACGGCCCGCGGGTGGCATTGTACCACGGTCTGGGACTATTCCCAACTCCATTGGCCGTTCTGGAAAATCACAACTTCACGTCCATCAGGCGTAATGCCCGTAATATCGATGTCGTCCGTGCCAATCATAAAATCGACGTGCGTGCTCGAGACGTTAACGCCATGCTCCAGGAGCTCTTCCTTGGACATGTCATACCCACCCTCGATACATTCGGGGAAACCGACACCTAGCGCGAGATGGCAGCTGGCGTTCTCATCATAGAGCGTGTCATAGAACAAAACGCCACTTTCACGGATCGGCGTGTTCTTGGAGATAAGCGCGACCTCACCCAGATGAGCGGCACCTTCATCGGTGTCAATGATGCTCGCAAGCGTCGCCTTGCCCACGCGGGCATCGTAGTCCGCTACGCGGCCGGCCTCGAACTTAATCCAAAAATCGTCGACCTTGTTACCGTGGTGAATGAGCGGCATGGCCGAGTACACGATACCGTCGGCGCGCATACGATCAGGCGAGGTGAAGACTTCCTCGGTGGGAATGTTGGGGAAGAAGGGGTGTCCATCGGGCGTCTTGCCCTTGCCGCCGGCCCACTCGTGACCCTTCGTCATGCCAATCGTCAGATCGGTTCCATTTTCCGCGGTGTAATGCAGGCGGTCAAAACGATTGTCGTTCAGGAAACGCAGGTTCTTTTCGAACGCCGCGTCATGAAGCTCCCAGTCGCTCTCCGGGTCCTGGCCATCGGCACGAGCGGTGTGCAGAATCGCATTCCATAGCTTATAGATTGCAACCTCATCGGCGTCTCCCGGGAACACCTCGTGCGCCCAAGCCACGACCGGAGCGCCGGCGATGCACCACGGATTGATGTTGTAATCCAGTCCACGGCGGAAAGCTTTGCACTGCGTATTCCTCGCCTTGGATGCCGCGGCCGGCTTGGCTGGATCGATGCCCTTGAGGGCTGCAGGATCCGCCCCCTCGATAAAGATAAAGCAGGCGCCATCCTGGGCCAGGGAATCCAACTGCAGGCGCTTCCACTCGGGCGTCTGCTCAAAATAGCTTTTATCGACATGCTCGTACGTGAGCCTCGTCACGGCATCATCGGCCCAAATGACCGTCACGTGGCCAGCGCCGGCGGCATAAGCCTCCGCGACCACCACGCGGGCAAAGGATGCGCACTCGACCGGAGACTGAACGACAACCTCCTGGCCGGGCTTGACGTTTACGCCCTTGCGGACAACCAAGCGCGCATAGTTTTTAATCTTGGGCTCCAGGGCCTTCATGCCCTCCAGAGCCTCTTCGACCGTCAGGGCAGCTCGAATCATGTGCCACTCCATCTATCTATAGAACAGTAAAAAGGCGCGCCGCAAAAACGACGCGCCCTATATCTTAGCGATAAGTATGCATGCAAACGCTACTTCTTCTTGGAGTCCTTCTTGTCCTCCTCGGCAGCTGCGCGCTCGATAAGAGCGTTGAGCTTGTTCTCGGACATGCCCTCGGCCTGCGCGCGATACATGTTACGCAAGGGACGAATACGAGCGAAGTCGTAGATAAAGTCACCCAGGATGATGACATAGGACAAAACGATGCCGACCATCTGAACAGGACTGGACACCGTGCCGCCGGGAGCGAAGTAGAGCGAAGCCCCGATTGCCACGACGAGCACCATGCCGATAGCGAGCACAGCCCACCAAATACGGCGGCGCTTGGTGTAGTCCTCATCCTGCTTGAGAAGGATATTCGACACCGTGTAGATGCGGTCCTCCTTGGCGCGCTGCTTAGCCTTGCGGGCGCGCTTCTCCTCTTTAGAGAGGCCCTCGAGGTTCTCGCCCTTCTCGAGCTCTTTGCGGCGTGCCTTAGACGAAGCCGGCACGACGCGGACAGAGCTCGCTGCCTGACGGGCAGGCTTAGCAGATGCGGCGGACTTGCGCGCAACCCCGGTAACCTCGTGGGATTGCGTGCGCTTGTTCGTGGCGCTACGGGTACTCACTTATGCGTTCTCCTTCATGCTTGTGAACTGGGAGCCCGTGATGATCTGGAAGGCCTCGCGATAGCGCTCGGACGTGCCATCGATGACCTCGGCGGGCAGGTGCGGGGTCTCCCCCGTCATATCCCAGTTGGCCTTGAGCCAATTGCGGACGAATTGTTTGTCGTAGCTGGGCTGGATCTTGCCCTCCTCGTAGCTGGCAGCAGGCCAGAAACGGCTGGAATCGGGCGTGAGGCACTCGTCGATCAGCGTGACCTTGCCATCGATGACACCAAACTCGAACTTGGTGTCGGCAATGATGATGCCACGGGTCGCGGCGTACTCGGCAGCGGCCTTGTAGATCTTGAGGGAAAGGTCGCGAATCTGCGTGGCGATGTCCTCGCCCACGATCTCGCAGCAACGCTCGAACGAGATGTTCTCGTCGTGGTCACCGATCTCGGCCTTCGTGGACGGCGTGAACAGCGGCTCAGGAAGCTTGGAAGCCTCGGTCAGGCCCTCAGGCAGCTGGATGCCGCAGACGGTGCCGTTCTCGTCGTAGGTCTTCTTGCCCGAACCGGTCAGATAGCCGCGGACGATGCACTCGATAGGAATCGTCTGGGCCTTCTTAACCAGCATGGCGCGGCCGGCGAGGTAGTCACGATACTCAGCAAACTCCTCAGGGAAATCCGCCGGGTCGATGGAAACGAGGTGGTTGGGAACGATGTCGGCAAACTTATCGAACCAGAATGCCGAGATGCGGTTGAGCACCTCTCCCTTAAACGGAATCTCGTCGGGAAGAATGAAGTCGAACGCAGAAATGCGGTCGGTGGCGACCATCAGCAGGTTTTCACCGGCATCGTAGATATCACGAACCTTGCCACGGGAATCCGGACGACGCTCCATCGTTGTCACGTGAGTCACTCCTTACCAAAATACGACAGTAATGCGGGTTCTTTCCCGCACGTTTTCGCAAACTCGGAGCGGCAGGGACGAAACCCCTCCTTCACCGAATAGCGAAAAGCTAGTGCTCCATTGTAGTAGATGCCGCGTCCGCCGTGTGCTCGCGAGGCAGATGAATTGTAAAAGTCGTACCCTTTCCAAGCTCCGACTCCACGGATATGTAGCCGTGATGGCGCTCGACGATCTGTTTAGTCACGGCGAGGCCCACGCCCAGACCGCCCGCCTCACGGGCACGGCTGGCATCGGCGCGCCAAAAACGGCCGAAGATGCGCGACAAGTCATCCTTGGCAATACCGATGCCGGTATCAGAAACGGCGATGCTGACGTGTTTGCGGTCACTGAGCACCGACACCACGACCCAACCGCCCTCGGGGGTGTAGCGCATGGCGTTGCTCATGAGATTGATGACGCATTGTGTGATCATGTCGGGATCGGCTTCGACGACATCGTCGTGACCTTGGGTCTCGTCAGCAAAGCGCAAGCGCAGATCGCGGTCGACAAACAGGCGCTCCTGGGCATTGACGATGGAACGCACGAAAGGAACCATGTCCACCGGCTCAAGGTTGAGCGGAGCCGTGCTGTTTTCCATGCGCGATAGATCGAGCATCTGCTGCACCAGACGAGCCAGGCGACGCGTCTCGGAAGCAACGGTCTCCAAATGCTCATCGTCGGTGGGATACACGCCATCCTGCATGGCCTCGACCGTTGCGAGCATGGCCATAAGCGGCGTACGAAGCTCGTGTGCAACGTCTGAGGTCAGGCGCTTCTCGTGTTTCATATCCTTCTCGAGCGAAGTGGCCATCTCATCGAAGGTCTCACCCAGCTGATCGATCTCGTCATCACCGCGCAGTCCCGTGCGAGCCGACAGGTCGCCGTCACGGATTTGCTTTGCGGTACTGGTAATACGATGAATCGGCTTGGTGAGCATGCGCGACACGAGCGATCCGATAACGACCGAAATGCAGATTGCAACAACTGCGGCGAGGGCCATGGCGTTAAAGGTCTTCTCCCTAAACGCAGAGTCCGCCTTGGTGAGCAGAGCGTCGGAGCCGATGGCCCACAGCTTTACCTGTCCGACATGTTCGCCGGAAGACGTTACAATCTCGACGTTAGCAACGCTATCGGAGTCGGTTGGAGCAGACGAGACCGGGCTATGCGATGCTTTTTTACCGCTCGAGCTGCTCGACGCCGATTCGCTCTCGCGCACATCGGCAGTAGCGCTTGCCGAGGGCCACGAGTCGTCGTAGACGATGACGCCCTTTTTATTGACAACCTGCATGCCAAGATCGTCGGACACCAAGCTCGATGTCGCGACCGCACGCAACTCCCCCGCGGTCCAATTGCCGTTTTCCTCGTACGACGTCGCAAGCTTTTCGGCTGCGGAATTGGCGATTTCGACAATATTGGAGCGCGTGTAATCCGTAAAAACCGTGCCCCACACAACGGAGACAACGCCCACCAGCACCAGTACCGTCATGAGCGATGTCAGGGCAAAAGCCAGGGCCATGCGCGAGGGATAGCTCATCGTTGGCCGTGAATCGGAACGAGGCGTGTTCCAACTAGCCTTGGAACCCGCCTCGTTCTCCTGCTTATGCTTTTGCCCGATTTCAAAGCGCGCAGGTGTCATATGTGATTTCCCTATTTCTCGTCCGACTTATCGGTCTTGGCCGGAGCCTCGAAGCGATAGCCGACACCGTGGACGGTGTAGAGCCACTTGGGCTTCTTCGGATCATCGCCCAGCTTGGCGCGAAGGTTCTTCACGTGGCTATCGATGGTGCGCTCATAGCCCTCAAAGTCGTAGCCGAGCACCTTCTCGACCAGCTCCATGCGGTTGTAGACGCGACCGGGGTGACGGGCAAGCGTGGTGAGCAGCTTAAACTCGGAAGCCGTCAGGTCGACTTCCTTGCCCTCGACCAAAATCTTGTGGCCCGAGATATCGATGACCAGATCGCCGAAGTCGAGTACCTCGACGGCTGGCTCGTCGGCCTGATGGGCACGGCGGAACAAGGCGCGTACGCGCGCGACAAGCTCGCGCGGCGAGAACGGCTTAATCAGATAGTCGTCGGCGCCGAGCTCAAGACCGATAATACGGTCCTCGATCTCGCCCTTGGCAGTCAGCATGATGATGGGGACATCCGAGGTATCGCGAATGGTGCGGCAAACGCGCTCGCCGGGGATCTTGGGGAGCATAAGGTCAAGCACGACCAGGTCAAACTGATGCTTCTCGAACTCCTCGATCGCGGACTGGCCGTCGCCGACACCCACAACCCAGTAGCCTTCGCGCTCGAGATAGGCAGCGACGGCGTCACGGATTGCCTTCTCATCCTCGACCAGCAGAATCTTTTTTGCATCTGAAGCCATAACACGGCCCCCCCCTGTCTCAATCAGCTAAGAACAAGCCCATTTTAACGCACCTGAGCCCGCCGGATGCCACTATGACGCGGCAGCTCGGCGGGCGGTACTCACAATTACAACGCGTTTATTCCCCTGTTGGCGCCTTTTTAACCCCTCTAAGCTTAAAGAGAGAATAGGCGTGCGGTGACCGTCTCGGGTATACCCTGGCTGTTGCGCACCGTGGCGTACGTAAGAAATGAGTCCGATTTTCCCGCCGTAGCTGGATAATCGCCATATTCCAAAGCGCGGTCGGGCGACAACAGCGAGCCATAGGTCTTGGCAGAGGTGTCGATGAGAAAATGCGATGCCTGTACCTTAACGAGATATTTATTCTTCTTGCCGGCAGCACATGCGAGCGGCTCGCGGGACAGAAAGAGGTATGGCCCTCCCTCATTACCGATATACGTGCCCATGTTGCCCAGGCTGCCCACGCCACTATAGGTCGCCTCGATAGAAAACACGAAGGTATCGCCCATATATACGGCCTCGAAAGGCGAGACTGACGAGGGAAGGACTAGCTGGGCACGTTTGGTGTTGTTGCCATCGGTCAGATCGATTGCCGTTATGCCGTAGTAGACGCCTTCGTCGTTGCGGACACGCGGCGAGATGGTCAAAATGCCGTCACTCGCGCGCGGGGCCGATGCAAAACGGCCCATCGATTTCCAAACTACCTCGGCCTTGGATTCATCAAGCGAGCGACGATAGCAAAACGAATCACTACTCGTTTTATTGCCGCCTGCCGAAGGCATTTTATACCAGATGACCGATGACCCGAACGCCGTAAACAGGGGCGGATCATAGTCCTTGCCACCTCGATCGAGCTCAGCCACGTCGCCAGAGAGCGAAGCGCCCGACAGATTTTGAGCGTAGAGCTTCCACGATGAGTTGGCAAAGTTCATCTCAACCCACGCAAACACGCCATCGCCGGCACGGACATCGTAAAAAGCATATCCCGTGCCCTCGATAGGATCCTCGATTAATGTGGTAAGCGAGCCATCGCCCAGGTTGAGCACACCAAGCGTATTGGCATGCAGGGCAGAAGCAGGCGCCATCATCGCGGCGGCGTAGTCGCCATCGCAGTAGTACAGCAGCGTGCCCAGCGGCAGCGTCCACGAGGCCGCGGGCTCAAGATCGATATCGACAGCTTCGTACTCATCAGTGATCGAGACAATCTTCGAATCGTCCTTGATAACCTGTGGCTCGCCAGCGGCGTCATCGCTGGTACCCGTTTTCTTTGAGCATCCGGCAAGCACCGTGGCAGCGCCCGCGGCAGCCCCTCCGAGCACAAAGCCGCGGCGCGATATTCCGTTCTTGATCTGGTCGGCGATACTCATTAGGCGATCTCGGCGCGAGCGGCCTCGATAGCGCGCGTAAGCTGATCGGCGCAAGAGGTCTTTTTCATACCGCAGGTATTACCGGCGAGAACCTCGATTACGCGATCGGCAGGAGCACCCTCGACTAACTTGGAGATTGCCTTGAGATTGCCGTCACAGCCGCCGGTAAACTCAACGCCCAGCACCTTGCTGCCATCGTCAGAGAGATTGAGGTGAATATTGCGAGAGCATACACCCTGCGGCTTGTAATCAAACGAAATCATGCGATCCCCTCTCAGAATGTTATTCGAGACGTCTATTATCCCCGCCTGGGCCGACTTATTATCGCAAGCACCGATTCAACATCCTACGATGCATGGACTCGCGGGGGCAAGATTAGCAGTCCGCACCCTGTGCGTGGACCGTGCGCTTCTCCCGATACATATTGTGGTCGGCGACACGATATACATCGGCCAGCGTATTTCCAGCCGTCTCGACGGTCGCCACGCCAATCGATGCGCTGACCGTCAGGGCCTCATCGCTTACCGCGGCAAGACCGAGACGAAGATCCTGTTCCAGCCCGAGCGCAGACTCGTTGTCAGTATGGGGGCAAACCAGCAAAAACTCGTCGCCGCCAAGGCGCATCGGCAGATAATCCGCACCAGCCACCCGCCGCAGCACGGACGCCGTCCGTCGCAGCAGTTCATCCCCCATCTCGTGACCATAGATGTCGTTGGTCCGCTTGAGATAATTGCAGTCCAACATAATCACGCTCACGGGCAAGTCCTCGTTTACCAGGCTATCTCCGCGCGATTCAAGATAGTTGCGGTTGCGAAGCCCCGTCAGTTTGTCTTGATATGACAGCTCCTCGGCATGCTTGACCATCGATATGTTGTGCGTCGCCACGACGACCGACTCCAGCCGGCCTTGCTCATCGCGATGCTGGGGGACAACCTGTAGCGAGTACCAAGCGCCTCGACAATCTCGCACCTCGGCAGCCAAGTACGGTACGCCCTCCATACGTTCACGAAGCGAACTTATATCTACGAGTCCCACAACCGCTTCGCGGCTTTCGGGGCTCACGATATCCCGGCAGACCGTGTCCATAAAGTCATATGCCTCGCTGTGCTCGGCAAATATCTTCGCTATCGCCGGCGACATATTGATCCCCTCGATCTCGAGGGTGTCGAGATGCAAAAGAAAGGTCGAATCGTAGATGGCGCTTATGGCATTGATAATGCCGAGCTGTTTATCCTTTTCGACCAAATTGCGGTGGTCAACGATATTTCGAGCCAACAGCACCACAACCCAAAACGCAAGACACACCAAGACGCCGACGGCGACAAATGAAATCCTGTCAGACATGACCTCAGATTTGGGATATAGCGCAAACAGGCGGTAGTCCTTATATGCCGCACGCACGGCATACCATTCGTCTCCTCGATATTCGATGCGCGTCAGGCCGTCGTCTTTCCACTCAACTCCTACGCTGGTGAGGAGTCGGGCGAGCGACACGTCAGCATCGGCACTGTTGGATGAGACAATCTCCGCATCCTCCATAACAAGCACCGTGGGACCCTGGTGGAAGGTACTGTTCGAAAGCACGTCGGCTATGGCATATGAATAGTCGTCCGCCGTATCGGAAACAAGTGAGCGGTATGCCAGGGCAACGCCGCCGCCATACGGAACAGCACAGACGGCAAAAACGACACCACGGCGCTCATCGACAGTTGAGTAGGTCACTTTGGAACCTTGATACATCGATGCGACCGGCGAACAGGCCAACTCATCTCGCCACAACATGAGCGGATCGCGACCATCGATGTCGTAGTGGGCAGCCATATGGCCATCGGAGTCCATGACCATCAGCCCCGAAAGGTTCTCGGCATGGACAAATTGCTCGATAAGATCGTCGTTAACCTCAACGCGATCAGAGGACAGGAACGTCACAAACGATTCGACCGCGGCGAGCAAATCGTGCGTCGCCTCGGTTTTTCTCCCCTGTTCGTAGCGGTCATATTTTTCGCAAGCGTTCTCCAAAAACACCATGGTTTCTTGGCCAAACCCAAGCGTTTTTTCGAGGCAGCGATGGGTTCCAACCGTATACAACAGGCCTAACAAGACGGCGCTGACAATAACGCTGGCAGCTATGACGTTCAGAGTCTTTCGACTCAAGCGGTGCTCATCAGTTGTCATGAATTTCCTCCTTGCCCGCCCGTCGTCGCTCCTGTCTTGTAATTGCCCACAATACGGTCAATCGTGCCATCTCGATCCATGTCGAACAGCGCGGTATTGAGATCCTTTACGACCGATCCTTCATAGCTGTCATCAAACGCGACGCCCAGGTCAACCGTCATAACATTGTCGGCAAACACACGGTAAACGCCGGGATACTGAGCAACGAGTCGGTCAAGCGACTGGACATCCGCCATCCAGCAGTCAACGTACCCTTTGACTAGAGCGGCTTTGCAGAGTTCGGCAGAGCCATATGATTTGATTTGAACGTCCGACGAGACCCCCAAATCCCCCGCAAGCAATCGGCGTTCACTCACCGAACCCGCAATCACCGCAATGGTCTTACTTCCATCGAGATGTGCCAAGGACTTGATGCCACTCGTTTTCTTGGCGGCAACCGAGACCGTCACGGTTAGATACGGCTCGGTCCAGTAATACTTATCCTCGCGATAACAGGGAGAATAGTCACACCACAGGCAATCGATATCACCGTTTTTGAGCAGCCGGTCGCGATCGTTCCAGTCAATATCGACAAACTGTGGCTTGAGCCCCGCACGCTTGCAGGCCTCGCGGGCGATGTCGATATCGATACCGGCGTAATCGCCCGTGGTATCGACATACACATAGGGGTCGTTATCCGTAACGCCGATTTTGAGCACCGGGAGATCTCTATCGGCTTCATTCGAGGAGGAAGAACTGCTTCGAACGGTATACGTCAGGGCGCCCGCACAGACGGCAACAAGGAGTATGAGCGTAAACGAGACGATGGTGGCCCGCTTGATGCGTCTGGGCACGTGCCCCCTTTCATCGAAACAGCAGTCGGAGTTCATTTTATTACCCGGGCGCATATGCGACAGTAAAAAAAGCGCCTCGCCCAAGACGGGCAAGGCGCCAAAGGTTGAAATGCATCCGCAAGCGGTCGAATTAGGTTAACCCTACTCGAAGCTCAGCTGCTCCAGGCGATCGAAGACCGTATCGATGCGGGTGAGGAAGTCCCACGGATCAAAAATCTCGTCGAGCTTCTCCTGGCTGACGGTGCAGCGCGGATCGGCCTCGAGACGCTCCTTAAAGGTGGGGCCAGAGACACAATCCTGCACCTCGTGCCAGGTGGCCATGGCGTTCTCCTGCACAATGGCGTACGCATCCTCGCGGGTGATACCCGTATCGACGAGGGCAAGCAGGACCTTGGAGGAGAAGATGAGGCCGCGGGTCTTGTTGAGATTGGCCATCATGCGGGCCGGATACAGCTGCAGGCCGTCGATAACGCGAATGAGGCACTGGAACATATGGTCAAGCGCGATGAAGCTATCGGCCTGGGCGACACGCTCGGCGGAAGAGTGCGAAATGTCGCGCTCGTGCCACAGGGCGACGTTGTCGAAGGCGACCTGGGCGTTGGACTTCACGACGCGCGACAGACCGCAGACCTTCTCCATGGTGATGGGGTTGCGCTTGTGCGGCATGGCGGAGCTGCCCTTTTGGCCCTTGCGGAAGGGCTCCTCGGCCTCGAGTGTATCGGTCTTCTGCAGGTTGCGGACCTCGGTCGCGATGCGCTCGCAGGTGGCCGCTGTAGTGGCAAGCACGCCGGCAAGATAGGCGTGGTGATCGCGGCTGATGACCTGCGTGGACAGCGGGTCGTGAACCAGACCCAGGTGCTCACAGACGTACTCCTCGACGAACGGCTCGATGGAGCTGTAGGTGCCGACGGCACCGGAGATGGCACCGAAGGCAACGTTCTTGCGAGCATCCTCAAGACGATCAAGGTCGCGCTTGAGTTCCCATGCCCAAGAGCCAAACTTCATGCCGAAGGTCATCGGCTCGGCATGGATGCCATGGGTGCGTCCGGCGCAGAGCGTATTGCGCTCCTCGAAGGCGCGGCGCTTGCAGATCACGCCGAGCTTCTTGACGTCCTCGATAATCAGGTCACACGCCTGAGTAAGCTGATAGCACAGAGCAGTATCACCCAGGTCGGAGCTGGTCATACCGTAGTGAACCCAGCGACTAGGCTTGGGCTCGCCCTCGGGAACATCGGCGTCGATATATTCCTTCATGTTGGTCAGGAAGGCGATGACATCGTGGCGCGTGACCTCCTCGATCTCATCGACCTTCGCCTTCTCAAAGTTGGCATGGTCGCGGATCCACTGGGCTTCGTCTTTAGAAATGCCGATCTTGCCGAGCTCCGCCTGGGCCTCGCAGGCCAGAACCTCGATCTCCTGCCAAATGGCATACTTGTTCTCGAGGGAGAAAATATGTCCCATCTCCGGGCGGGTATAGCGATCGATCATAGCGGCTCCTTTTTGGTTATTGGCACGTTGGTCGTAACTCAACCATTGTACCGTGCGCGGGTGCGAGTATGGGCAGCAGGCATTAACCTAACATTTTGGAATTGGAGCGGGCATGGGGACATCCGCGTATTTGCTTCGCAAATCCGCACCGGCTGCGATCGATCTCCTCGGATTCACGGAGACGATGGGGAAGACTTTGTTGAATTGGCCGTCCCAAGGTCTCCCGCGCTCGATGGAGCGGGCAACGGGACGTCCGCGTATTTGCTTCGCAAATCCGCACCGGCTACGGTCGCCTATCGGCGACCTTGCCTGCTCGCTATAAACGCTTCGCGTTTATTTAACGCTCGCACCCTGTCGGGTTCGAGTCCCGGCACTTTATTGAAAAAGGCACAGTAACGAAACGTTACCGTGCCTGAAATTCGAATGGAGCGGGCAACGGGACTCGAACCCGCGAGTGTCAGCTTGGGAAGCTGATGCCTTACCACTTGGCGATGCCCGCATATGTAGGGGATAGTATAACGCGGTTGTCTTGTTCGATACAAGGGTGGCGATGCTTGTTTTAGCTGTGGAGATTCGTTTGAAAATCGCGTCAATTGTGGAAACGAGGACCTTTGACTTCCTGTTCACCTTATCTTCTACCTGCGCTTTTGCTTGATTGTTGTATTTGAGCTCAATTTGTCAGGAATTGGGCAAGCTTTTGGTCAGGCTCCGGTACTTACCCGCATGAACCTCGGGGGTAGCCTCATCCTACGCGTCGCAGCCTCCCCGTGCGGCGCACGAGGGATAAGGAGCAGCCATGTCCAACGCACCCACGCACTCTGTCCACAGCGCAATCGCAACAGGTCCGCTGCTCCTGCTCCTCTTCCTGCTTTTCGGCTGCCTGGCACCGGGAGCCGCATTTGCCGTCGATGGCTACGACCAGCTCGGCTTCCGCACTATCAGCGATGATTGTGGGCCCTTCTTTATCGGCAAGTATGAAGCTCAAGACGCCTCGATTGCCTACTGCATGAACCAGGAGCGTCCCGGCCCCACCAAGCCGGGCGGCCCATGGCTCAACTTTGATCAAGGCTGGGTGTGGCTCGACGACGAGTTCGCAGCAATCGTTTGTCACGGATATCCTACCGCCACGTCGTTTGGCGGTTACCATCTTTCACCCGATCGCGCCCGCGCCGCCACCCAGCTTGCCGTATGGATGCTCAACGGCACTACCCATGTCGACGGCACCTACTCCTACACGACCGCTCAGGGCAAAACCAAGAGCGGGCACTTTACCGCCGACGATGAAGTCGTGGCGGCTGCGCGGTGGCTCCACGACAGCGCAAAATCAGGAAGCATCAAAGCCGCTCCGCACCGCGCGCGACGCTATCTAGGAACCGTATCGGGCGGCAGCAGACGTCAAGACATGCTCTATGTACTGCCGGCGGTCTCTGTTTCCTTCCAAAAGCAGTCTGCGAACACTGTTATTACCAGCGGAAACAATACCTATCAGTTTACCGGGGCAACATTCGATGTTTTTGAGAGCGCCAGCGGCGCGCGTGTCGGCACCATCCAGATGGACAGCAACGGTCAAGCGCAGGCAGCACTTCTGCCCAACACGGCATACTACCTAGTTGAGACAACAGCGCCAGCTGGTTATATCCCCCTGCACGATCGCATTGCCTTTACCACGACGGATAACGGCGGATACGTCACCATTGATGAACAACCCGGCACCATTACCTTGCGCATTGTAAAGCTCGACGCCGCAACGAATGCAGGCCCCCAAGTTGGAGCTTCGCTCGCAGGAGCAGAATTCGTGTGCGTATCGCAATCAACCCCTGGATGGACACAAACTCTCAGGACCGATGAAAGCGGTCGAGCTACCCTCACCGATGTCCCCCTGGGAACCTTTACCATCTATGAATCGAAGGCGCCCGAGGGCTATTTGCCCTCGGGTGACAGTTGGTCTTACACCGTTGGAGCCGACCAACTCGGCGATTCAGGCGTGGTCGAGATCGAATCTCGCGTTTCCAATATCCCCATTGCGTTTGACCTTGAGATTTCCAAATTCAAGGACTACGGCAATAGCGATCAATCCGGCCTGGAGCAGCCGGCAGGAGATGTTGTCTTTGAGGTTGTCAGTAACAGCTCTCAGCAGGTTGTTGGCACACTGACTACAAACATCTATGGCTTTGCCTCCACCAAAGACCAGCCCGAAGCATGGTTCGGCACAGGCAAGCGACCAGCCGGTGTCCACGGAGCCGTCCCATACGACCGCGCCGGCTACACGGTTCGTGAGGTTCCGGAAACCGTCCCCGAGGGTTTTAAACGTGCGGGGGAATGGACCGTCGAGGCCAATCAGATTTCCGACGGCGCCGAGCTTCAATATATCGTGGACAACCACGCCCTGTCGACGCATCTCCAGATTGTAAAACGCGATGCCCAAACAGGCGCCTCTGTTCCCCTAGCCGGATTCACCTTCCAACTCCTCGACAGCAATCACAAACCTGTCTCACAAACATGCTGGTATCCAGCATATAACGTAATGGACACCTTTACGACTGACGCGACCGGCACCGTCACACTGCCCGAATCGCTCATGCCGGGCACCTATTATGTACGCGAAACCTCGGCCAAAGAGCCCTATCTTGTCGGCGGAGAGATCGAGGTAAACATACCCGCCGATATAAACCTAACGCCCGTTGCAATCGTCTCGTATTATAACCACGCCGCGACCGGAAACATCAGGATCGTTAAAACCGATGCCGTAGACGGCAGCAGCCTCGCGGGCGCCACCTTTGAGATCCGTGCCTCAGGTGATATCGTGCGCCCCGACGGTAGCATTGCCGCGCTCGACGGTGAGACTGTCGCTACCGTCACGACGGATGAAACTGGAGAAGCACGCGCGGACGACCTCCCGCTGGGATCTGGCACCGCACGCTACGAGGTTGTCGAGACTCAAGCGCCGACCGGCTTCTTACTCGACCGGACGCACCATATCGTCGACCTTACCTATGCCGACCAGAAAACACCCGTTGTGGAAGCACGGCTTAACGTATCCGACGATTACACCAAGGTTGATATCTCCAAGGTCGATGCAAGCGGAGAGCAGGAAGTGAAAGGCGCACAGCTCACCTTATATGGTCCCGATAAAACCGAAATAGACTCCTGGACCTCATCCGACAAGCCGCACCGCATCGAACATCTTGCACCCGGCACCTACTCGTTGCGCGAAACGATGTCTCCGCGGACCTATGACCTTGCCGAGGAGATAACGTTTGAAATAAAGGATACGGGAGAAGTCCAATCCGTCGCGATGAAGGATGCGCCCATCGAGATCAAAGGACAGGTCGACAAGCGTCAGGAACTTGTCCAACCTATCGGGAAGGGTCTGTTGGCTAACGGCGATGGAAAAAACCGCGCCGCGATGCAAACCAATACGGATGGGCTTTTCTCCTATACCATCGATGCTCGAAACGATTCCGCTACTTGGGTTGATGAGTTCACAATTACCGATGATCTTGAGTGCGCCAAAGACGGCACGGCGAGATTCGTCTCAATCGAAACCCCCGTCGCCATCGGCGACCTCAACGGTCTGTGCAACGTGTGGTATCGCACGACGCCGTTGGGCTCGACAGACGTCGATGAGCCGGCAAACGCGACTCTTGGCGATGGGCACGAAAATCCTTGGCTTGAGTCCGACGAAGTAAAAGAGAGTCTGGGTGAAGATTGCCGCCTCGTCGATTACGACGGCTGGCACCTCTGGAAGGCGGATGTCTCGACCACGGAATCCGCCACACTCGAGGCGAAAGAACTCGACCTTGCATCCAATACCGTCGTGACGGGCATTCGCATTGAATACGGTGCGGTAGCCGCCGACTTTACGACTCGAAGCGATACGGATTCTTGGACCCGTGATGATCTCAAAGATGAGCACGACGACCTTGACGATGCCAAAGCAATCCTTGGCACAGATGCTCGGGGCGCAGTCGTGCACATGCAGGCAACGTCGGCTTACACACCCCAAACTGCACTCACCAACAGCGCACGCGTCGATCTTTGCCGCAACGGCGGCGGCGATAAACTTGAGTCACATGACGAGGACAGTGTCATTCAACGCTGTACCCTACCGCAGGACCTACCGGCAACAGGATCAGCTCCCATCGCCGCTTGCATCACCGCGCTCCTGACCTCGGGTGCCGCAGCCCTATGGTTCGCTCGCCTTAGGTCAATCCCAAAGAAGCGCTAGAGCGATGAAAAAGCGGGCGAGCCAGTCCCCCGGCTCGCCCGCTTTCAATCATTTAAATCGCCGCATCTACTCTGCAGACGAAGATCCACCATCAACGATTGCTTGCTCGGACTCAGGAATCCCATCGGCACCCGTGCTCTGTTCTTGCTCCACCTCTTCGCTGATTGCGGAGGCGGGGGTCGAGCCCTTCGCGCCCACGATGTAGGCAGCTCCAAACCCTAACGCAATGGCAATCAAGGTCAAAATCACGTAGACAGGCCAATGGCGCTTAATATACGAAAACACGTTGACTCCTTAGAGCTCCGTCTACGAACGGCGGATAACCTCGGTCACGACCTCGGATACCGTGGCAATGTTCGTCGGGTTGACATTGTGGGGCAGGTCGTCCTCGGTACGAGCGCAAGCCAGACGCGTGCCGTCCACGCCGGCGATGGTGAGGGCTCGGCGGCTCGCCTCGAGGGCGGCGTAGGCATCGGTCTTGGCATAGGGCATCTCGAGCGCGCCACAATCGACATGGAACGACTTGCACACCTTGCTGACCAGGTTCATGATGCGGCGATCGCCCTTGAGCAGCTGCTGTTCGCCCTCAACCGTCACCACCGAAAGCCTACCGGCGCCGACGGATTCAAGATTGATGAAGAAGACGCCGCGGAGCTTATCGCGATGCGAAGCCAAGAAGGCCTTCATACCGGCGCCATCACAATCCGAGGCGCCCGTTGCCACAAACCAGATATCGTGACCGAGCAGCTCATCGTCGCCCATAGAGGCGACAGCCGAGAGCATATCTTCGGAAGAAGCGCCGTCGGAAGACGTAGCGCCGCCCTTCCAGCCATCGTTATCGTCCTCGAAATTATCCCACGAACCGATGCCGCGACCGGACTTCTTGGCATCGTAATCGTCTTCGACGCCCAGCCAATCACTCATGCTGTCCTGTTCGTTTTTCTTTTTACGACCGAACAGGCCGCCCAGGCCGCGCTTGCGAGACTTGGGCGCCGCCGGGGCGGGAGCCGAAATGGTCTCGATCGGCTGAGCGCCCGACGCAACGGGCCTAGGAGGCGCAACGGGTGCCGATGTTGGTTCGGGGCCCTGAGCGGTAGCAAAGGGGTCGTTGACCTGTGCGGAGGGGTCGGGAAGGTCGAACAGCGACGTGCGAGACGCAACGTTTGCCTGCTTCATCGACGGCAGCGACGGATCGGGGACCGAAGCCAGCGGAGACGAGGAAGGTGCAGGCGACGGAGCCGACGCCGGATCGGGAACATTCACCTGCGGACGCGGTGATGCCTGGGAGGAAATCTGGGCCATAAGGGAATCGACCGTTTCGTCCTGGGTGGGAGCAACATCGGCAACCGTGGCACCGGAACCACTCGGGGTCGGCATGGTGAAAATCTGCGTGGAGTAAGGCCTCGACTCATCTGTCTCGGGAGCCCCGGAAACCGCAGGCACTTCCTCCTGCTCGACCTCGGTCGAATCACCTTGATCGGCTGCCGCGTATTGCTCTTCGTCACAGTTGACCTCGACGGGCTCGTGCCCGGCGACATCTTGGATTTCGGCAGCATAAATAGGCTCGTCATCGTCTGCCGCGTCGCCCTGCTCATCGGAAACAGGAAGGGGCTCGGCAATCGCGGTGCCTTGCTTTTCAAACGTTATCGTGGAATCGAACTGCGCGGCATCAAACGACATGGTGCTATCGACGTGCTGCTGAGCCTCAAAGGACGTCGTAGCTTCGGCGGCGTCGACAGGCACGGACTGCATAGCCTCGTTCTGCTCGAACTCTTGCGCCGCGCGCTCACGTGCCGCCTCGGCTGCCTGCTGCTGAGCGATAGCCTCCTGCTCGGCAGCCTCGCGTGCGGCAGCGCGCTTCCCCTCGAAATCGTCGACAAATTTCCTGCCCTTTGCAAGCGCACCCTTAAAGAAGTTGGAAGCGCTGGCGCCAATCGAAGAGAACGCGGATGCAATATCGGCATGGGGCGTTGCCGCGGGAATCTCGGCCGAGAAATCAGTATCGCTCTCGTAAGACACGCGCCTCGGCTGTTCAGCGTAATCGTCGTCAGGCTCGTCCGTAACGTCTTGCGCCGGCGCGGCGGGAGCCAAAATGTCCAGTCCTGCCGCGGGATCGATCGCGGACACCGCCTCGGGCTCGGCAACGGCAGCGGCAACCGCGGCAGACTCATCATCCACGGCGACAACGGGCGCAGATGCAGTCACGACGGGGGCAGGCTCGGGCTCAAACGTCGGCTCCTCGCCTTCCTCGTAATCGAGCGTGCAGGACTCGGGAAGCATTCCGAGCGCACGGATGGCATCCGAACCAAAGCGGATGTTGCCGGCGGCATTGCGATAGAGCCTGGGCTCGGGCTCGGCCGCGACAGGCTCCTCCGCCGGCTCGGCAGTGGGAACCTCGTCATTGAACTCTTCGGCCTGGACAGCCTGATTCTGATCCTCGGGCACGATGGCGCCAATCAGCGTCTCGTCGGCAGACGCACCCTCAAAGCCCTCGATCTGCTCGTCGAAAGCCTCGCCCTGTTCGGGCTCGGTCTGAGCGTCGGGAGCAATCGGCTGACCGAACTCGTCCTCGGCGTAGGTAGGCTCTTCATACTCGATGGTGTTGCCGTAGTCGTTTTGCTGTTGGGCCGCGGCATACTCCGCTGCTGCGCGCGCCATCTCCTCGGCACGACGCTTCTGCTCCCCAAAATAGGTATCGAACGGAACATCGTCGGGAAACTCGTTTTCGCCCTGGAAGGGAGCAACGTTGTCCATAACGCCGAGCATAGCGGCGACAGAAGACTTGTTGCACACTGCGCCGGACGTATAGGGAAGAATGTAGCGGTTAGAGATGATGTTTGCCGCGTTGGCAAGTGCAACGAGGGAAGCGAGGATCGCGACAATCCACAGCAGAACCTTGAGCGCGCCGGGGAGCGGCAGGATACGCAAGATGGCAACGGCAGCAGGGGCAACCGTGGCAACGGGCAACAGCTTGGCGATGAGCGCACGATACGAAGCATAGGGCTCGCGGGCGAGCAGCTCAGCACGGGGAGAGTCGTAGTGTGCGACAACGACCACCGGGCGGTTGCGCGGAGACGCGAGCGGGCCCGAGGCCTTGTGGTAGGCGATGACATTTTGGCTCACGCCCGTCTTGCCCAGGCGCGAAACCACGGGGTGGCCCGTGCGCTCGAGCACGTAAAGAACGGCACCGACAATGGCCAGCAAGGTGCCGACCAAGCCGATGCCGCCGCCGATGCCCATCAGCAGGGCGCCGGCAAACGCAAGAATACCGGTAACGGCAAATGCCAACCTGCTGGGCGCCGGGGCATTGAACTCCTGAACCTCGGGATCAAAGCCGTGGTTGCGGAAGATCTGAGCGATATCCTCGGCAGCCAAGCGCTCTTCTTCGCTGCATGCCGGCGTGATGCCGGTGTTCTGCAGCAGGTGGTTAATATAGTTCTGGGTGTTCGCCATGTGCGCTCCACATCCATAATCCGACAAATAGGCCCAATGCATGCACATTAGAACCGTATATAGTCGAAAGTATACCCCGAGCGAGCGCAAACGACCGAATTCGGGCCATCTTAACGCCCCGAGCGGACAAGGATATAGCCTAATCTCCATATCGGACTAAAATCATGGCAGCAAACCACCTTCTCATGCGAGGACTCTATGACGGCAAGCGACGCGACCGCGACAATTAAAAAGGGGAATTCGGAGCCCAGTTTCGATAAAACGGCTCAGCGCATCCTCAATCTTTTCTTTGTGCTCAACAGCTCCCCCGAACCGCTGACGACCGAGCAGATCGTCTTGGATTCTGACCTGGGATATGGCTCGGGCAACATCGACTCGGATAAGCGCAAGTTTCGGCGCGATCGTGACAAACTGCTCGAGCGTGGCATCTTAATCAAGGAGGTTCGCCCCGCCGGTGCGCAGGAGACCGAGGAAAGCTCGTGGACAATCGACCGCGAGCACACGTTTGCGGCAGGCGGCCTCATCACCGCAGACGACGCCGATATCCTGCTCAACGCTATCGACCAGACAATAGCGGCCGGCTCTTCCACCTTTGCCGCGCCGCTTGCCGACATTCGCTCCAAAATTGCCTACCTCACCGGCATATCTGCGGTGGACGAAGCACCGATCCGCCGCTCTCCCACCGTCGATGCGGTATGGAGCGCCTTTGCCGAGCGATGTGCGCTGCGATTTTTATATCAGAACGGACGCGGTGGGCAAAAAGAGCGTACCGTCTGCGTCTACGGCATGTTCGAGCGCGAGGGCGTGGCGTACTTCTGCGGCCTCGACAATGCCACCGACGACATCAGGACATTCCGCTGCGACCGTATCGTTCGCGCTTGGCGTCCTTCGAAGGCTTACGCCATCCCTGCGGACTTCAATCTCAACGACTATCTGTTCTTTGAATTCGATTTCGCCGACCGACCGCCCGTTGCAGCCACGTTCTCGTTCGCCCCTCAGACGCAGATCGATATGATCAACGGCCTCACGCGCGGGCGAGGTGAGCTCGCACACACCGATGCGGGGTGGATCTGGACCGTTGACGTGCGCGACCTTGAAGCCGCCGCCTCATTTTGCATGGCCCGCGCCATGGACGGCATGAGGCCCATGGCCCCCAAATCGCTCAAGCAGGCGTGGAACCACCTCATTGAAAGGACGGTGCACGAGCATGCCCGTGCGTAAACTCACCAGCGAGCAGAGACTCTCGCGCGCCATCGACATCATGGAGGCCCTCTACGCCTCCGGCGAGAGCGGCATGACACGAACCGAAATTTGCGGCCGCTTTGACATCACGGGAATATCGCTCGACGAGATTCTCGAGATCGTCTCGACGCTCGCGGACCGAGAATCGGGTGCGCGCATCATCTGCGAATGCCACGGCGAGCGTGTGGTCCTCACCGGTGACGCCGGACGTGTGCTACCGCTGCACCTGAGTGCCGCCGAGGGCGCTGTGCTCAACCACGAACTTGAATCGTTGGGGATCGAGCCGCAGACGGCAGCTCGGATTCGACACGCTCTTCTACCCGAAGAGCTCGGCTATAACCAGTGCGTCTTTGACACCGTCAACCACGGGTCGCACTGGCAGCAGCTGAGCTGCGCCATTCAGGACGGCGTTCGCTGCCTCATCTCGTATCGCTCGATGGACGATGCACGGCCACGCGAGCGTCTGGTCGACCCCTTGCGCATTACGGCAAACGGCGACCAAACATACCTGATTGCCTGGGACATCGCAGTCGATGAGCAGCGCACCTATCGCATGGATAAAATCGAGGGACTCACCTTGACGGAAGACTCCGTCGTGCCTCACGCACCGGACGTCGCATCCCTCCACGATTCCCTTGCCCGGACGCAGCGTAGCGCAAAGCTCTTGATGCCATTCGATATGGCGGAGCATCTGGACTGGGCCGGCATCACCCTCATCGAGCGCAGCGGGGCAGACATGGCAACGGTAACCGTGCATTACGGCTCCGAGCGTTGGCTACTGAGCCAGATAATCGCAGCGGGCGGAGCCATCCGCATCTTGGATGACCCCACCCTGTCAAAGCGTCTGTGCGATATGGCAAAAACTCTCGTCTGTCCGCTTTAGCGCCGCCGCTCGTGGCGTGCGCGCCACAGTTGCAGATAGTGACCGATCTGTGCCGATTCGATGCGCTGGTAGGAGCTCGTGGGCAGCGACGTTAAGAACTTCTTTCCGTAGCCCTTCGTCACCAGGCGAGGATCCGCCAAGATCAGCACACCGCTATCGGTCGACGAGCGAATCAAACGCCCCGCGGCCTGCTTAACCTCGAGCACCGCCTCGGGCAGCGAATAGCGCGCCCATGCGCGGTCTTCGCGCAGGTTGCGCTCGCACGAGAGCGGGTCCGTGGGGCTCGAGAACGGCAACTTGGGAATGATGACGCAGCGCAGCGTCTCGCCGCTGGCATCAAACCCCTCCCAGAAGGCCTTGAGCGCAAAAAGCGACGAGGTCGGTTCGTTGATAAACCGGTCGCGCAGGCGACGAGGAGATGAGTTGCGCTGTTGGCAGTTGAGTTCCAGACTCGCACGGGCAAGCTTGGGCTCGACGCGAGCGTACAGCTCCTCCATATCACGCCTGTTGGTGAACAGCGTGAGCACCGAGCCGCCCATGGCAAGATGAGCGTCGACCAGCACACGCTCGAGCGCCGAAAGATAGCCTTCGCGGTCGCGTGGATCGGGAATATCCCCAGCCACAACCACGGCCATATTCGAATCGAAGTCGTAGCTCGAGTCCAAGTGCAGCGATGAAGATGTTGAAGCACCGATGCGATCGAGCCCGACAGCATGGTTGAAGTGCTCAAA
>UQPJ01000034.1:0-22896 GCA_900543015.1 uncultured Collinsella sp.
CCGGACGCCGGTAAGACCACGCTTACCGAGAAGCTGCTGCTCTATACCGGCAGCATCCAGACTGCCGGTTCGGTCAAGGGCAAGAGCTCGGCCAAGCACGCCGTCTCGGACTGGATGGACATCGAGAAGGAGCGCGGCATTTCCGTTACCTCCTCGGTGCTGCAGTTCACCTATAATGGCGCCTGCGTCAACATCCTCGATACCCCCGGCCACCAGGACTTCTCGGAGGATACCTACCGTACCCTTATGGCCGCCGACGCCGCAGTCATGGTCATCGACGGCGCCAAGGGCGTCGAGGCCCAGACCAAAAAGCTCTTTAAGGTCTGTACGCTGCGTCACATTCCCATCTTCACCTTTGTGAATAAGCTCGACCACGAGGCTCGCGATCCGTTTGAGCTCATGGAAGAGATCGAGAACGTCCTGGGTATCAATACGTATCCCATGAACTGGCCAATCGGCAGCGGCCGCAACTTCCGCGGCGTGTTCGACCGTCAGACCCGTCGCGTCATTGCCTTTGAGGGCGACGGCCACGCCAACGCCACCAAGAAGGTCGCCGAGGTCGAGGCCGAGCTGGGCGATCCTTCCATGGACGAGCTTATTGGCGAAGAGAACCATAAGAACCTGATGGACGACATCGAGCTGCTCGATGGCGCCGGCGACGAGCTCGACTTGGATGCCGTGGCCTGCGGCAAGCTGAGCCCGGCGTTCTTTGGCTCGGCGCTCACCAACTTTGGCGTGGAGCCCTTCCTCAAGGAGTTCCTGCGTCTGGCCCCGACGCCGCGCGCCTATACCGATACGCTCACCAGCGAACCGGTCGATCCCTGCCGCGATGACTTTAGCGGCTTTGTGTTTAAGATCCAGGCCAATATGGACAAGAACCACCGCGACCGCATCGCCTTTGTGCGCATTTGCTCGGGCAAGTTCGAGCGTGGCATGGACGCCTTCCACGTGCAGGGCAACCGCAAGCTCAAGCTTGCCACGGGCACGTCGATGATGGCCGATGACCGCGCCATCGTGGACGAGGCGTACGCGGGCGATATCGTGGGCCTGTTCGACCCGGGTATCTTTAGCATCGGCGACACCGTGTGCTCCGGCAAGCGCCACGTGCAGTATCCGCAGATCCCGACGTTTGCCCCCGAGATGTTCGCCCGCATTACGCAGGTCGACACGCTCAAGCGCAAGCAGTTTGTGAAGGGCATGGAGGAGCTTGCCCAGGAGGGTGCCATCCAGATCTTCCGCGAGCTGGGTGCCGGCATGGAGAGCGTCATCGTGGGCGTGGTCGGTGTGCTGCAGTTTGAGGTACTCGAGCGCCGCCTCAAGGCCGAGTATCGTGTTGAGGTCCGTCGCCAGCCGCTGCCCTATACGGACATCCGCTGGATTCAGAACGACCCCGATACCATTGATATCCCGGGCCTTTCGCTCACGCGTGACACGCTGCGCGTCGAGGACATGCGCGGCGGTAAGCTGCTGCTGTTCACGAGCCCGTGGAACGTGGATTGGGCAACCGATCACAACCCCGATCTTATCCTGTCGGAGTTTGGCAACGTAGCCTTTTAATGCATCGGCGCGGTGGCCCTGTGGGGCTGCCGCGCCGTTTGCTTGCCTGATGCCGTGTGAGCGGCTATTATACCCATCGTCGTCTCAAGCCCGTGACGTCCGAGCAGTTCGGGTCCGATATCCTGCTCGTTAAACCTAAAACCAAAGGAGTACATAATGATCAAGAAGGTCATGGAGGACTACAAGGTCCTGTTGCGGAGCATTCCCGCGGCAACGGTTTCGCTGTTTTTCGTGAGTGTCATCATGATGAACCTGCTGGCCAACAAAGAGCTTATCAGCCTGCCGTATCTGGCACTCGATTGCGGCTTTGTGGTGAGCTGGGTTTCGTTTTTGTGCCAGGACATGATCTGCAAGCGCTTTGGCGCCAAGGCATCCATCAAAATCTCTGTCCTCGCGCTGCTGGTCAACCTGGCCGTGAGCCTGTGCTTTTGGGCGTGCTCGCTCACGCCCGGCATGTGGGGCGCTTACTACGACACGGGCATGATCGAGGTCAACACTGCCCTTAACGCCACCATTGGCGGCACCTGGTACGTGGTGCTGGGCTCTTCGCTGGCAATGCTCGTTTCTGCCGTGGTTAATTCCACGCTCAACCAGTCGCTCGGCCGTATGCTCAAAAAGAATAACTTTGCGAGCTTTGCCTTCCGCTCCTATGTGTCCACGGGTGTTGGCCAGTTTATCGACAACTTGGTCTTTGCCATTGTGGTGAGCCACACGTTCTTTGGTTGGACCTGGGTGCAGGTCCTTATGTGCTCGCTGACCGGCGCTGTTGCCGAGCTGCTGTGCGAGGTCTTTCTGAGCCCCGTGGGCTATAAGGTCGTGCGCGGCTGGGAGCGCGAGAATGTGGGCTCCGAGTACCTCGAGCGCCACGCAACCGCCTAAGGAGCAAGTATGCGGGTTTTGATCACGGGCGCTTCGGGCGGTATCGGAGCCGCGTGCGTGCAGCGCTTTTTGGACGAGGGCCACGAGGTCGTGGGCTTTGACCTGCTGCCGACGGCGGTCGAGCACGAGCGCTACCGCCATCTGATCGTTGATGTCCGCGAACCGGACTCGTTTCCAGACGACCTTGAACCCCAGGTAATCGTAAACGTTGCCGGTACGCAGGATTCGGCCGACGACATTGCCGCCAACCTGTGTGGCACCATCAACGTGACCGAACGCTACGCCTTTGTGGGGGAGGGGCTTGCCGTCAAGCCGACAGCGGCTATCAAATCCGTGGTCAATGTGGGGTCGGCGAGCGGACATACGGGATCGGAGTTTCCCGCCTATGCCGCCAGCAAGGGCGGCGTTATCGCCTACACCAAAAACCTTGCAAACCGCCTAGCACCGCAGGCCATCGCCAACAGTGTGGACCCGGGCGGCGTTATCACGCCGCTCAACCGTTGCGTGATGGAAGACGAGCACCTGTGGAACCAGATTATGGAGCTCACGCCGCTTAAACGCTGGGCCACCGCCCAAGAGATCGCCGAGTGGATCTACTTTGTGGGCGTGACCAACCGGTTTATGACCGGGCAGAGCCTGCTGATCGATGGCGGCGAGGCCGGCCGCACCCAGTTTATCTGGCCCGAGTAGAAAACGCGCCCGATGGAAATCCGTCGGGCGCGTTTTTGATGTATTGATTTTTAGCCGAGGCAAGTCCAGTTGACGGGGGTCGAGCCGTGCTGTTCGAGTAGCCGATTGGCTGCCGAGAAGGGGCGCGACCCTATAAAGGCGGGGAGTTCTGCCGTGGCGCGGTTGGCCGAAAGCGGCGAGGGGTGCGTGGAGGCCAGGCAGAACTTGCCGGTCGCCTTGCCCGCGCCGGTCGCGGCGAGCTTGCCCTCAACCATTTGCTGGGCAAAGCGGCCCCATGCCAAAAAGATGACCGGCTGGGGCAGCTGACAGCAGCGTTCGATAATATAGTCGGTGAGCGTGCTCCAGCCTAGCTTGGCGTGCGAATTGGCGGCATGCTCGCGCACGGTGAGCGTGGTGTTAAGGAGCAGGACGCCCTGTTGTGCCCATGGGGTTAGGTCTCCCGTGGCAGGAAAGGGGCAGTCCAGATCGGCTTTGAGTTCCTTATAGATGTTGCGCAGGCTCGGCGGCAACTTGGTTTGCGTCGCGGGGACCGAGAACGATAACCCCATGGCCTGGTTGGGTCCGTGATAGGGATCTTGACCCAAAATGACAACCTTGACCTGGTCGGCCGGCGTGTAGGCGAGGGCATTGAGGATGTCGTCTTGTGCCGGGTAGATGGTCTGCTCGGCACGCAAAAGGGCGATGCGCTCGAGCAGCTGGTTCGTCGTGTCACGTACCGGCTGCGGCGCATCGCCCAACCAAGTTGCTATGTTGCGGTCGCGAGTTGCGGTGTCCATGGGGCTCCTTTGTGGCAGATACTCTGTTGGTATCTATTGTAAAGGCGCACCGGTTGCCTTTATGCCGCGGCTGTATGAAGAGTGGGGTCTACGAGACGCGCTCGGGCGTTCCTGCCATACGAGCCTGTTCATGCGCGCGTAGGCGCGGAAGCTCGACGGTTGCCACCATGACGCCGGTGAGGATGAGGGCGGCGCCAAAGAAGGCGATGGGGCTCAGGACCTCGCCGACCAGGAAGAACGAGAAGACAGCGGAGCAGACCGGCTCGAGCGAGAAGGCGAAGCCGGTGGTCTCGGCGGGCACGTGGGGCTGCACGAGCGTTTGGGTGATAAAGCCATAGGCAGAGCAGATGAGTGCGAGTGCGACGACGACGACGATCTCGTTGGGCGTGCTGGGAAGCGTGAAGCCGACAAAGGTGCACGCGGCGATGCCCGAGAACAGGCCGCCAAAGCCCAGCTGCCAAACACCCAGGGCCAGTGGGTCGACTTCTTCGACAAAGCGCTTGGCTACGATAATGTGGCCGGCATAGATAAAGGCCGAGAGCAGCATGATGATCGCGCCGGGATTCAGGCTGGTAAAGTCGGCGCCCGAGAGCAGCAGCATACCGCAGGTGACGATGGCAGTTCCGATGAGCACCTTGCGCTCGGGGGCGCGACGCAGCAGAGCTGCGTTGGCAAACGGCACGATTACGACCGTCAGGCTCTGCAAAAAGCCGGCGGTTGAGGCGGAGGTGAGGCTGGAGCCCAGGCACATGCAGGTGAGCTCGGTTGCCATGATGGCGCCGATGATGGCGGAGCGAATCATCACGTCACGGTTGATACGCAGCGCGTGCTTGTGGAAGAGCAGCAGGCAGGCCACAAAGGCGATGATGCAGCGCAGCGCAACGATGCTCGTGGCGTTCATGCTGTCCATGCCGATCTTCATGAGGGGGTACGAAAAGCCCCATGCGACGGGAACGGAAAACGAGAGCGCGATTGCTTTTTTGCGATCCATGGGACTCCTTTTGTTACAGAACGGTTTCGCAAAAAGGATTCTGCTCCCAGATTTAGATGTAGTAAAGCGAATGTATCTTCAGTATGATTAAGTAATACTAATGTAGGCGGGAAAAGCGCTGGCAAAACGTTTTACGGCTACGTCGATGTGGAGGTACGATGGCATCGCGGTATCAGATTGTTTGTATGGTGGTCGATCGCGGCAGTCTTAAGGGTGCAGCCGATGAGCTGGGCTATACGCAAAGCGCGGTGAGCCAGGCCGTCAAAGCGCTCGAGCGCGAGCTGGGTACCACGCTTATCGAGCGCGGCAAGCAGGGCGTTTCGCTTACGCGCGACGGCAAGCAGTACCTGCCGTATCTGCGCCAGATTGTAACTGCCGAGGCCGAGCTTGAGGGCAAGCGCCAGGAATTGCTGGGACTCTCCTCGACTGATATTCGTATCGCAACGTTTACCAACGTGAGCCGCACCGTGTTGCCGCGCGTGATCCGCGACTTTGGTGCCCTGCATCCGGGTGTACGCTTTACGCTCAAACAGGGCGATTACACGCGCAATGCCCAGTGGGTGCACGATGGCGTGGTTGATTTTTGCTTTACGGCACGCGGATTTACCGCGGGGCTCGAGAAGCGCGTGGTCTATCACGATGAGTTGGTAGCACTGTTGCCGGCCGCGCATCCGCTGACGGCAAAGGAAAAGGTGACGCTCGCCGACCTGGCGTCCGAGCCGTTTGTGCTGCTGGATGAGGGCGAACAGAGCCTGGTGCTCGATGCATTCGCGGCGCATGGGCTGTCGCCGCACGTGACGAGCGAGGTGACCGACGACTACACCATCATGGCGATGGTGGAGGAGGGCCTAGGCGTGAGTATGCTGTATCGCCGTACCGTCGAGGGCATGAGGGCCGATATTCGCGTGCGTCCCATCGTGCACGCTCCCTCGCGTGACGTAGTGGCAGCCTGGCGCAGCTGGGACACCATGCCTATCGCCACGAGGCACTTTATCGACTATATGAGCTCACATATTGTCAATTAATGACTGGCATGGCGTTGAGTGCGGTGTTTAGCGGGCTGTCGCTTTGGCTTGGGCGGCGCGATAGGTGCGTGCCGGGTGGCAGAGTAGTACCGCCACGACCATAAAGAACGCCGTGGTGCCCAGGCTGATGGGGTAGACCATCATGATGTTCGCAAAGGTGCGGAAGTGCGGGAACACGCAGAATACCCAATAGAAGCGAATACCGCAGACGCAGATCATGGTGATGAGGGCGGGCATGAGCGAGATGCCAAAGCCGCGCAGGTAGCCGGACATGTTTTCGTAGAACATGCTAAAGGCGTAGGCAGGGAAGATCGAGCACACGCGGATATAGCCGATCGAGACGATGTTGGGGTCGCTGTTGAACAGCGCCAGGATTTCGCGTCCCAAGCCTACGATGATGACGATGGTGGTGAGCGCGACGATACCGCCTTCGACCAGGCAGACCTTGAGCGTCTTGGTGCAGCGGTCGATTTGGCGGGCACCGTGGTTTTGTCCCACAAAGGTGGTGCAGGCCTGGCTAAAGCTGTTGAGCAGGTTGTAGCACACGTACTCCAGGCTCATGGCAGCGCTCGATGCCGCCATGACCTCGGTGCCCAAGCTGTTGATGGCGGACTGGATGATGATGTTGGCGACGGCAAAGACAGCGCTTTGGATGCCGACGGGCAGGCCGATCTTGACGATGCGCTTGAGGGCGACGGGGTCTAAGCCTAAGTCGCGTGGGGTGACGCGGACGACGGAGTCGGTCTTGAGCAGGCGGATAAAGAGCGTAGCGGCGCTGACGGTGTAGGCGATGGCGGTGGCGATGGCGACGCCCGCGACGCCCCAGTGGAGTACGGGGACAAAGATGAGGTCCAGGCCAATGTTGAGGACGGTGGACACGGCAAGTGCCTGCAGAGGCATGCGGGTGATGCCGACGGAGCGGAAGATCGCGGCCTCAAAGTTGTAGAGCAAGATCGAGGGCATGCTGAGCAAAAAGACGCGCAGGTAGAGCGAAGCGAGCGGCATGGTCTCGGCAGGCACGTTGAGCGCAGCGAGCATGGGCTCGGCAAAGATCTCGCCCAGTGCGATGACGACAAAGCCCACGAGCGCCATTAAAATCGAGGTATGGACGGCGCGTTTGACCATGTTCTGATCGTTGCGGCCGATAGCGTTGGCGATGACCACGTTGGAGCCAAGCGACATGCCAATAAAAAGGTTGAGCATAAGACTGGTAAGCGGAACATTGGAGCCGACCGCCGCCATGGCGAGGGTTCCCTGGTCGCCCGAGAAGTTACCGATGATGACCGTGGCGATGAGGTTCGATAGCTGCTCCAAGATGCTCGTGGCGGCCACGGGGAAGGCGAACAGGGGAATATTGCGCCACAGTGAGCCGGTGGTCATGTCAATGTGCTTGGACGCGGTATCAGTCATACGCTCTCAATCTCTAATATGCTTTTCTGTGCTTATTTGCGCAGACGATGATACTCCTAATGCAACCAGTCGGCACTTGGGGACGTTCCTTTTCTGCCGGCAGTTGGGGACACTCCTTGTCTCTTCTATGACTAGGTGGGGAAGGCGTGCGACAATGGTGGGCGTTGTGTTGTTCGCGCTAAGGAGTTGCCATGTTGTTGTGTCCCGTTTGCCATAAGCCATTGGTGGACGACGAGCGCGGTGCTGCATGCGCGGGCGGACACCGGTTTGACCGTGCGCGCGAGGGCTATCTATATTTGCTGCGCTCGTCCAAGAGCGGCGACTCCATGGGCGATCCCAAGTCGCAGGCGCGCAGTCGTCGCGACTTTCTGAACCGCGGTTACTATGCGCCGTTGCGCGATGCGATGGTCGAGCTGGTGCGCGAGCAGGTGTCTGAGCGTGCGGCGTCTACGGGCGGCGCCATGACCTTGCTCGATATTTGCTGTGGCGAGGGCTACTACACCAGCGCCATGGGTGCGGTGCTGGGCGTGGATGCTTATGGGTTCGACCTGGGTAAAGAGATGGTGCGCCTTGCCGCCAAGCGCGGCGATGCGACCTACTTCGTGGCCAACATGAAGGATATCCCCGTGGCCGATGGTGCCTTCGATATGGTGACCGAGCTCTTTGCCCCCTTTAACGAGCGCGAGTTTGCCCGCGTGCTGGCACCCGAGGGCTCTCTCTACACCGTGGTGCCGGGTGCTCGGCATCTGTTTGGGCTCAAGGAGGTGCTCTACGACACGCCGTATCTCAACGACGAAAAGCTGCCGCAGACCACCGAGCTCGAGTTAATCGGAACGCAGCGGGTGACAGCTTCTATCACCCTCCAGACGCAGGCCGATATCGAGGCAGTGTTCCAGATGACGCCGTACTACTACCGCACGCGCCCTGCCGACAAAGAGCGCCTGGCAAACCTGGAAACCCTTCAGACCGATATCGACTTCATCATCGCCGAGTACCGCCACAGCTAACCTACCAAAAAGGGACAGGTTTATTTTGGCAGGTTTTATCTGGGCAAACGTAAAGGGCCAACCGCGGAGATGTGCGATCGGCCCTTGTTGGTTGCTTGGATGTAGGGGGCAGTGGAAGGCGGGAGTCTACAGGCGGTCCTTGTTCTCGGCCTTAATGTCGTGTGCCTGCTGAATAAAGAACAGGTCGTACACCACGATGACAAAGGCGCCAAAGTTGATGGCGTCGCCGCCAAACGCGGGAAGCGTGAGCACGGCCTGCGCAATCGTGGCGATTGCGGCGACGATGCCGAGCTTAAACGCACCATCCACCTGCGAAGGCTTGTTGGCGCCCTTGATGCCCGCAACACCTGCGGCAAGATCGACAAGACCCTTGATGACAAGTACGGCCGCGGCGAGCATGGCGTTCGATCCGTAGGTGGACTCGAACTTGCCGGTCGCGATGCCGGCGATTCCAATGACGAGACTGGCGATGCCCAGAACAAAATAAATCAGGGCAAGGATTTTGAGAGTCTTGCGAGTGAAGCTCATGGCTGGTCCTTTCGATACGAGTACGCCAACCTGGCGCGCCCTATGTGCTGCACATGTGGTGAAGCACATTGTAGTTCAACGCGGCGATGCATGCGCCTGAAAGCGTCTCTTGCCTGCACGGTTCAACCTTTCAAAAAGGAAAGCTGGACGTAAGTCAAATCGATGGCAGCGCATGCGCGGCGCTGCGATGATGAGGCCATGGTAAGAGCTGGACCGAAGGAGGAGCCATGATGTACGGAGTCAAGCAAGTGGATGAGCCGCGGTCGCTGGGAAGGCGCATGAGTGATTCTGTGATCGCTGCCGTGTGCACGGTATTGATGGCTGTGCTTTGCATTGGGATGCTGTGGACCATGTCGCATGTGGGACAATAACGGACGGTTGGGTGCCAACTGAGGTGGCGCTCACGTATTCGTTTTGTTTGCTAAGGAGTGTCCATGGGCGTCGTCGATCCCTTTTCTGTTGCTCGGGCTGCTGGGCTCGAGCTCGTGCGGACGTCCGAGGGCCTTACGCTCACCGACGGCACGATGGAGTTGCGTGCCGATTTTGGCCGCATGCTTCCACGGCTCAAGCAGGGTCGTCTGCAGCAAGAGCTACTGGTGAAGGCTGCGCGCACAAAAGGCATCGAGCAACCATGGGCGATTGATGCCACAGCAGGCTTTGGCGAGGATTCGCTGCTGCTGGCTGCCGCGGGTTTTGCGGTCGATTTGTATGAGCAGGATTGCGTGATCGCGGCGCTCCTCCAGGATGCCCTGGATCGCGCGGCAGATGATCCGGCGCTTGCGGCCGCCGTGGCGCGCATGCACTTACATGCGGGCGAGGACAGCATTGCCGGTCTTCGCCATACGGCCGAGCTGATCGAGCGGGGCGAGCTCGCGGCTCCCGACGTGGTGTATCTGGACCCCATGTTTCCCGAGCGCACCAAGAGCGCGGCGGTCAAAAAGAAGTTTCAGCTCTTGCACCATTTGGAGCAGCCGTGCGCCGATGAGGAAACGCTGGTCGAAGCTGCGCTTGCGGTGCGCCCACGCAAGGTCGTTATCAAGCGGCCGGTGAAGGGGCCGCTGCTTGCCGGCGTTAAGCCGAGCTATCAACTTGCGGGCAAGGCCGTTCGCTACGATGTTTTGGTGCCGCCGCGCCCGTAGCTTGTGCACGATGGCTGGCGCTTCGCCAGCGCCGTGCCGATGCGGGGTCTATTTCCAAGGGTGCGACGTCAGGTGCCAGCCGCCGCAGTATTCGCATTTGTAGCAGGCCAAACCACGCCGTCCGCGGTTTTCGCAGTCGGCCATAACGGCCTCGGCTTCGGCGCGTGTATCGTAACGGTTTTTGCGCTCGCACGACTTATAGCGCCAAGCCTCGTCGCGCTCGGCGTCCAGGGCGTCGCGGCGCTCGTCCTCGCGCACAAACAGGTCGCTCATATCGCCGCCGGTGGCAGCGCCCAAAAACTCGCTTTTGGCTTTTGACCAGGCGGCTCGCTTTTTGCTCCCCATCTGCTTCGCGCTCCTCTCCAAACGTTGGTATCATTGCTCAATCAAAGTGATACCAATAAACGTGAGGTCGCCGCGTGATGATCAGAAAAACCCTCGATACCGACATTCCCGCCGTCATGGCTATCTATGACGCGGCCCGCGCCTTTATGCGCGCGCATGGCAACGCCACGCAGTGGCCCGAGGGCACGCCTTCTGCCGAGCAACTGGCTGCCGATATTGCCGCTGGTGGCAGCTATGTGTGCGAAGTCGACGGTCGCGTGGTGGCGACGTTTGCCTTTTTACCGGGCCCGGACGAGTGCTATGACGAAATTGAGGACGGTCAATGGTGTAGCGACACTCCGTACGCCGTGCTGCACCGTGTGGCATCCGATGGCACCGTGCGCGGTATCGCGGCTGCGATGTTTGCTTTTGCCAAGGAGCGCGCCGACCACCTGCGTATCGACACGCATCAGGACAACTTGCCCATGCAGGGCGCCATCGCCAAGGCGGGGTTCGAGCGTGTCGGTATCGTCTATGTGTCCGACGGCACGGCGCGTGTCGCGTTTGATTGGCTGCGCGAGGCGTAGGAGCCAAGGCACGTATCATCACCCAGCTCAAATAAAAAATGGCCCCGAGTGGGGCCATTTTTGGTAAAACGCGTCGTTGTGGGACTCGCATTGTTACCGCCCCAGATGAACCCGGGCAGACAAAAAGGGGAGGTGCCGGCTTTCGCAAGGCGCGAACCTACGAAAATCGCCGCGCGGCAACGCGGGGCGATGAGCTCGGTCGGGGGATAGGGCCCGCTTCGCCCACCGGCCCGTAAATTGTATCATCCAGTGTGGAGCGTGAACGCCCGTTGCCGCGTGCGATGGGCTTGCAATAAGAGGAGAGCCATGTCGAAGCAAGCGGTCGTTGGAATCTTGGCGCATGTCGATGCCGGCAAGACCACGTTGGCCGAGGCCATGCTGTTCAACGCGGGCCGCATTCGCAAGCGTGGCCGCGTGGACGATGGCGATTCGCATCTGGACACTAACACGATCGAGCGCGAGCGCGGCATCACGATTTTCTCGTCGCAGGCCGTGCTCGACCACGGCGATACCCACGTCATGCTCGTGGATGCTCCCGGCCATGTCGATTTTTCTGCCGAGGCGGAGCGCACACTGCGTGCCCTGGACTACGCGATTCTGGTGGTGGGCGCCAACGATGGCGTGCAGGGGCACACCGAAACCCTGTGGCGCCTGCTTGCACGCTATGACATCCCGACGTTCATCTTCATCAACAAGATCGATTTGGAGAATCCCGGCCGCGATGTTTTGCTGGCACAACTCGGGCAGCGTCTTTCCGAGGGCTGCCTGGATGCCAACGAGCTGCTGGCGGGCGGCGCCGTTCAGGAGGACGCTGCTGCGTTGGACGAAGCGGCGCTCGAGGAGTTTCTTGAAGCGGGTGAGCTTTCTGTCGCAACGCTGTCGCGCATGGTTGCCGAGCGCAAGCTCTTTCCCTGCTTTGCCGGCTCGGCGCTCAAGGACCAAGGCGTTGACGAGCTGCTGGACGGCATATGCGCGCTGATGCGTGAGCAGGCGTGGCTCCCGGAGTTTGCCGCGCGCGTCTATCGTGTCAGCCGCGGGGATCGTGGCGAGCGCTTGGCTTGGGTTAAAGTGACCGGCGGCACGCTGCGCGCAAAACAGATGATCAGCGGGCATTCCAGTGCCGAGGCGTGGGAACAGAAGGTCGATCAGGTGCGCATCTATAACGGCGAGAAGTATGAGCTTGCCCAAGAAGTTGCTGCTGGCGGTATTTGCGCCGTGACGGGTCTTGCGCACGTTCGCCCAGGGGACGCCCTGGGCACGGAGCCCGCGGGCGATGCGCCCGTCATCGCTCCGGTCCTCACCTATACGGTGCTGCCGGGCGAACACGACGTTCATGCGGTGTTTAAAGCGCTGAGTGAGTTGGCGGACGAAGACCCCATGCTCGGCGTAAGCTGGAATACGCATCTTGAGCAGATCCATTTGCAGTTGATGGGCGCCGTGCAACTCGAGGTCGTGCAGCGGGTGTTGGCCGATCGCTTTGGCCTTTCGGTTGCGTTTGAGCCCGGCGGCATTCTCTATAAGGAGACTATTTCGCGGCCGGTCGAGGGCGTGGGCCACTTTGAGCCGCTGCGTCACTATGCCGAGGTGCATCTGCGCCTGGAGCCGTTGCCGGCGGGTTCGGGTGTGCAGTTTGGCACCGTGACCTCGACCGACGAGCTCGATCTTAACTGGCAGCGTTTGGCACTCACCAACGCTATGGAGCGCGACCACCTGGGCGTGCTGACGGGCTCGCCCATCACCGATGTGCGCATTACGCTCACGGGCGGCCGCGCGCATACCAAACACACCGAGGGCGGCGATTTTCGCCAGGCCACGTACCGCGCGATTCGCCAGGGTTTGATGCAGGCGCGCGAGGCGGGCGCGGCGGTGCTGCTGGAGCCGTGGTACCACTTTGAGCTCGAGGTGCCGGGGGAGTGCGTGGGCCGGGCGCTCTCGGATGCCACGCGCATGGGTGCCGAGTACGAGCCGCCGACGATGGCGGGAGACCGGGCGAAGCTTGTGGGTCGCGTGCCGGCATCCGAGGTGCAGGATTATGCGCTGGAGGTGGCTGCCTACACGGGCGGTCGCGGGCATCTGTACCTGGAGTTCGCCGGTTATGCGGCTTGCCATGATGCCGAGCGCGTCATCGAGACGGCCGCCTACGAGCCCGAGGCCGATCTGCCCAACACGCCCGATTCGGTCTTTTGCGCCCACGGCGCCGGCTACACGGTCAAATGGTACGACGTACCCGCCGCGGCGCACGTAAAGGTCGATCCTGCCACCTTCCGCCCCTATCGCCCCGCCGACGCAGAATTTTTCGGCCACATGTGACAAAGGGACTGTCCTCTTGTCACATTCAGTTGGTATAACTCGGTATAAGTTGGTATAACTATAGGCAGCGTTTGCCAATCCGAGGAGGCCGACATGAATCCAAATCCCTTTAAGCCAACGGCTGGCAAGCGCCCTCCGATACTCATCGGTCGCGAGTCGGTCATCGAAGATTTTGAGGAAGGACTCGACAACGGCGCCGGAGCGCCGGGCAGGCTCATGCTCATTACGGGAAACCGCGGCTGTGGCAAAACGGTTCTCCTGCGGGAGCTGCAACGTCTAGCCAGCGAGCGCGGATGGGCGGTTGTCTCCGATTCCGCTTCGCTTGGTTTGTGCGACCGCTTGGCCGACGCGCTTCGCTCGAATAAACCCGTTGTGACGTCAATGGAGTTTGGGCCGTCGTTTGGCCGGATGTCGGTCGAGGCGGCGCGGGCAAAAGGCGAGACATTGCGAGGGCTGGTCAACGAGCGTCTCAAGAAGCTCGGTCCGGGCAAGGGCGTCTTGTTTGCGATTGACGAGGCACAATCGGTGTCTATCGAGGAACTGGCGGCTCTTGCCGTCCTCTATCAGCAGGTGCTCGGAGACCAGGATGCCACGGGCTTGCCCGATAGCGACCAGCGCGGTCTTGCGCTGGCGTTCGCCGGCTTGCCCAGTATGGTTGACGATCTGCTCGAAGAGCCGAGCGTGACGTTTTTGCGGCGTGCCCAGCAGCGTACGTTGGGGGCAATATCTTTGCCCAAAGTGCGCGATTCGTATATCCAGACGGTCAAAGACGCTGGTCTTTACGTTGACGCGGAGACGGCGGACCTTGCGGCGCGCAAGAGCATGGGGCATCCCTATATGGTTCAGCTGGTGGGCTATTACATGTGGCGGTCTGCTGTCCGGCGTGGCTCGCAGGTCATCGAAAGGCGCGATGTCGAGAATGGCCATGCGGATGCCGTCTCCGAGTTCTACGAAGCGGTTGACGCACCTCTGTATTACGGTCTGCGCAGCCCTCAGCGCCTCTTTATCGAGGCTATGGCGGTTGACGAGGACAAGCCGACGCGCACGGCGGATATCATTGAGCGCTGCGACCGTACCCAGAGCTGGGCGAGTAAATATCGCGCAAGCCTGATTCGCGAGCGCGTCATCGAGGCCGCCGGATACGGCCTTGTGCGGTTTACCGTGCCCATGCTGGGCGAGTATATCCGCGACCGCGTTTTATGGCATGAGTAGGGTGATAAAGGTGACGGAACAGAAGATGAGCCCGCAGGCTATCGAGGTGCGCGGTGCACGTGTCCACAATCTCAAGGACATCGATATCGATATTCCGCTGGGGAGGCTCGTGGGCATTGCCGGCGTGTCGGGCTCGGGCAAGAGCTCGCTGGCGCTGGGAGTTCTTTATGCCGAGGGCTCGCGCCGTTACCTGGAGGCGCTCAGCACCTATACTCGACGTCGCCTGACGCAGGCCGAGCACGCCCAGGTGGACGAGGTATTGCACGTACCGGCGGCACTCGCGTTGCATCAGCGTCCCAGTGTGCCAGGCGTGCGCTCGACCTTTGGTACCATGACCGAGCTCAACAACAGTCTGCGTTTGCTCTTTAGCCGCTGTGCCCATCACGTGTGCCCACATTGCGGGGCGCGTGTGGAGCCGAGCCTTAACGTGGCTGCGGGCCTGTCGCTCACGTGCCCCGCATGCGGCCGCGAGTTCTACGCGCCGAGTGCCGAGGACCTTGCCTTTAACAGCGGCGGTGCGTGCCCTACCTGCGGCGGCACCGGTGTCATGCGCGAGGTGGACGAAGCGAGCCTGGTGCCCGACGAGTCAAAGACCATCAACGAAGGCGCGGTGCTTCCCTGGGGTACGCTCATGTGGGATCTGATGAAGCAGGTAGCCGGCGAGATGGGCGTGCGCACCGACGTGCCGTTTAACCAGCTCACGCCTCAAGAGCGCGACATCGTGTTCCACGGTCCGGCGGTTAAAAAGCACATTCTCTACGTTCCCAAAAACGGCGAGGGCGCCACGCCGCTCGATTTTACCTATTACAACGCTGTCTATACCGTCGAGAATGCGCTCGCCAAGGTTAAGGACGACAAGGGCCTCAAGCGCGTGGCGCGCTTTTTGCGCGAGGGGCCATGCCGTGACTGTGGCGGCACGCGTCTCTCCGAGGCCGCACGCCATCCCCAGGTGCGCGGTATCAATCTGGCGCAGGCCGCGGCTATGACGCTGGGTGAGGCGATTGAGTGGGTGCGCGGGGTGCCCGCATCCTTGCCGGCCGAGATGCAGCCCATGGCGACGGATATCTGCGATTCGTTTTTGAGCACGGCCCGTCGACTGGTCGATCTGGGCCTCGATTACCTTTCACTCGACCGCGCCGGTGCCACGCTCTCCACGGGCGAGCGTCAGCGCGTGCAGCTCGCCCGCGTGGTGCGTAACCGATCGACGGGCGTGCTCTATGTGCTGGACGAGCCCTCGATTGGCTTGCATCCTGCCAATGTCGGCGGCCTGGTAGGCGTGATGCGCGATTTGGTGGATGACGGCAACACCGTGGTCGTTGTCGACCACGACACGCGCGTACTGGCGGAAGCCGACTATCTGGTCGAGATGGGCCCCGTTGCGGGAGCAGGCGGCGGCCATGTAATCGCCGCCGGTACGGTATGTGAGGTCGAGCAATCGCAGGGCAGCCGCATCGCCCCATTTTTGCGCTCGGAGCCTGAGCGCTTGCGTCCGCAGGTGCCTGACGACGAAATGTTTGACCGGGGCCATATCCGCATGGCGACCGATGCCATCCATACCGTCAAACCGCTCGAAGTCGATATACCGCGCGGTCGCCTTGTCGCGGTGACGGGCGTTTCGGGTTCGGGTAAGACGACGTTGGTGCTCGAGACACTCATCCCGGCACTTAAGGCGCAGGCAGCCAGCGAGCGCCTGCCAAAACACGTGCGTTGGGTCGATGCCGAGGGCATTGCACGTGCCAACCTGATAGACGCCACGCCCATCGGTGCCAACGTGCGTTCGACGGTAGCGACTTATGCCGACATCCATGATGAACTGCGTCGCGCCTTCGCCCGCACGCCCGAGGCCAAGGCAGCCGGCTACAAGGCAGGCGCATTTAGCTACAACACTGGCGCTTTGCGCTGCCCTACGTGCGATGGCACGGGTTCGATATCGCTCGACGTGCAGTTTTTGCCCGACGTCGAGATCGTCTGCCCGGCATGTCGCGGCTCACGTTATGTAGACGCGGCTTCGCATATCCATCGCGAGGGCAAGGACGGGAGCCTGCTTACGTTGCCGCAGCTCATGGACATGAGTGTGGACGAAGCGCTCGACGCCACGGTGGGGCTCAAGAAGGTTCAGGCGCGCTTGCAGACCTTGCACGACCTGGGATTGGGTTATCTCACGCTCGGTGAGCCCACGCCGGCGCTTTCGGGCGGCGAGGCGCAGCGTCTTAAGCTTGCGAGCGAGATGGGCCGCGTGCAGGACGATGCCGTATTCGTATTTGACGAGCCCACGATCGGCCTGCATCCGCTCGATGTTCAGGTGTTGCTGAGTGTGTTTGACGGCCTCGTCGCCAAGGGCGCCACAGTTGTCGTGATCGAACACGACCTCGACCTTGTCCGCAACGCCGACTATGTGATCGACATGGGCCCGGGCGGCGGTGACGCGGGCGGGCAAATCGTCTGCGCCGGCACACCGGGCGACATCGTGGCCTGCCCCGCAAGCATCACCGGCCGCTACCTATAACCGAATGTGACAAAGGGACAGTTCCTTTGTCACATTCCCGGAAAGCCTGTTTGGCGCAGGGCCTCGTAGAGGACGATGGCGGCGCTGTTGGAGAGGTTGAGAGCGCTGATGCGGTAGTCGTCCGGGTCGACGAAGTTGCCGCAGATATCCTGTCGAAGGATGGCTTCGTGGCTGTCCTCGGTATGCCCGAGCGACTCCTCGTGGGCCTCCCAGGCGTCGGCGTTTTCGAGCGAGTCGCAATCGCGCAACATGGGGATGCGCTCGCAGCGCTCGGGCGCCGCGGCAAGCAGTGGCTCGGGAATCCCCGAGCTCTCGCTGCCAAAGACCAAAAAGTCACCGTCGCGGTAGGTACTTTGCGCATAGGTGCGGCGCGCCTTTTTGGTCAGCAGATGCAGGCGTTCGTCGGCGGGGGAGAGGCCGTTGCGCGCAAGGAAATCCTCCCAGCCGGCATAGGTCGTCACGTCCAAATTTTGCCAGTAGCCCAGGCCGGCGCGACGCACCGTCTTGTCGTCGAGCGAAAACCCCAGCGGCTCCACCAGATGCAGGCGGGCGCCGGTAACCACGCAGGTGCGGCCGATATTGCCCGTATTGGCCGGAATCTCGGGCGCATACAGCACAATGTTGAACATGAATCTCCTTGGCTCAGAACGAAAAACCACCACGAAGGGCACCTTCGTGGTGGTTTGGCGGTTACGTAGGCGGAAAAATGCCCGCTTGGATAAATCTAGGCGCGGTGCCAGTCGGTCAGGCAGGCATCGAGGGAGGCGATGAGCGCATCCTTGTCCATGTGACGGCCGATGATGCACAGGCTCGTCATGCGGTCGCCCGTCTCGTCGTCCCAAATCTGCATGATCTCGGGGTTCTCGTCGATGATCTTCTGCTTCTCGCCCTCGGGCGCGGAGTCAACGAACAGACCGTTCTCCATCAGGCGCATTTGGTGGCCGGCCTGCTCGAACATGTAGCACATGTCCGGATCGCCGGTCTGCCACAGCGGACCCTTGACGCGGATGACCTCGTCGGGCCACTCTTGCTCAACAAAATCGGTGAACTTCTGCAGGTCAAACGGCTTGCGGCGCGAGTACACAAAGGTCTCGATGTCGTACTCGAGCACCTCGGGGTCGTCGTGCTCCTCGGGATGCTCCATGGCCTCGATCCAGGCGGCGGAGTTGTAGGCGCGCATAAAGTCGAAGCGGTCGGTGTCGAGCAGCTCCTCCATGGGGACCTCGCCGTTTTGGGCCTCGACAATCACGGCGTCCTTCTGCAGGCTGCGCACGATAGCCTTGAGCTCGGCGATCTGCTCAGGGCTCACGGTATCGGTCTTGTTGAGGATCAGCGTGGAGCAGAACTCGATCTGCTGGATGAGCAGGCTCTCGATGTCGTCCTCGTCGATATCCTCGGCCAGCAGGTCGCGACCGCCGTTGAACTCGTCGTACATGCGGGCGCAATCGACCACAGCCACGATGTTGTCGAGTGCAAGCTTGGGCTGGCCGCCCACCTTGGCCTCGTCGCAGAAGCTCGAGATGGTGTAGGCGATGGGGATAGGCTCGCAGATACCCGAGGCCTCGATGATGATGTAGTCGAACTTGCCCGAATCGGCGATGCCCTGCAGCTGGTTGGCAAGGTCGTCCGAAAGCGTGCAGCAGATGCAGCCGTTGGTGAGCGGGATGAGGTCGTCGGTCTCGGAAAGGCCGCCGTCGGCGATGAGGCTGGCGTCGACGTTGATCTCGCCGATATCGTTGACGATCACGGCGGCGCGGATGCCGCCGTCGTTAGCGAGGATGTGGTTGAGCAGTGTGGTCTTGCCGGCACCGAGGTATCCGGTAAGCATGATGATCTTCACGGGTTTGTTGGGCATGTGCCCTCCTTTGTTAGACATGGCTTACAGTTGAATCTTATGCCAAACGCCTGCTCTTATACCCACGCGCCGACAAATAACACAGGCTACTCCCAGGCTCCCCACACGTCGGGACAATAGCCGACGGTGGCCTTCTTGCCATTGCGCACGATGGGCTCGGCTAGAACCTGCTGGTTCTCGAGCAGTTTGTCGAAGCGCTGGCTGGGGGTGAGGTGTTGGATGAGCGCGAGCGTCTCCTCGTCTTTGGCCTTGGGGTTGAGCAGCTTGTCGATGCCGCCGACCGCCTGCATCACGCTCGTGAGCTCGCCCTTGCTCATCTCCTTTTCTTTAAGGTCGATAAACTGCACCTTAATGCGGCGCTCCTTAAAATAGCGCTGGGCCTTCTTGGTATCGAAGGACTTTTTGGTGCCGAAGATTTGTACGTTCATATGTATGTTCCGCCGTTCTACCTGATGAAGTTGGTGCGCTCGCGATCGGCCTCGGGGGCTTCGATGCCGGCGGCTTTTCCCGCCTCAATGCAGTGCAGGAGCCAGGCCATGTTTTTGCCGATGTTTCGCATGGTGGCCAAGCCCTCGGCGTCCTGGATGGCCTCGCCCGGCATGGCGCCAAAGACGTTATTCCAGTACGTGGAGGCCACCACGGGCATCTGGTTGATGGTGAAGTACTTGTTGAGCACGTCGAAGGTGGTCGACGTGCCGCCGCGGCGGGCAACGGCGACAGCGACGCCCGGCTTATGCGCAAAGGCCTTGCTGCCGGCATAGAATGCGCGGTCGAGAGCCGAGAGGATGCGCCCGCTGGGGTGCGCGTAGTAGACGGGTGAGCCAAAGACAAAGCCATCTGCCTGCTCGGCGGCAGCGATCAGCTCGTTCACCACGTCGTCGTCAAAGGTGCAGCGGCAATCGAGCTTGCCGCACTGGCCACAGCCAATGCAGTCGCGAATGGGCTTGGCGCCCAGCTGGAACACCTCGGTATCGATGCCCTCGGCGTTGAGTTGCTCGGCGACCTCGGCGAGCGCCGTGGCAGTGTTGCCGCCTGCCTTGGGGCTGCCATTAACCAAAAGAACCTTCATCACAAACTCCCTCTGCTGTCAGTGACTTCTGCGGAGGATTATCGCACGAGACGGCAGATGGCGTGGGGCGCAATTCCAGCGACCGCCCATCATACGCCCCGTCTCGATCGGTAGCTTCATCCGAGTGTTTCTCGGGGCCGGGAAGCCGGCCCCGAGGGCCAACGGCGGGTTCGCTCACCAGGTACGAGAGGGACACGGTCCAGAGGATGCTGGAGCGCGGGGCCTCGTGCAAGCCGATTGTGAGGAGTCTGGGCAGGTCGCCTTCGATGGCGAACTCTGAGGCCTTGGAAGGCGGGCTGCTGTGCGGCTTGAGGAACGACCTTGGCGGGCAGGAAGTGGCGGCGTGGCAGAACTGGCAGTTCGACAAATACGGAGATCGAGAACTCCGCAGAGGTTTCCCCGGAGGTCAATTGCTTTTCACGCTGCCGTCGCTTGCGGGTGTTTTCAGGCGGGTGAAGCTAGCGGGTCGTCGACTCCTGCATGTCCCGTACGATGTAGTTCATAGTGCGGTCGATCTATATGAATTATCTTGCCTCGGCCTCAGTTGATGTGACCTACCGATGGAATTTGCGATGTCGGCATTGTTTCGATTTCGGCGGGGATGTGCCTATGAAGAAATGAAGGATAACGAACTGATCAGCGTTTTTCGACAGCGAAACAGATCGGTATCTTTTGCCGCCCACTCTCTTGAAGGGAGTGATACCTAATGAGTTGATGGAAAGTGATGTGGAGATTAGAGAACTGCAGATTGATCTGTAGTTTTGGAGACTATTGCAAAGTTAGAATGAACGCAAAATATGGATTTTGATCCGCTGGTTGGCCAAGGTAACTTAAATGGTGGCAGTCCAGACCCAGAGCCAATGGTGGGAGTTGCTGTATTTCCGGCCACGGTTTGGGCAGTTGTGGTTTATGACATCGTAGTTGATGTTAACTACGGCCCAGTCGTTAATGCTGCTGCGGCGGCTATGGTTTATACGAAGGCGGTTGCTATCGAGTAATTCACACTTGGTCTGATTCGATTGTGAACGCGCGGCTAGGACGGAAAGCAAAGGAAGTTCTATGGAAACAGGGGATGCTGTCTGCTTGATGACTTCGATTGCCCTGATTCTTCTTTCAATCCAATACAGAAGAGGAAGATGGCTCAGCTCAATTGCTGGATATGATGTCACAAAAAGGGAGAGCGAGATTGATATACGCCCTTACGCAAGGCTGATTTCTTCTGTGACGTTATGGATGGGGCTGCTGTTTTTCTTGTTGGCGGTAGAGGGCTGGGTACGTGATTGGAACGCCAGCGTTTTTGAAGTTTTGGTTCTACTTCTATTCAGCTTGGCCTCTTTGTCGTTCGTGCGGCTAGTTAGGTTTGTGTTTATGAGGCGATAGCTAGCGGAAGTGGCTGGACGACAAAATGGACCAATGCAGCCAATTGTCAATAGAATTTGATAGGCTTGGCTTAACAGATTTGCTTGAGGGCATATCCATGGCGGGGATAGGTTTTATGTTGTTGAGCACTTATTTGCATCGGGTAAAGTAAACCAAGAGTATCGAAAACGGTGCCCCCGGGCTCCGGGAGGGACTGCGGGGGCGTTCGGCTTGCTGCGGGTACGACCTATTTTCTCAATGTGTTCGGTTGAGATCGGAAATTAACCATCATGCGCCCCATAACGCTAGCCCAGTTTGGTGCCCGGTACCTGCACCGCCTTTTTAATCAGCGCATTAAGCTCGTTCAAAATGGAAACGGGCTGACGGTCGACGCCGTCCAGATGAAGCGTCGCCACGCGAAGAGGCGGCTGATATTCAAATGAGCCAAGGAGCACGGGAGAACCCAGGAACCGTTCGATGTCGCTTGCGATCTCATCGATTGCCTCGGGGCCGAGCTCATCGAAGAGCGCCACGAACGTTGGTCCCGTCGAGCGGAACAGGCGGCCCTTGCCGCGCGAACAATCCATGAGGCAGGCGGCGCTTTCGGCGAGCACGCGGTCGCCTGCATCGAATCCAAAGCGGGCATTGACCTCGGCGATATCGTCGACCTTAATGGCAATAAAGCCTGCCTCGCGCGCCACGCGACGCATTTCGCCAACGGCGTTGATCAGGGCATGGATATCGCCAAGGCCGGTCACGGAATCGGTCGTATCTGCCAAGCTTCGGTTGGTGACAATGCCCACATACATGTTGGGCTCGGTATCGGTGCTGTCCAGACGGTAGCCCGTGCAGTCGCAAAGCGCGTATTTTCCGGCGGTATTCATGACGCGATACTGCATGTAGTGGAAGTGCCACGTCCCGTTTACCACCATATCGAGCTCGGTGCGTACGTTGTCGCGGTCCTCGGGGTGAACGCGGGCAAGCCACATATCGAGTGAGTTGTAAGGGTGCTGGGAGGGCAGGTCAAAATCGCGCACGGCATTAATCGACCATTGCGATTCGCCGGTGTCGAGGTTAATGATGAACGGATAGCGTGTCTCGGAGCTCATGGAGATCGCTTGGAACACCCGGTCGTTGCAGGGAGGCTGATCGGCGATGAGACGCTGTGGCGCATCGCCTTCTTCCGGTTGTTGCACACGGTGCATGAGCTTGTAGCGATACATTTTGCGGTCGGCGTCTTTTGTCATCTGGCGACGCGTATCGCCTGCAAGCGGGTCGACGCGCGAGCAGCCAAAGCTAAAGCTAGCGATCATGGGCGCTTTGCCGCCCGATGTTGCCTCGATAAGGTTGGTGCGCGTCCGCTCCAGGCGCTGCTCGAGTTCGGCTTCATCTGTCGTGGGGGATACGAGTACAAATTCGTCTCCACCAATGCGGAACACCAGGTCATCGTGCTCCATGGTTTCGGTGAGCGCGCGGCAGATGCTCAGAATGTAGCGATTGCCCTCGGCGTGGCCAAATTTATCGTTGCAGTGCTTGAGGTGATCGATGTCGATATAGGCGCAGGTGAAGGGAGCGCCTTTGTGCCAGAGCTGGTCGACATGTCGATCGAGTCCACCACGGTTGCCGAGATTGGTGAGCGAATCGATATAGGCGCCGCGCTCAAGCAGCTCGC
>UQPJ01000035.1:0-22548 GCA_900543015.1 uncultured Collinsella sp.
CTTCGTTAAAGGGACGTTAGGGTGCCACCCTTACACCAACATTTTCGACGCGATCTGGTCTCGGGCCTGGGCGCCGCCATCGCGCTTAAGTCCGGCGCATCCACCGGCGGCACCGACTTTATCGCGCTGTGGGTTTCCAACCATACAGGCAAGACCATCTGGGGCGTCATCTTTGGCTTTAACTGCGCTATCCTGGCGATCTTTGGCTTTATGTTTGGCTGGGACAATGCGGCGTATTCCATCGTGTTCCAGTTTATTTCGACCAAGACCATCGACAGTTTCTACCGACGCTACGACCGTGTGACGCTGCAGATCACGACACGCAAGGCAGACGAGGTCATGACAGCCTATGTTGACCATTTTCAGCATGGCATTAGCTGCGCCGAGGTCATTGGCGGATACAGCCGCGAAAAGATGTATCTGCTGCACGCCGTTGTCTCGACCTACGAGAGCCAGGACATTATCAAGCTGGTGTGCGATATTGATCCCGGCGCCGTGATCAATGTGTTCCACACGCTCAACTTCGTGGGCGGCTGGTGGGGCGGCCATGTCGACGAGCCCATGCCCACGGCCGTACCCGATCCCGACAAGCCCGCGCGCATGGCCAGCAGGCAGGCGCGCCTCAGCGAGCAGGACAGTCTGCAGCAGGACGACGGCAAGTAAGGATTTGCTGTATGTGGTGTATCGTTTTATCAAACTGAGATAACATATAAAAAGACGTTATATACGTATTAGTTATTTCGCTATTTTGATAAGAGTGATCAGATATGCCCGCACCCAAAAATGCACCACTTTACCAGCAGATTTACGACGAAATCAAGGATGCGATCGAGAAAGGTGTTTATGCACCCAAGGAGCGTATCCCGTCCGAGCTTGAGCTTGCCGAGCAGTACGAGGTAAGCCGCATTACGGTGCGTCGCGCCGTTGAGGAGCTGTGCTCCGATGGCTACCTGGTTAAGCAGCAGGGCCGCGGCACCTTTGTCTCCACGCCGCACATCAACCGCCAGTTCCACGCCTCGACGCTGCAGACGTTTACCGCGCTGTGTGCCGACAATGGCATGAAGGCGGGTGCGCACGTGGTCGATCGCCAGATTGTGCCGGCACGTCAAAACGAGATGGAGTTCTTTGGCCTGCAGAAGGACGCGCTGCTACTGCACATTAAGCGCGTGCGTACGGCCGACGGCGAGCCCATCTTTGAGGAAAACATCTTTGTGCCGTTTGATACATACCGTGAGCTGTTGACGGCCGATCTTGAGGACAAGTCGATTTTTGCCGAGGTCGAGCGTGTTGGCGGAACGCCGATTGTCTCGGTTGGCTACCGTACGGTCGAGGCCGTTCGCGCTAACGCCGAGCAAGCGGCCGAGTTGGGCATTGCTCCGCACGATCCACTGCTCAATCTGCGTGCCGGCTTTATCGGCCCCAATGGCGAGCCGGTCCTGATGGGTAAGCAGTACTACGTGGGCAGCCGCTACGTTATGGTCATGTAAGTTGCGCGGTTTTACCAAACCGCGTAACGGGCCGACGCTGCGCCCTTGGTTCCGCCGTTCTAACGAACGGCGGACCGGTCGACGCTGCGCCTTTGGTTACGCGGTTTTACCAAACCGCGTAACGGCTCGACGCTGCAAGCCCGCCAGAGCGGCAATCTGCCTTTCAACTTCGGCGGCATGATCAGAAGATCAATGCCGCCTTGTTTCAAGGCACCTTGCTCGCTCTGACGGGCTTTCGCTGTCTGCGCCAAAACATCGGCGTTGCCGTGGTAGTCATTGGGGACGTTCTTAAACGACTGGTCATTCAAGAACGTCCCCAATGACTACCGCAGAATGAGCGTGGCTGGCCGCCGTGCGGCACTGGTCCGCGTGGCGGCGTATAATCGGCGGCAGATGACTTGGACGTTAGGAAACCATGACCGATAGCATGCAGCAGATGGCGCTCGACACGCTCGGCGCCTATTTTGGCTACACCTCGTTTCGCCCGGGACAGGACCGCATGGTCGATGCGATTCTTGCCGGTCGCGACGCGCTGGGTGTTATGCCCACGGGCGCCGGCAAGTCCATTTGCTACCAGGTGCCCGCGCTCATGCTGCCCGGCATTACCTTTGTGGTGAGTCCGTTGCTCTCCCTTATGGAGGACCAGACCCGTGCGTTGCTCGCGGCGGGCGCGCGACCCAGCTATCTTAACTCCAGCCTTACTCCGGCCCAGCAAAACACCGTGCTCAAGCGCGCACGCGAGGGCCGCTACCAGCTTATGTACGTGGCGCCCGAGCGCCTGCTCGAGCCGCGCTTTTTAGCCTTTGCGCAGGAGGCCGCGGCGGACGGCGGCATCGGCGTGCCGCTCGTGGCCATTGACGAGGCTCACTGCGTAAGCCAGTGGGGCCAGGATTTCCGCCCCGCCTACCTGCAGATTCGCGAGTTCATCGATTCCCTGCCGCAGCGCCCCATCGTGGCGGCCTTTACTGCTACAGCGACTGAGCGCGTGCGTGCGGACATTCAGCAGATGCTCGGCCTGCAAAACCCGGCGACGGTGGTGACGGGCTTCGATCGCAAGAACCTCTACTTTGGCTGCGAGGAGATGGGCGACAAGGCTAAGACCGCGTGGGTGCGCGACTATGTGATTGCGCATTCGAGCGAGAGCGGCATCGTGTATTGCTCGACCCGCAAGACCGTCGATGCGCTGGCAGGAGAGCTTACCGAGGCTCTGGGCCCCAGCGGCATTCGCGTTGGTCGCTACCATGCCGGCATGGGCAACGACGCCCGCCGCCAAAGCCAGCGCGCCTTTATCGACGACGATATTCAGGTGATGGTTGCCACCAACGCCTTTGGCATGGGCATCGACAAGCCCAACGTGCGCTACGTGATCCACAACAACGTGCCCGAGAGCATCGAGGCGTACTACCAAGAGGCGGGACGCGCCGGCCGCGATGGCGATCCGGCAAGCTGCCACCTGCTGTGGAACGGCAACGATTTCCGTATGCGCCGCTTTTTGATCGACCGCGGTGATGCTGCCGACGAGACGCTCGACGACGAGCAGCGCGCGTGGGCGCTCCAGAACCGATATCGCCTGCTCAGCCAGATGGAAGGTTACTGCAATACCACCGGCTGCCTGCGCGAATACATGCTGCGCTACTTTGGCGACGAGGCCGCGGCCGAGCATGCGGCCGTGGGCGGCGCCGCTACGGACGACGCCGAGGGCTGCGGCAACTGCAGCAACTGCCTCACGCAGTTCGAGGTCGAGGACGTCACCGATATGGCCCGCGCCACCGTGCGCTATGTGGCCACGCGTCCCATGCGCTTTGGCAAGTCGCTCATCGCCGATGTGCTTCACGGCGGCAACACTGAGCGCATTCGCCAGATGCATCTGGACGAGGATCGCGGCTACGGTGAACTGTCGAGCGAATCGGTCGGGCGCATCAAGGACATCATCGGGCAGCTGTGCGGCCGCGGTTATCTGGCCACCTCGCAGGGGCAGTACCCGGTCGTTGGGCTGGGCCCGCGTGCCGGCGAGGTCGAGGATGAGGCGTTCGCCTTTACCGTTAAGCGTCGCGCGTCCAAGCGCAAGGCCTCGGCCCGCGCCCGCCGCGCGGTGGATCTGCTGCGCGAGGAGGCTGAGCTGGATCAGCGCCCGCGCGTGGGCGACGATGCCGAGCTGTTCGAGCGCCTGCGTGCCTTGCGCAAGGAGATCTCGACCGAGCTGGAGATGGCGCCGTATATGGTCTTTTCCGACAAGGCTCTGCGCGGCCTGTGCCGCCTGCGCCCTCAAACGCGCGAGGAGCTGATCCGGGTCAACGGCATTGGCGAGAAAAAGGCCGACGCCTTTGGCGAGCAGTTTATGGCGGCGATTGAAGAATTTGAGTCCGAGCATGCGCGGGATGGAGCGTAATGATGGCAGCCGATAGCAAGACCGAACGTTCCGAGCGCGCCGAGGTGTCCGCCGTGCCGCTGTACCAGCAGGTTATGGACGACCTAAAGGGCGAGATCGCGCGCGGCGTGTACGCGGCCGGCTCGCGTATTCCTTCCGAGATGGAGCTCGCGAAGTCCTACGGCGTGGGACGCATCACCGTGCGCCGCGCCATCGAGGAGCTGTCGCGCGCGGGGTATCTCAGCCGCCAGCAGGGGAGGGGCACGTTTGTGTGCGCGCCCAAGCTCAAGCGCAAGATTCGCCAGAAGGGTGACGTCCAGAGTTTTACTGAGGGTTGTGCTGCCAACGATATGGTGGCCGGAGCGCGCCTGGTGTCGCGCACGGTGGTTGCGGCGACGCGCGAGGACGCGGCGTTTTTTGGCGTGGAGCCCGGCAGTGAGCTTATCGTGGTCGAGCGCGTGCGCACGGCCGACGGCATCCCCGTCATGCTCGAGAACAACGCCTTTGTGCTGGCCGACCATCCCTACCTGCAGACGCTTGCCGACGAGGACCTCGCCGATAACTCGATCTTTGCGCTCGTTGCCGAGCATTCGGGCCGCGCGCCGCTCAAGTCCGACCCCTGTACCGTGGAGATTGCGCTTGCCGATGCCCAGGCGGCCCCGCTGCTGGAGGTGCCGGTCGGCGAGCCGCTCTTCTATATGGAGGCGTACTTTACCGATGCGGACGGGCGGCCCCTGCTGCTCGGGCGCCAAAAGATCGTGGGCTCGCGCTACGTGTTCGACATCTAACGTCCATAGATAGAACAACATAGAACAAATTTGCTGAAATGACTTCACGAGCACCTGCTTGCATGCTATAAATAGAACAACATAGAACGACTGCAGGTACGAGCTGCCGTCGTCCAAAGCCGCCACACAAGGAGGAGCGTCACAGTGAACGCACACGATCTGATTCAGGAAATTATCGAGCGCAAGGGTAAGATCGAGAACGTCTTTTGGATCGCCTGCGGCGGTTCGATGATCGACTTAATGCCGGCCAACGAGCTACTCAAGCGCGAGGCCACTACGTTTGCCTCGACGGTCTACACCGCGCGCGAGTTTTGCCTGATGGCCCCCAAGAGCCTGGGGCCGAAGTCGCTCGTCGTCGCCTGCAGCCACAGCGGTAACACGCAGGAGGTCGTCGACGGTTGCGAGATGGCGCTGGCTGCCGGTGCCGAGGTCGTGACTATGACCGACTATGCGGGTTCCAAGATCGACAACGGCAAGTGGACAACCTGGGTCTATCCGTGGGGCAAGGGCGAGTCGCAGGCCGAGGTCCCGCAGGGCATCGGCGTTCTGATGGCTGCCGAGCTGCTCGACCAGCAGGAAGGCTACGAGGCGCTCGCCGACATGTACGCTGGCCTCAAGCAGATGGATGCGCTGCTGCCCGCCGCCCGCGAAAAGGTCAACGCCGAGCTGGGCGCCCGCTTTGCCGAGCTCTGCCAGCAGCACAAGTTCTTCTATATCCTGGGGTCCGGCCCCAACTTTAGCCAGACCTACGCCATGGCCATCTGCTCGCTCATGGAGATGCAGTGGCAGCACTGCTGCTACATCCACTCTGGCGAGTACTTCCACGGTCCCTTCGAGGCCACCGAGCCCGGCGTGTTCTACTTTGTGCAGCTTGGCGCGGGCGAGTGCCGCCCCATGGAGGAGCGCGCGCTGGCGTTTCTCAACACGCACACCGATACGATTATGGTGCTCGACGCCCTCGAGTACGGCGTGGGCGAGGTGCCCGCCAGCGTGCGTTCGTACCTGGAGCCGATCTTCTTCTACAACATGAGCTGCGAGCTGCGCGCCGCCCGCGGCAAGGTGTTTGACCACAGCCCCGAGGTCCGTCGCTACATGGGCGTCGAGCAGTACTAAGTAACGGGAAAACCATTCACCTTCGATTCGCAAGGGCACTGCGTGAGTCAAAAAAGCGGGCCGCGCCGGGGATTTCCGGCGCGGCCCGCTTAGTATCGCGTTTAGATTCGCAAGGTTTCGGCAGCCTACGGCCTACTTTGCGTCGTAGGCCTCGGCATCCCACCAGTCGAGCTGGGCGATGTTGTCGCGAATGTGCTGGCAGCTCTTGTGGAAGCCCTCGAGCTCGTGCTCGGAAAGGTCGAGCGTGTAGACCTCCTCGACGCCCTCGGCGCCGATCACGCACGGCAGGGAGGTGAAGATGCCCTCCTCGCCATACTGGCCGGTCATGAGCGTGGAGGCCGAAAGCACGGCATGCTCGTTGTGCAGCACGGCGGCGCAGACACGCGCAGCGGAGTTGGCGACGGCGTATTCGGTGCACTGCTTGCCCTGGTAGGTCACATAGCCGCCCTTACGCGCGAGCTCCTCGACCTCCATGTGGTCAAAGGCGTACTTGTCGGGGTTCTCGGCCTGAAGCTCGTTGAGGTTTTTGCCGGCGATGGTTGCGGCCTTAAAGGCGGCAAGCTGGCTAAAGCCGTGCTCGCCGATCATGTAGGCGTCGATGGACTTGGGGCTCACGCCGACCTTCTTGGAGATCTCGGTGCGCAGGCGGGCGGAATCCAGACCGCAGCCCGAGCCGATGATCTTCTTGGGATCGTAGCCGGTCAGGTGCCACAGCTCGGTGCACACGACGTCGCAGGGGTTGGAGATGCTCACGAAGATGCCGTCAAAGCCGGCGTCGACGATGCGCTTGGCAAAGGTGCGGGCGGCGTCGGTGGTAAAGAACAGCTCGCCGTCGCGGTTGCCGGCGGCCAGCGCGACCTTGCCGGCGGCGTTGACGATGACGTCGCAGCAGGCCAGCTCCTCGTAGTGGTCGTAGCAGTTGACGATCTTGGTGTTGTACGGGACAAACGAGAGGGAGTCGCGCAGATCCTGGACCTCGGACGTCACCTTGGCCTCGTTGATATCGCACAGGTACAGCTCATCGGCAATGCCCTGCATGAGCAGGCTGTTGGCGACATGTGCTCCTACGTGGCCCTGGCCGACCACACCGATCTTACGCGTCTGGTACATATATGTATCCTTTCGGCCGAGTTTTTCGCGTCGAACCATTGTAGCGTCCTGTTGCCACTTTGCTAGGCTAAAGCGCCACAGATTTTTGGGACATGCCGTAATCTCTACTTTTGGAGTGATTTGGGCCGCTGACGGCATCGCTGGGCGATGTGCTCGCGCGGATGGGGCCGGTCGTTGTACCATAGCTGCAACTGACTCATAAGGAGCATCCATGCCCATTCGCATCCCCGACGCCCTCCCTGCCGCCGCGCAGCTCGAGAGCGAGAACATCTTTGTCATGACCGAGTACCGCGCGCTGCACCAGGACATCCGTCCGCTGCGCGTGCTCATCCTCAACCTCATGCCCACCAAGATCGCCACCGAGACGCAGATCATGCGCAAGCTCTCCAACACGCCGCTGCAGGTGGAGGTGGACCTGCTGCGCACCAAAACGCACGAGGCCACGCACGTGAGCGCCGGCCACCTGGAGACGTTCTACCGCACGTTCGACGACATCCGCGACATCCACTACGACGGCCTGATTATCACGGGCGCGCCCGTGGAGCAGATGCCGTTCGAGGAGGTCGACTACTGGCCCGAGCTCTGCCAGATCATGGATTGGTCCACCACGCACGTGCACTCCACGCTGCACATTTGTTGGGGCGCGCAGGCGGGGCTCTACCATCATTACGGTATCCAGAAGTACGACCTGCCGGCAAAGGCGAGCGGCGTATTTGAGCATTATCTGGTGAAGCCGCAAAGCCCGCTGGTCCGCGGCTTTGACGACCGCTTCTATGCCGTGCATTCGCGCAACACCGATGTGCGCCGCGAGGACGTGGAGGCCGAGCCGCAGCTTGAAGTCGTGGCCGTGTCCGACGAGGTAGGCCTGTATATCGTCAAGTCGACCGACAGCCGTCGCTTCTTTGTTTTTGGCCACCCCGAGTACGATACCGACACGCTGCGCCTTGAGTACGAGCGCGACGTGAAGCGCGGGCTCAACCCTCAGGTGCCGGCGCATTACTTCCCGGGCGATGACCCCACCGCCGAGCCGCGCAACGTCTGGCGTAGCCAAGCTCAGCTGCTCTACACCAACTGGCTCAACTACTACGTCTACCAGACCACGCCCTACGACCTAGCCCGCGCCGGCGAGGAGCACTAGGCTGCGACTGTGGCGCTTGCGGAGCGTTGCTCTGCACGAGCGTGGATTATCGGACACACGAGCGTGGATTTTCGGACGTTTGAAAACGAGCGTGGATAATCTCCCATTTTTGGCCGAGGAACGGGCTCAAAACGGGAGATTTTCCACGCTCAATTTTCTTCAGCCGTCGTACCGGCGGCCCCATCACGCGTCGAGTACATACGGACCATGTCACAAACTAGGTAGTTTTGAGCCACGGCATATTTTCTTTCAATGAAATCGACGGCTTTTGAGGCTCAAAATGTGGAGACAGGGACCTCTCGACAACCGTTCTACCTGCAGATATAAGCCATTAACCTAAAACGTCCAAAACCGTCAAGCATTTGGTCAGCTGCTGGACAGCATTTGGTCAGACTTCGCATGAAACCGTCTGGTACGTTGGCGCCGTTCCAAGAGTTGGGAGGCGACATGGCAAACGCGACGGCGAATCAAAGACTCACAGGCCACATTAAAGCGTGCGAGCAGCAGATGAGCTGCGTGTACGCGCGCACGACGGCGGAGGCAAAGCAGATTGAGCGGCGGGTGGCGGCGGGAAGTCTCAAGGTGGTCATGCCGGGGCTGTATGCGCGTCCGGAATACTGGTCCGAGCTCAAGTTTCGGCAGCGTTATCTGCATCGGGTGCGGGCGCTTGCGCAAAAGCACCCCGACTGGATGTTTTGCTCCTATACGGCGGCCGTTGTCTATGGCCTTTCGGTTTCGCATGCCAATTTGACGCACATCCATATTGCCGTGGCGCCGGCGCAATCGACGACGCCAGGCTCTCAGGTCGTTCGCCATCGGTATGCTTATCGGACACGGGCCAGCCAGATGGATATTGCCGTGACCGATATCGATCAGACGATTACGGATTGCCTGGTCGATGCGTCGTTTGTCGAGGGGCTGATCATTGCGGACTCGGCGCTCCATGAGCAGCTGTTGTCGAAGGAGCATCTCGTTGAGGCAGTCGACAAGCTTGGCTTAAATCGCCGCGGTGTTGTGACGGCGCGCAGGGTTGCACGGTGTGCCGACGGCCTGTCGGAAAGCGGCGGCGAGTCCAAGGCGCGGGCGCTGATGATCGAGTGCGGCTGGCAGGTTCCGGAGCTGCAAGTTGAGCTGTTCGATCCGGTTGAGCCGGGACGGCCGTATCGCGTTGACTATTTGTGGCGCGTGGGTGACCGGTTGATTATTGGGGAGTTCGATGGATTCGTTAAAAGCGAGAAGGCGGCGGAGGAGGGCAAGCTCGCAAAGGCGCAATTTGACGAGCGCCAGCGCGAGTCGAGGCTTTCGATGCTCGATAACTGCAAGATTGTGCGCTTGTGCTGGGATGACCTGAGGGATCCGACAAAGCTCGATCGCAAGCTCAAGGTTGCTGGCGTGCCGCGTGCCTGCTGAGACGGCTACAGGGCGTTAGGCTGCACGAGCGTGGAAATCCGGACGGACGATCGTGGAAATTTAGACGCGCATTGGTTGAGCGCGGATTTTCGGACACACGAGCGTGGATCATCGGACGTTTGAATAATGAGCGTGGAAATCTGGACAGACGAGCGTGGAAAAACGGACGTTTGCAACATGAGCGTGGATAATCTCCCGTTTTTGGCTCGTAAGGGGGCTCAAAGTGGGAGATTTTCCACGCTCATTTTTTTTGGGTGCAGCCCGCTAGCGGTTAGGCGCTGATGATGTTGGGCAGCGGCAGGTCGTGTGCATCGGTGGGAACGTGGTCGACACGCTGCTCGTCAAAGGCGATGCCGACGATTTGACATGCGGGTGAGAGCATGGGCAGGTAACGGTCGTAGCAGCCGCCGCCGTAGCCTAGGCGGGCGCCGATGCGGTCGAAGGCTACAAGCGGAACGACGATCATGCCGAGAGCTTCGGCGGGCACGATGGGGAAGCGGTCGCTGTCGATGTCCGTGACCGCGAAGGGCCTCGTGGGGTGGGCGATAAACGGGGCCGCGGGTGCGTCGCCGGCAGCGGCCGCCCGCATGCACATACGCTGGCCGCAGGCAGCAGCTTCGGTTGCCGAGAGCATGCACGGATAGGCGACGTGCCAGCCGCGTTTGGCGGCCGCGGCGGCAAACGCGGCTGGGTCTGCCTCGGAACCCATGGCGGCATAGACGGCAACGGTGCGCTGGCCCGCAGTGCCGCTGGACTCTATCAGCTCAACAAGCCGCGCGCATACAACAGCAGACTTCGCCGCCCGAACATCCAAATCAATAGCATTGCGCCGGGCAATCACCGCCCGCCGCAACTCAGCCTTATCCATCCCAGCCCCCTCTCCCAAACCTACCAAAAAGGGACAGGTTTATTTTGACAGGTTTTATCTGGGTAAACGTCAAAACCACCACAAAGGTGCCTGTCCCCTTTGTGGTGGTTTTGCTTGCTGTGGTTAGCCCAGCAGGTCGACTACGTTGAAGTTGGCGTTGCTCTTTGCGATGACGTCGCGGCCGCCAAAGACGCAGGTGGGCGACTCGGCTGCGATGCGCGTGACATCGGCGCCGAGCGAGCGCAGCTCACCGGGCGTGGCGGCGAGCATCTGGGCGCGACGCTCCTCGCGCGCGTGCGGATCGAGCCCGGCCAGGTAGGTCGTGTTGCGGCGCTTGGTGAGCGCGTACGGCTTCACCGGCGCGTCCATGCCGCTCACGCAGCTCACGATAAAGCCCTCAAAGGCGGCCTCGTCGGGCTCAAAGCTGCCGAGCCATTCGCCTGCGCGCGCCACGCGCTCAATCGAGGGGTCGATTGCCGGGTCGCGGTAGGTGTAGAACGCCGCCTGACGCTCGCCGGCCGCGCGGAATCCGCAGCCGTACGCGCCACCCTTAACGCGGATCTCGTTCCACAGGTAGTCGTAGGAGAGCGCGTTGGCGGCAACCGCCCAGGCGCCCGTCACGTCGAGCCCCAAGCGACGTGGGTCGCACGCGCTTGCCGCAAAGCAGATGTCGCTGGGGATGACAAAAGCCTCGTGGCGGTCGCACGGCGTCGGCACCACGAGCGCGTTGCGGCCGGCATCGGCGCCGTCGCCTGCGCCAAGCCCCAGGTCGCCCGCGGCATCCCAGTACGCGTCAAAGTCCTCATCGCTGCCGGTAAAGCTCGCCATACAGCCGTCGGCCACAAAGATGCGGTCTGCCAGCTCGGCAAGCTTGGCGCGCAGGTCGTCCAGGCGCTCGTCAAAGTGGTCGAGCAGATCGCGCAGGAACAGGTAGAAGTCCACGCCCGAAAGCTGCTCGCGCACCACGGCCGAAGGCGAGCTGTAGCTCATCGCGCGACCGAGCGCCGCCGAGTGACCGTTGTTGATAAAGCCCTGCTCAAGCCCAATGCGAATCTGCGTGAGCACGTCGCGCACGCGGTCGGCGTCGGCATCTGCCAAAAGCGTGCTCGACCACACCTCGCGCGGCAGGCTCGCCAGCGCACCGATCTTCTCGGACAGGGCACCGGCGCTCACCAGCAGGTAGGGGCGTACGCCATCCACGTCGGGCTGGGTCATGACCTCGGTCGTAAAGCTCAAAAAGCCTAGCTTGCCGGCGAGCAAGTTGTCGAGTTCCTCGGCCGAGTGCTCGCTCGTGGGCAGCTGCTTGAGCAGGCGGCAGAGCAGCGTTACATAGGGCAGGTCCTCAAACGCGACGCAGCTCAGGTCGAAATACTGCATGGCGTAGGCCAAACGGTTGGTAGGGATGCCGTGGCGCAGGCAGGGGATGGGCGCGGTCGTGTCTACGACCAGCGGCGGCTCGGGGCGCGCCTCGCCAATGTCGGACACGCGCAGGCGCGGCAGCGTGGCCTTGGCCTCGGGCGTGTCCTCCGCCTCCTGCGCGGCACGCAGCGCGGCCGTGCGCTCGACCACGTCGGCCAGCTCGGCATCGGTCATGGCGTCGCGTTTGGCTGCCAGCTCGGCGGCTCCGGCGCCCTCCGAACCCTCGGCGGCATCCACCGGTACCAGCTCGACCAGCGCCATGTGGTCGTTTTCCAGCACGAGCTCGCGCAGCAGGTCCTCAAAATAGCTGCCGTCCAGCTCGCCGCGCAGTTCCTCGTACACCGGACCGTACTTGAGCGCCAGCGTTGCAGCATCGTCATCGTAGAGCCAGGTGCTCAGCGCGTCGCACGCAATGGCCACGCCGTCAGCGATACCGTAGTCGCGCTGGCGCAGGTCGTATTCGTTGCTACTGATGATAGCTTCCAGGCGCTCGCGCGGAACGCCGTGCTCGCACAGGTCGCGGCAGGCGTCCTGGAACACGCGACGCAGCTCGCGCGCCACGCCGGGCTGCGCGTTTTGCAGCATGATGAGCTCGTAGGGCTGCAGGCTCTCGGCCGCGGTATAGCTCACCACGTTGCCGCCCAGGCCGGCGGCCAGAATGGCCTTCTTAACTGGCGCCTCGTTAGAACCCAGCAGCGCCTCAAACAGGATATCCGCCGCGATCGTACGCTTGCGGTCGAGCGCGCTGCCCAGCACAAGGCCCAGGCCCACCAAGGCGTTCTCGGGTGTGGTGGACATCTCGATGCGTTTGTACTCGCAGGTCACGGGTGCCTGCACGACCAGCGGATTGGGCGCCAGCATGGACGGGTCCTCGCCGGCGGCAACGGCTGCGTCCATGCGGCAGCTCGCGGCACTCGGCTGCGACAGATAGCGCTCGTCCAAAAAGGCCAACGCGCGGTCCACGTCCAGGTCGCCGTAGAGCGTGATGTAGGAGTTGGAAGGATTGTAGTGGCGCGCGTGCGTGTCCAGGAACTGCTCGTAGGTGAGCGTGGGAATCGCGCGCGGATCGCCGCCGCTCTCATGCGCATAGGCGGTGTCGGGATAGAGCGCGGCGTTGACGGCGTCGTCCAGCACGCTCATGGGGTCGGACAGCGCACCCTTCATCTCGTTGAACACCACGCCGTTATAGCGCAGCGTGCCCTCGTGCAGGCTCGCGGCGCTGCCATCGCCCTCGCCCTCGGCGCCCTCCGGCAGGTCCAACTCGTAGTGCCAGCCCTCCTGCTCAAAAATGGTGGGTTTGGTATAGATGGCCGGGTTGAACACCGCGTCCAGGTACACGTCCATCAGGTTGTACAGATCTTGCTCGTTGGTGGTGGCAACGGGGTAGATGGTCTTGTCGGGGTAGGTCATGGCGTTGAGGAACGTCTGCATGGAGCTCTTGATCAGGTCGACAAACGGCTCCTTGACGGGAAACTTAGCCGATCCGCACAGCACCGAGTGCTCAAGAATATGGAACACGCCGGTGGAATCGGCCGGCGGCGTCTTAAAGCCAATGGCAAAGGCCTTGTTTTCGTCGTTGCACGCCAGGTGCAGCAGGCGAGCGCCCGAGGTGGTATGGCGCAGCACGTAAGCGTCCGAGTCGAGCTCGGGCACGGTCTCGCAGCGCTCGACGGCAAAACCATGGCAGGTGGTACCGGGCACCAGCAGCGCGGCGGCAGCGGCGCGCGGGTCGGTTGAGGTAGTGGGCATATGCAGTCTCCTTTGGCGCCCCAACGGGGGCGAATCGAGTCGAATCCCCGAGAGTATACCCATATGGGGCCTTCGACCAATCTGCCGGATGAGCGTGGATTTTCTGGCACACGAGCGTGGAAATTCGGACGCCCGCCAAATGACAGTGGATTTTCGGACGAAATCGGCCGTCAAAAGTTCAAAAACCGTCCAAATATCCACGCTCGTGCGTCAACTACGTGTCTCTCACCTCACATTCATTTCTACGACGAGGGATGACTGAGAGACAGACAGAAGATAAAAATCAATCGGCTTATCGGATGCATATACCGCCATCAGATTGAAGCTGTATGCGGAAATGGATGGACTCTACACCGCTTACGCAAAATAACCCCTCGTTTGCTAAAACATTATAGGAAATGGCGTGGAGTGCTAAAAAGTTCTAATACAATATAAGTCATTTATCTATAGGCTGCTGATTCCTTGTAAAGGTATGGTTGATATGGTTGAGGCAAATAGCGTTATCCCCCTGTACAAACAGATTGTTCGTGCGCTTTCTGATTCAATCGCCAACGGCACGTACCGCCCGGGAGATAAGCTTCCGACCGAGGCGGAGCTTATCGAGCAATTTGGCGTGAGCCGAATAACGGTTCGCTCCGCAATTAAAGAAATGGAAGATGCTGGGCTTGTTGAGAGGGCCCGCGGCAAGGGCACGTTCGTTTCGTCGGACACGCAGATGTATGCCGCGGACGACCGTGAGAGCTTTACCCATTCGTGCCAGCTTGCGGGCAAACAGGCGTCTACCAGGGTTCTCGAAATGGGCTGGGACTTCCCAAGTCTGCGAGACGCGAAGTTCCTGGGCGTAGACGATACCCAAAAGGTATTGCGTAGCCGTCGTCTGCGCCTTGTGGATGGCAAGCCCACGATGCTGGAAACCAATAGCTATTCCGCTGCGCTTTCTTTTTTGGAGCATGAGTCCCTCGATGATTCGCTGATGGCGGTACTCGATCGCCAGGGGATCAAGATGGGTCCCAACACGCGTACGCTCGAGGTCTGCTATGCGAGCGAGCTCGAGGCGGCATACCTTAACGTGGAGCTGGACTCTTCGCTGCTTCTGTTTGTCGATAGACGTTATGCCCCAAGTGGCGAGCCGCTTTTCATCTCCCGTCAGGTGTACTGCACCGAGCGACTGAAGTTCTATTTGTAAATTAGCGATAGATTGGTCGATTTACCGACCAATTGTTACCGTTCGCGGATTTGGAAAATAGACACACCAAGTAGGGTAGATTGCTAATATACTTTGTTATGACAATATAGTACGTCCTATTGGTATTGGAGAACTATGAATAAGATATTGCTAGCGAGTCATGGTTATCTCGCCCAAGGCATGAAAAGCTCTCTGGAGATTCTGATGGGCACCAACGACCGAATCGAGTGCCTGTGCGCCTATGTCGATGACGATTCAAGGGACGTCGCGGCGTTGATTGATGCATGGATGGAGACGAGGGACCCTGCCGACTCTTGGTTTGTCGTGACTGACATCTTTGGCGGCTCTGTAAACAACGAATTCATTCAGAGGCAGACCGACGGATCGTTTACGTTAATCGCTGGAATGAACTTGCCGCTGCTGGTGGAAATGGTTACACAGCTGGACTCCCTGGATGCGGACAAGGCCAAAGCCGCGGTCGAGGGATCGCGTTCGTTTATTCAGCTTTGCGAGGCGGCGGACATGCTTGCCGGCGCCGAGGAAGAAGAGTTCTAGTTAGTTCTGGTTCGAGCCCTAGCTAGGGGCCACACCTGTCATTCCCTTTATCACGTGCGGAGATGATAACGATGATTAAGCTTACGAGAGTTGATTACCGACTGATTCACGGCCAAGTTGCCATGTCCTGGACTCACGCTTTGGATGTAGATTGCATCTTGCTTGCCAGCGATGCTGTGGCAAAAGACGACATGAGGAAGGCGGCCTTGAGGCTCGCCCGCCCCAACGGCGTTAAACTCGTCATCAAGGATGTTGACGCTGCTATCGAGGCGCTCAACAGCGGCGTTACCGACAAGTATTCGCTGTTTATCATCACTGAGACGATTGAAGATGTCTATCGTCTCGCTAAGGGTTGCAAAGACATCAAAGAGATCAATCTGGGCGGAACCCGAAAGACCCCTGAGACCACGCTTCATCCGACCCCTGCGATCTTTGCGACCGAGAAAGATGCCGAGCATATCCAAGAGCTCCTGGGCGATGGCGTGGCCATCGAAATCCGTCAGGTCCCCAATGACGCTAAGGTGTTTGCCAAGGACGTTTTCTAGCCGGAAACACGTTGATGCTCGGCATTTATTGAACCAATGCTCTATGCCTATGCCCGTCGATCATTTGATCGGCGGGCTTTTTATTAAAGAAAAATCAAAAAAATCTGAAATAGTTCTTGCATAGTTAGTTATATAAAGTATTATAACGTCATGGGATGAATGAAGGGTTCATCCAAGTGAGTTAGGAGTAAGGGATGTTCAATTTCGATGAGCCTCGTTACGAGAAGGTTGTGAGCGATGCCCTCGCTCTCCGTCCTCAGATTGAGGCTGCCGTGGACGAGGTCTGCGAGCAGGGTTATTCCAACATCTTCTTCATCGGCTGCGGCGGCACCTGGGCCCACACGCTCCCGATGAAGTATTGGGTCGAGACCACCACGGCCGACGTCGATGTCCACTGCGAGATCGCCGCAGAGTTCCTCGCCTGCCCGCCCAAGACCTTCAACAAGGATTCTGTCTGCGTCTTCTCCACCCGTACCGGCACCACCCCCGAGATCATTGAGGCTGCCAAGTTCTGCCAGGAGCAGGGCGCCCGCACGCTGATGTATGTCTCCAACGACAACACCCCGGCCACCGAGTACGCCGATTACAAGTTCTTCAGCTTCGCCGAGGACGACGTTCTGTGCGAGGCCATCTACACCTACCAGATCACGCTGGTCGCCCGCTTCCTCAAGAACGCCGGCGCCTTCCCCAAGTACGACACCTTCATGGAAGAGTTCGGCAACATCGCTCCGTACCTCATCAAGGCCAAGGACGCTCAGGACGAGCGCTGCGCCGCCATGGCCGAGGACTTCAAGGACACCGATTACCACATGGTGATTGGCTCCGGCATGCTCTGGGGTGAGGCCTACGACTACGCCATGTGCATCCTCGAGGAGATGCAGTGGATCAAGACCAAGTCCATCCACGCCGCCGAGTTCTTCCACGGCACCATCGAGCTGTGCGAGGAAGGCACGAGCCTCATCATGCTCTACGGCGAGGACGACACCCGTAAGCTCATGGACCGCGTGGACAACTTCACTCACATGCTCGCCGACGAGAAGGGCGTCAACGTCCGCGTGAACAAGTTTGACACCGCCGAGGTCGAGCTGCCGTTCAGCGACCCCGAGTTCCGCAAGATCGTCTCCCCGATGGTCACCTACACCATCACCGAGCGTCTGAGCTGCCATCTCGAGCACGTCCGTAACCACCCGCTCACCACGCGTCGTTACTATCACCAGATGAACTACTAATCCTCTCAAATTGCTGCGGTTGTCTGCAGGCGAGCTGCGCAGAATGCCTCGCCTGCAGACCTGTTTCTGGGGTTGATCGAAATGGTTGTCCAGTATCTTCTAGTTGCACTGGTCGCATTTATTGCGTCCATGGACGAGCAATTATTTGGCATTACGATGCTTGGTCGTCCGCTGTTTACGAGCCTGTTTGTCGGCTTGATCCTTGGCGATGTCCAGCAGGGCGTTATCGTCGGCGCTGCTTTGGAGTCCATGTTCATGGGCGCCATCATGGTCGGCGCGGCGGTTCCTCCCGAGGTCTATGCCTCCGGCGTGCTTGGCTGCGCGTTTGCCGTCATTACGGGTACGGGCACGGCAACTGCCGTCGCGCTCGCCCTTCCCGTCTCCGTCTTCCTTCAGGTGTGGCGCAACTTCTGCTACGCCGTTCCGGGTGCCTTTGCCTGCAAGAAGATTGAGACCGCTCTGGCAAATCGCGATCTTGCCAAGGCGAATCTGTACCATCTGACCATCGTGCCGCTGTCGATTGGCATTCCGTCTGCACTGCTGGTGTTTGGCTCGCTGTTCTTTGGTGCCGACCTTATCAACAATGCGCTCAACGCGATTCCGCAGTTTGTGATGGACGGCCTCAACGTTGCGTCCGGCGTCATGGTCTGCATCGGCTTCGCTCTTCTTATCAGGACCATGGGCGATAACAAGCTCCTTCCCTGGCTGTTCCTGGGCTTCATTATGGTCATCTACCTCAAGATGGACGTGGTCGGCGTCGCCGCAGCTGCCATTTGCGTCGCGCTGCTCCTGGCCTTCCGCGAGGGCTCGTCCGGTCCGCAGACGGTTGCTGCAGATGAAGAGGAGGACTTCTAATGGCTATCCAGAACACCGACCTCAAAGAGGCCAAGAAGGACGCGATTATGACTCCCGATATGTATCGGAGCATGTTCCTTCGCCAGTTTACGAGCCAGTGCTCGCAGTCGTACGACAAGATGATGGCAATGGGCTTCATGTACACCATTCAGAAGCCCCTGCGAAAGATCTATCCCAACGACGACGATTACTATGCGGCGCTCGATCGCCATACCGAGTTCTTTAACATCACGCCTCATGTGCTTCCGTTTGTAGCCGGTCTAACGGTTTCGATGGAAGAGCAGGCGGCTGCCGATAAGAACTTCGACACGTCCTCGATTAACGCCATGAAGGTCGGCCTCATGGGACCGCTTTCCGGCATCGGCGATTCGTTCTACTGGGGTACGTTCCGCGTGGTTGCCGCCGGCATTGGTATTGGCATCGCTTCGACGGGCAACCCGCTCGGCCCCATCGTGTACGCGCTCATCTACTCCGTGATTAACTTTGCAACGCGTATCGTCGCCGCCCATCTGGGTTACGACTTGGGAACCAAGTTTTTGCAGCAGTCCGAAGAGAGCAACCTTATGTCTCGCATGACGCATGCTGCCGGTGTCCTCGGAATGACCGTTATCGGCGCCATGATTGCGGCACAGGTCTCGCTGTCCACGGCTTTGACCTTTGACGTGGGTGGTTCGGAGATTGTCCTGCAGGATCTGTTCGATTCGATCTTCCCCGGTCTGCTGCCCTTGCTGGCAACGTTCGCTTGCGTTGCCCTGTACAAAAAAGGCGTCAAGACCATTTGGATCATCTTGGGCATCTTCGCAATCTGCATCATCGGAACGGGCTTGGGAGTGTTCGCGGCGGCGTAATGTTGACTGCTATGCTCGCGCGTTGGATAACTAACTGACCGTTTGAAAACGGGGCTCGGCGTAAGGCCGACCCCGTTTTTTGTTTGAGGGATTTTCCGACCGTCCAATAGTCCAGGCCCATGCATCACTCACGTATCTCTCATCTCTCATTCATCACTAATATGAGAGATAACAGAAAGATGAGAGATAAATATGAGAGATAACAATGCTGCAAAGAGACAGACAACCATGGTATTGTCTCAATATAGATTGTTTTACCAGCGAAAACATGTTTAAATGAAACAGATGACAGACATCTTATCTTTCATCTCTCACTCCTCTCTAATATGAGAGATAACAGAAAGATGAGAGATAATTACGAGAGATAACTGAGAGACGAAGGAAATCTATTCGCGGCATTCTTCGCAGAACCGAGCGAAAGGACGTGCAGATGAACGAAAACGAACTGACCGGTCTGCTCGAGTCTTTAAGGCGCATGGGCTCGGACGATCTTAACGTTGAGGTCAAGGAGAGCGCCACGACGCTTTCCCGCGACGTATGGGAAACGGTCAGCGCTTTCGCAAACACCGCCGGCGGCATCATCGTACTCGGAGTGAGCGAGCGCGCGGGTTTTGTCCCAGTTGCAAACTTTGAGACCGAGAAAGTGCTCAACCAATTCGTGGCGGGCATGGGCGATGCTGGCGGTCGCGGAAAGCTGGCCAATCCGCCCAAATACACCATTGAGCGCGTGGAGCTCCAGGGCACCGTGGTTCTAGTCATCGCGATTGAGGAGCTTGACCCGTCGAGCAAGCCTTGCTATGTCATGGAGCGGGGCGCTCAAGGTGGCAGCTACAAACGCATCGATGACAAAGATGTCCCGCTTTCGTCGACCGAGGTTTTGGCACTGTCGTCATATGAACGGACGAGTCCTAGCGATCGCGATGCGGTGCCCGGCACGAGTGTGGGCGATCTCGACGAGTCGCTGGTCGACCGCACGATAGAACGCGCCTATTCGTTGACGCCTCGAGCGATGCGTGGTGCGACGGACAAGAAGACAAAGATGGAGCGCCTGAATCTCCTCGACTTCCAGGGCAATGTTACCAAGGCCGGCCTCCTTGCCGCGGGCGTTTACCCTCAGCAGTTCTATCCCAAGCTCTTCATTGATGTGGCTGTCCATGCGGGAACTCAAAAGGGCGCTGCGGGACCGCTAAGATTTATGGACCGCACAGTCTGCGAGGGCACCCTGGGCGAGATGATTTCGGATACTGTCGCGGCTGTCGCCAAAAACCTGCGCCGCACCTCGACCGTCCAAGGCATCTCGCGTATCGACTCGCTGGAGATTCCCGAGGAGGTCCTGCGCGAGGCAGTCGCCAACGCGGTTATCCACAGGGAATACGGGGATCGGTTCTGTGGGCAATCGATCACCGTCGACGTTTTTGACGACCGTATCGAGGTGACGAATCCCGGCGGCCTTTATGGAGGGAAGACTCGCGAGAACTTGTTTGACGGCAGCTCCCGATGCCGTAACGCGACGCTCGTGAAACTCATGTCGATTGTCCCGCTGCCGGATGGCGCAGGTTCGCCGGCTGAGGGCAATGGCTCGGGCATTCCGATGATGATCGATGCCATGCGCGCGCATGGTCTGGCCGAGCCCCTGTTCTGCCCGGGGTTCGATCGGTTCAAGGTCGTACTTTACCGTTCAAAGATCGAGCCGGTCGATCATGGCGGGGACTTGATTATGACGGCACTCAAGTGCTACGGCGAATTGGGGACGCGCGAACTGGCGGAGCGCACGGGACTCACGGTTTCCCAGGTTAGGGCACGCGTCAATGCGCTCATTGCTCAAGGCGAGCTTGAGCCCACGGCGCCGGCGACGAGCCGCAACCGCAAATATCGACTATCAGAGCGCGTGGAATAAATGCGTTAGTGGACGAGGCAACCCAATAATTGACCCTCAATTGGCGCCCACTAAGGTAAAGCGGTTGTTGCTCAGTCGACGGTGATGCTAAAGACTCGGCTTACGCCGGCATGGCCCCGAACCCGTCCATCAAGAACAGCCTAAGAACCAGCTTGATGACATTTCCCGGTTTGACTTCAGCCGTGCCAAAGACGTGACGCTCGGCGAGCTCACTGCAGTATGCATAGATGTCACGGATAAGGTCCGCGCCCGAAAGCGTAAACATGTAGCCTACGTCCGAAAGCGCATTGGGCGCGGCGGGCAACTTGGCCATGCGGCAGAACGTTTGCAGGTCGGGCGCCATAACATTCTGGTAGTCGAGGTGGCCGCTGGCATTCTGTGCGGCAAGCTCCAATTGGCGCACAAAATCCAGCGCCGCCGCTAACACAAAGCTCGGCGTAGGCGCATTGACGTCCTGAGTGGTCGCCACAAGCCTGCCCGCCGCCTGCGTGACAAGCCAGGCGACCTCGCGCTGGCAACGCACGGCCTTGCGCGTAATCGGCTTGATGGACGAAGAAGAAACGCTCCCCTTAGGCGGATTCGAAGCAGCCATAAGACCCTCCCATGAACAATCCGGCCCAACAAGCCCGGATGAAACACGTGCTACATCAGTATACAGGGGAGTGGGATGGAAAAAACGGAGTCGACAGCGTGAACTGCCGGCTCCGGATTGCTTGCCTTAGAGGCCGTACACTTCGACCATGGCTTCGCCAATGCGATGGGGCACGCCGGTGACGCTTGCGAACTGCCCGACGGGCGCTGGATGACGAAGCAATCGTTCTGGTTCAACAAGGGCTATCTGGAGCACATTCTGGGGCTGTAGCGTTTTGGGATTGTTTAACGATTGAGCTCCTGCTCCTTAATGCCTCGATATCATCGCTATAAATAAACCCCCTCACCGAGTTGCCTGTGGAACTCGGCGTGATGGTCGCGTGCCCAGGTAAAGAGCGCCTGGTCAAAGTCGGTGCGCGTGGCCGGGACGCCAAAGACGCCGGCAACTTCGACACGCACAAACTCCAGTGCCGGCAGCTTGTTGATGGCGGTGAGGGCAAACGGGGACGTGGGTTCTTCGAACAGATAGTGGCTGCCTTGCAGCGCGTCGCAACTGGTGCACGTGTTGCCGAGCGACGGGGCTTTGGAGGCTCGTGCGCCTACGGGTTTGTAGCCACAGCGCTTAGAAAGATAGTCGCGGATCTCGCCCGGGACGCAGCCAAGAGCGGGAACAATGGCGAGCGCGTTGGCATTGGCCGTGTCGATGGTAATGTGCCCGGCTTCGTTGGGCGCGTGCGCAATGGCGATGCCCTTGCCGTCATCGGTTCGATAGGGAATACCGAAGGCCGCGACCGAGGTCTCTTCGTGGCATTTCCAGCACTCGCGCTTGCCCAGTACTAGATATATATACGGCGCTGAGGGGTCAGATCGGTCAACACCGGGCAGCCACTCGGCAAAGGGCTCGGGGTTGACGCCGCTGGGTACATACCAGATCTTCTTGGTCCGGTCCCATTTGGCGCCCAGCGCCTTGGCTTCTTCTTTGTGCGAAAAGGGGACATCGAGCTCGGTGCGCATGGCGGCTCCTTGGTGCTGCAGGTGCAAGTGGCTCAAGGATACCGCAGGGCGCAGACATCGCGGCGTTTTGCTTAGAAGTTGCGGTGCGGACTGATTGGTTATGCCGATGGATAGATCGGCAAGTAGATGGTCGGCTTTTGGCCAGTTGGGCGGTTGGAGCAGCTTGCGGCGCAGTTTTGTGCCTGGCTATTGTTGATGTTGGGGTATTGAATTTGTTTGGCAGCCATTCGTCAGGTGAATTGATGCTACGTTGCGATGACGGTTGGAACTGCCAGCGGATTTGGCGACATAAAACAAAACAGCCCAGAGGACATAGTCTCTGAGCTGCGAACATTTGGTGGGCGTTAGAAGATTTGAACTTCTGACCTCTTCCGTGTC
>UQPJ01000036.1:0-22317 GCA_900543015.1 uncultured Collinsella sp.
GTTGTTCTGTCCCAGGCCGTTTTGGTAGGCGCGCTCTTCCTCGTACAGGCGGCCGAGTGTGGGCGCATCGACGTTCTCAGCAAAGACCGAGAACTTGCCGACGCGCAGCTGCGGATCGATCATAAAACGCACGAGGGGCTCGCCGACAAAGACATAGCGGCGCTTTTCGGCCTGCGCCTTCACAAACTCGCGGACCTCGCGCGAAAGCTCGGGGTAGAACGGGGCGAGCATGGGATCGTCGTCGGCGGCGATAAGGATGGTATAGAGTGCCGGCGCCGTGTTGACGCCGTTGATCACCAGAGTCTGATCCTCCATGTCGCGAGCGGCCTGCTTGGCAAGCTTCTTAAAGGAGAACGGGGCACGGGTGGCACCGAAGATGCCGGCCACGTGGTCCTCGAAGATGTTCAGGAAGTTCACGAAAGATCACTCTCCGTATAGGTTCTTTGGTATCCGAGCAAATATAGGCATATCCCAACGATTATAGAGGATAGGGTTCCCGCAACCGCCGCCTTGGCGATGACCGCGGCTGCAAGGCTGGCAATTTCCATATGGTGTGCAAGACAGGACGCCGCTGCGCAGCCGATGCCGGTGACAGCGATGGCGGCGATTGCGACAAGGTTTGAGCCCTGATCGGCACGCTTGGCATGGGTATTGAGCAGCGCAGATGACGCTGCGGCAGTTGCCGCGACCAGCACAAAGGCAGCCCAAAGGAGCGGGTCTCCCAGCGCTGCGGCAACGTTACCGAGCCCCAGCACGCCTTCGGCTGAAAGCGCGATCGTGGCCAGACGGGCAAAAAGCGCGCCCATGCCCGTTGCCGCGGCGGCGCTTGCCGGGCCGAGCCAAAATGACGCGACGCCGGCGGTGACCCCAGCTGCCAGGAAGGTATTGCCGGTCAGACAGCCAAGCGCGAGTGCACAGGTGAGTGCGGCGCTCGCGGCAGCCTCGGTGCGACCCCAGGCGATCCACCAACCGGACATGGCGGCGGCAAAGATCACCGCGACGGGCAACATCGACAGGACGCCCTGTGCCTGCATGGTGGCGTTTGCCATGAGCACCAAAAAGCCCACAGCCGAGATGGCCGAGCCAATCTGGGGGGCCAGGCCAGCCGCCGCTCCGATCGCGATGGCCGCAATGACCAGGCCGGGAAGCGCCGCGACCCCGGCCGTTTGCATCAGCAAAAAGCTATAGGTGCCGCACGTTAGCGCCGAGATAGTGCGCATGGTGTAGTCGCGCGCATGGCTCCAGCGCGTGCCCGCCCAGCCGAGTGCGGGGTCGACCTCGATGGCGTCGTCCTCGTAGTGCGACGGCTCGATATCGTCGAGCTCCTGCTCGTCATCCGAAAGCTCGCCAACCATTTGCTCCAGACTGCGACGGCCCTCGCGCACGCTGCCCAGACCGGCAAGGAGTTGGTCGCAAAATGCCTCGATGCTGTTGGGGCGGTCCTGCGGCATGGGGGAGAGCGCGCTCATGAGCGCGGCCTCGGCTCCCGGGGGAAAGTGTGGTATCAGCTCGCTGGGATAGGTGGCGCCGCCGATGATGCGGCCGAGCGAGTCGGCGGGCGTGGCCGCCATAAAAGGAGCGCTGCCGCACAGGCCCTCGTAGATCACACAGGCGAGGGCAAAGACATCGGCGCGCTCGTCGACCGTGCCGGTCTCGATATCGAGCTGCTCGGGCGGCATGTAGCCGATGGTGCCGCCGCGTGAGCCGCCAAAGCCGCCAGCAGACGACAGCCGCGCCATGCCAAAGTCGGTGAGCTTTACATTGCCCGAGTGGTCGATGAGCACGTTGGCGGGCTTGATGTCCAGGTGGAGCACGCCATTACTGTGGGCGAAGGTGAGCGCCTGGCCCAGGGCATCGGCAATGGCCGCGGCCTCGTCAAAGGTGAGCGAATGGCCGTCCACGCGATGCAAAAACTCGGCCAGCGACATGCCGTCGACATATTCCATAACCAGGTAGGCATAGGCGGTATCGTGCGTAAAGTCGATGACCTGCACGATATTGGGATGTTGAAGCATGGCGGCAGTGTGCGCCTCGCGCAGGACATCCATGATGTCGCTAGCGGGCATGCCAGCACCGTTGATAAGGGGGATGCGTTTAATGGCGACGCGGCGGCGCAGGTGCGTGTCGCGGCAGATCTCGATGGAGCCAAAACCGCCGGTCGCAAGTGTCTCGAGCGGCTGGTACCGCTTGAGCAGCTCGCGAGAGCTGGTGCCCTCCAAAGGAACGTCCGGCGAGAACCGGGCGGTATGTTGCGAGAAAAGCGGCATGGCCAACCCTCGTGCGTTTAAATTTCGTTTGCGAGTGGCGGGCGCGGAGCCGAGCCGTTCGCGGTGGCATAGATGCTGCTAGTGTAGCACGCTCGGGCAGATGGCGAGGAAACGGGGATGAGGTGGTCCGATCGATTCGGGCCGTTTCGGCTCGTTCGGAAAGCGCACCCCAGTTTTCAGCCAAATAATGGGATGCGCCTTCCAAATGGGGTGGGCTGCGGAAACTGCATCCCAGAATATTGCCCTGGAACGGGACGCGCTTTCCGAACCGGCGTCCAAAAGGAAACCGCATCCCGCTTTGATGTGGGGACTGCGAACAAAAGCCGGACCGTGATCTGGCGCGGATTGGAGTTCGCCTGAATCATTGATGCTGGCTGGTGTGAGAACAGAGATAAACGAGCGGCTCGAGCGATATAATGACACGCTATGGAGGCCGTATGCTCTTTTCCCGCCGTTCTGCTACATTTGCCTGCGCCATTGCGCTTGTCGTAATGGCGGTCACCCCTTATCACCGGTTTTCATCTTCAATCGGCCTAGCGTCAGGTGCAATGACCTGGCTCGTTATCCTGGGCGCATGCCTCGCGGCGTTTGTTCATGGTGCTGCGCTATGCAAGGGGGGGAATGAGAAGGCCGAGGCATCTCGGTGCCATCGGTGTTTTCCTTGGTGTTATTGCAACGGTTCCCGAATGGGCCGACCTGGCTTTCTATGCTCGCGGAGACTCTATTCCAATCGTGTTTGCACCGATTTGGTTGTTACATGGCGTTTCGTGTGTCTCGTGCTTTGTTGGGTCGCTGCTTCTCTCATATGTTATTTGGGGCACGGCGGACTCTCCTTTGACGCAGAGGTCGACACGGACTGACGAAAGGGAAACTCGTCACCCGCAGGACGCGATTTTTACAGAAACAATAGCCGTCATGTCTTGCCTGCTGTTTTGCTGTCGAGTTTCATGGAGAGTCGTTCCCGAGCCATGGGGGATGCCCCCTGTAACGGCCGCGTCAATTGGCCTTGCGCTTTTAATTCCGTTGGTCTATCTCGCATTGACTGTGGCCCCGCCGTTTTGCCGCCCTCGTGCCTTTGGCCATGGGCGGCGCGACGTGTTTGCCTGTTCTGTGCTCGTAGCAGTTCCTATTGGTCTTATTCCGGCTGTTGAGGCGGCATACTTCGCAAGCGATGCCGTGGTCATTGCATTGCTGGCGATGGGGTCCGTTATCGCTGCTGCCTTCGTATGCATGTTGCTAAGGGGGAAACGGGACAACAATTCGGATATCGCCTGTGCGTCCGACACATTCGATGCGGGGGTGTTTTCCCCTGCCCTGTCGCCTAGAGAAGAGCAGTTTGTTCGACTGCTGCTCAAAGGGAAAACGCCGGCGGAAATTGCCAAGGAGACGGATACGAAGCCATCGACGGTGAGAACAACGCTTCACCGAGCATACGGGAAGGCGTCGGTTGCGGGCTCACGCGAGCTCGTGGCGCTGTTTGCGGGTGAGGGCGATACTGTAGGGCATGAGCTACCGCAGCGGCATGCTGACGATATAGTGGCATCAGCTCGAACGCGCCGGCTGTTTCGATACCTGCTCACATTATTCTTTATCCTCCTTGCGGCGGGGCCCTTGGTAATGGCGGATAGCGATTGGGGGTCCGGTGTTTCGCGGGCTGTCGCCTTTTCCCTCTTAAGCTACGCATTGGGTCTCGGACTGCTTCTGTCGCTACGCTACGCGGGTGGAAAAGCGAATCGTGGCGCTGCGCTGGATAGAGCGGGTGAAGCGATTTGGCTCGGAAGCCCGTACGTATGGGCGGTGCTATCTGCTGTGGAATGGTCTTTTATCTATATCGCGGCATTGATGTGCATACGCGTTCCGTTGATGGCTGTGCCGGTCCTGTTTTGCGGCGTGGCGTCTACGGCTTCGCTCGCTGTTGGGCTGCGTCCGTTTAAGGTGCATGCCCATGCTCGGGCTATCGTGCCGTTGGTGTCAATGGGCATGGTTGCCTTAATCTATGCGGTCGCTAGGGGGCGAATCCATGGACTTGCGGTGCTGACGGGGGTGCTGCTCACATATATAGTGATGCGAAGCTGTCCGCAGCGCAAAATGCTTGGGATATGGATGCTTTGCTTCGGGGCGACGGCTCCTGTTTGGGCTGTCTTGCTCAATATGGTGCAGGATCTGACGGTTTTCGAGCCGTTGTTCCTCGCGTCGTTGTTGGGGCAAAGTTCGGCTGTCAATGTCGTCGTGGCAACGGTGATTGTTTGCTGGTCTGTGCCCATGTTCGTTACGCACATCGCGCTCGCCCGCTCGGTTGAGGACGAGAAGGCCGTCTTGGAGTACCGGGCGAACGGGTCCACCGAAACGGCCCGCGTGCGCCAGCTGGCCCTGCTTACGTCGCGCTCCCTTTCTGATGTTCAGTCGCAAATTTTGCTGATGACGGCAGAGGGGGCAACGACAAAGGCCATTGCGGAGGATGTCGGTTACGCTGCATCTACGGTGCAAGCGCTGCGGTCTGCATCTTACCGCCAGTTGAAGATCAAGAATAAGGCGGAGCTAATTTTATTGTTATCGCAGGTAAATAACGTGTAAACGCCTGAGCAATCAATTCAATAGCGGGTGTTTACAGACATCTTTCTCTATTCATGCGAAGGTTGCCGTGCGTCGACGCATTGTTAACCGCTTTTGATTGGAGAAGGCCATGATTAAGCCAAGGAGCGCTATTGCTCGAATCGGAGTCGGCTTGGTGATTGCAGCTGGTCTGTCCCTAGGGGTTCCCGCTGCATCGTTTGCACAAGAGGAGTTTGACACCTCTCAGGTTTCCAGCATTACTCAAAACGCCGATACGGGAATTACGACCTGTACGAACAATGCCGATAAGGCATTTAGTTTTCAATGTGCCGGGACGAGTGCAACTGGCTACCGTCAAAAGGATGATTCCTCATCGCTCTATCTGGATATCCAGGGCCATACGGGAAATCCGCTTCGGTTATATACAGACGGTGCGTATAACACAAGCGGTAGCGGCAGCATGAATTGTACTCAGGGAACGTATCGTTCGAATCACAAGGGACAGTGGGAAATGTATAACCTCGTCCGTGAGAACGGGCGATCTGCGGCGCGACTGACTGCATGGGCGGAGTCTGGCTACGGCACTGTTATTGGCGTATGGAGCCCCGACTGCGTCGGGCATTTCCACAAGCTTCCCGCATAGTTGTTTGAAATGGCTCCCTTCCGGCTTTCTGGGTCGGAAGGGGGAGGAGGACGTATGAACCAAAAGCTCGCAAGATACGAACTGTCGAAAACGATTAGACGTCCAGCTTTTATCCTTGCTCTCTTGATTGCGGTCGCAGTTGCAATAGCTGCCGCGCTGGAGCCGTGGGCAAATTTGGAAAAAGAGCGCCACAACCTTCTTTCTTTTGGTTACGGCGTTGGCGTGCAAGCCGAAAATTATCTCGGTCAAACACGTGAAAGCAGCTTCGGTAACTGGATTGTTGTGAGCGCGAACGCGCCACTGTCTGCGTCGGTGTTTTTCTATGCACTGCCCCTGCTTGCAATGTTGGCTGGATCTTGGTCGTGTCTCTTTGAGCGTTTGAGTGGTTATGACATGCAGATATGCACGCGCGTTTCCAGAAAGGCGTACGTGAACGTAAAGATGCTGTCTGCTTTCCTCTCCGCGTTTACAGTGACTGCCATTCCTCTGCTCGTCAATTTCCTGATCGTCTCGATGCTTTTTCCTGCGTATCTTCCTCGGGTCGATGAGTCGACTTACGTAGGACTTTACCTGCATAGCTACTTCTCCGGTCTATTTTATTCGCATCCTTTGTCATATGTGCTCGCATACACGCTGTTCGATGCTGTCACGCTCGGGACTTTATCCATGGCTGTAACTGGCTTCTCAATTTTGTTTCGTAGCAGAATCAAAGCGATAATTGTCCCGTATCTGCTAATGGTTGCGTGGCATTTTGCAAATGGCTGGATCTTCGGCGTAATGGCTTGTGTGGGGTTTAACTGCAATATCCTCAACAGCATCAGGTCGGAATCGCTGAATAACTGGCCAGACATTCGAGCCGGTTTTGCGGAAATCATATTATTGACCCTTGCTTCGTTGGCTTTTTCTGGGGCGTGGAAAAGACGCGAGGTGGTCTGATGCTGTTTAGGCTGGTCGCCGCGGACCTGAGGACCGTTTTGAAGAAGAACATCATCACTTTTATTGCAATTGCGGCAGTGACCGTTGCGAACTTGGTGTACGCCTACGGATTGTCTTCTGTGTATGGGGTTAGAACGGATACCTTGGGGTTTGCGGATAATCTTGCGCTCGTGTTTGCCGGATCTGCTCCGTTTGAGCCTAGGCCCGGGGTCATGTTTGTGCCTCCGCTAGGATGGCTATTTCTCATTCTGCTTATTCTCTATACAACACTCGACTATCCGACCGAATCGTTGCACGGGTTTGGTTTGCAAGCGCTTGTTCGATGCCGGGCAAGAACCCTTTGGTGGGTCTCGCGTTTTATCTTGGTGGCGGCAGTAACGGCATTTTCACTGCTCGTGGTGGTTTGCTCTGTTGTGATTTGGAGCTTGGTGGTGAGCTCCTCGTTCAGCGCGGTCATTCATGGTGAGTCGCTTCAGCTGGCTAATTTGGCGCCGTGGTTTCTCAAAGCTGCCGAGGCGGATGCGCTGCCGTTTTTCGTAGGACTCTTTTTTGCTTTCGAGGCGCTTGCGTTTGCGCAGGCAGTGATTGGCTTTGTACTTGGGCCGTCGGTCTCGTTTGTGGTTTTAACGAGCTACCTGATCTGCTCGGCATATGCGCGACATTGGGCGCTATTGGGTAACGCCTTGATGCTGTTGCGCTGGGGCGGAATTGTCAAAGAGGGAATCGCGGCGGGCTCGAGTGGCTTGTTTTCAATTGTGATTATGTCGTTATGCCTATCGTTGGGTGGACTGTGGTTTCGAAGGGCCGACCTTATAGAAAAGGGGGACAAGATATGAGCGTGATCGTTAGGGACGTATCGAAGCGCATGGGCAAAAACGATGTTCTGCGCAACGTGTCCATCGAGGTTGACCCTGGGACTGTGGTCGGGCTTCAGGGGATAAACGGTTCGGGTAAGACCATGCTCATGCGAGCGGTTTGCGGGTTGATCAAGCCTACCGATGGCGAAATCTCTATCGATGGCCAAAGGCTTGGGGCGGACATCTCGTTCCCGCCGAGTCTGGGGATGTTGATCGAGGCGCCTTCCTTTTTGGGATATCTGTCTGGCTACGACAATCTGGAGCTCATCGCTCAGATCAAGGGCGTTGCCACCCCCGAGGACATTCGCTCTGCCCTGCGGCTCGTGGGGCTCGATGCAGACGAAAAAAAGAAGTTCCGAGCATATTCGCTTGGGATGAAGCAACGTCTGGGGATAGCTGCGGCAATTATGGAAAAGCCGAAGCTACTCGTTCTCGATGAGCCAACAAATGCCCTCGACGAAGCGGGCGTTGAAATGCTCAAGCGCGTTGTGGCGATGGCGGCCTCAACGGGTCGCGAGGTTATTCTGTCCAGCCATGACGGAGAGGTGCTCGAGGAGCTGGCCGATCGGGTTTACTGCATGCGCGACGGTGCCGTTGTGAACGTTCGGGAAAGGTCGTGAGCGCGATGAAGAAGACCCTGTGGACAAGAAGGGCGGTGCTTGCTCTTTTCGGCTGTGCTGCTACCGGCCTTGCGGGCATGAGGGTGAGCGTCGTTAACGGGAACCGGACGGTCATTCCTGAGAAATATTATGCGGAGGGCGAATGGCTCTCGATGGATGGGGCGTTTCTGGGTTCGAAGGATGTGGCGACTGACGGGTATTCGTTTTGCATAGACGGGGCAGAGCTGCTCACGCCGCGCGAGTATCTCAAGCGTGCGCATGATGATTATTCAAAATATGGCATCGTGGATACGAAAACGAAATTGAAGGACGCCGACATCACGTGTGTTATCGCCGTAAAGATGCGTGTCAGGAATAAGGACAATGTCGAAGGCGGAATCAAAACGTATGTTTGGCATTTGGTGCCGGAGTCTGCGCCAAACTATGACTTTGTGGTCAATACCGATCTGATAACGCAGGCAATGCCGGCTCTGGGCGGTTCTGCTGCGTTTGCTGTACAGGTTGGGGCGGAGAACGAGTTGCTCGTCCCATTCATGATGCAAAACACCAACGACTATTTCGAAGGTTACGAGACCGTCCGTTTTGAGAAAGCATTTCCCGGGACTTACACGATGAAGATGACCGATCTGCCGGAGCGAAGGCTCTTAAGGTTTGAAGTGAAGCAGTTCGAGAGTTAGGCAAAACGGGTCCATCGGCGGTACGCGCGCCCGATTCCAGGCGCCCCGGCCCGGAATCGGGCGCGGGACGAGGCGCCTTCGGTGTCGGCCGGCCTACCGCTTCTTCTTGTTCTTCTTCTGCTTGCGCTGCTTGCCCTTGGTCTCCTGGGGCTTGTCGCCCTGCTTGGCTTCGGCTGCGGCCTTCTCGGCCTTCATCTTCTTGCGTTTGGTCTCGATGCGCAGCTTTTTGTTGATGCGCGCCTTAAGGAAGGCGCCAAACTGCTCGGCATCGCCGCGAACAAAGGTGTCCTTGGGGATCGTCACGCCTTGGTCGGCGAACATGGCCACAAAGATGCGCTCGCCGTCGAGCACGTGGTCGAGTTTCTCAAACGGGAAGAACTGCGACTTGCCGCTCTTGCCCCAGACCATCAGGCCGTCCTCGTTGGCGGCGACGCGGCGGTAGCGGCCGCCCATGGACTCGTCTGCCTCGACGGCTTCGATAAAGTCGCGCGCGAGCGTATGGTGCAGATTTTTGCTCCACCAGGCCAAAAAGGCGCCGAACACGATCAGCACGACGCCGAACTTGATCCAGCTGCCGCCGGCCACCAGCATGCCGATGCCGATGAGCACGGCAATCGCGGCGGCGACGTACAGGGAGCCACGGCGCCTGGGCGAGGCGACCAGGCGGGCGAAGTCGGTGACGAGGTCGTTTTCGTACTGATACTCGTTGAGGTACAGAATGCCGTCATCGGCCGCGGCCTGCGCCTCGAGCGCGACCTCGACCTGGTCGGCTGCTTCGGAGGGAATGAGGTTGCTCTCTGCGTCTGCCATGCTCTTTGGACTCCTATCGCGGCGGACTCGCCGTACGGGTTATTATGGAATGCAGTATGCCGTGCGACCGCATGGCCGCCGCGGCAACAAGACTCAGTATACCCGGGGGAGCACCCATGGAATCGTTGTACCGAAAGTATCGCCCGCTCACCTTCGACTCCGTGGTGGGCCAGCAGCATATCGTCTCGACGCTCGAGCACGCCATCACCGAGGGGCGCCTGTCCCACGCCTACCTGTTCTGCGGACCGCGCGGCACGGGCAAGACCACCATGGCGCGCATTCTGGCCAAGGCGCTGCTGTGCCGCAATGCCGAGGCGGCGCGCGCCGAGGGTGCAAGCGGCTGCATGCCCGACGGTACTTGCGAGGAGTGCGAGCTCATTGCCGAGGGCAACCACCCCGATGTCTACGAGCTCGATGCCGCAAGCCGTACCGGCGTGGACAACGTGCGCGAGGAGATCATCAACTCCGTCAACTTTGCCCCGGTGCGCGGCAAGTACAAGATCTATATCATCGACGAGGTCCACATGCTCACGACGGCGGCGTTCAACGCGCTGCTCAAGACGCTTGAGGAGCCGCCGGCACACGTGATCTTTGTGCTGTGCACCACCGACCCGCAAAAGATTCTGGAGACCATCCTCTCGCGCTGCCAGCGTTTCGATTTCCATCGCATCGGCAACGAGGATATTGAGCATCGCCTGGCATACGTATGCGAGCAGGAGGGCTTCGATTACGACGACGAGGCGCTCGCCATCGTGGCGCGCCATGCCAAGGGCGGCATGCGCGACGCGCTCTCCACGCTGGAGCAGCTGAGCGTTTTTGGCAACGGTTCTGTGCATGCGGACGATGCCCGCTCGCTTTTAGGCGAGGTTTCGGACCAGATTCTGGGCGAGTTTTCCCGCGCCATTGCCGATCGCGATGTTGCCGAGCTCTATGGACTGATCCGTGCGCAGGTCGAGGAAGGAAACGACCTGCTGGAGCTGACGCGCGACCTGGTAGCGCATGTGCGTGACGTGTACGTTGCCTGCGTTGCCGGTGCCCGTGCCGAGCTGTTTGAGGGCGGCTCCGAGCAGGCCGAGGCGCTTGCTGCCGAGGCCGCTGCCTTTGGCGAGCATCCTGCCGACCGCCTGGCCCGCGTGCTGACGGTGCTCGACGATGCCGCACTGGAGATGAGGGGCGCGAGCGACGTGCGCCTGGTGCTCGAGATTGCCTGTACGCGTCTGGCACGTCCCGAGGCTGATTTAACGATTGAGGCATTGGCCGAGCGCGTGGCGCGTCTGGAGGCCATGGTTGCCAACGGCGCCGTGCCGGCGAGCGTGGCTGCTGCTCAGGCCACCGCGCCTGCAGCATCCGTACCCGCTGCTGCCCAGCAGCCGACGCTGATCTCGGGTGCCCGAGCCGCTACTCCGGCGGCATCTGCTACCACCGCTGATACGTCCGCGCGCCAGGGCGGTATGCCTTGGGACCGTGGTGCTGCCGCTCCGGCGGCTCAGCCTGCGCCCCGTTCTGCGTCCGTGTCGGCTTCCAAGCCTGCAGCGTCTGCACCTCAGTCTGCGCCGGCTCCGACGCCTCAGCCCGTTGCAGCCCCCGCGCCTGCCACCGCTCCGGCACCTAAGCCCCAGCCCAACACCGCCGCCCAGGTTGCTGCCGCTGGTGCCGCCGAGACCCCCGCGGTCGAGGATGCCGGTGAGCTCCAGCGCAAATGGGCCGAGGTCGTCGAACGCGTCAAGGCTCGTCAGGCCTCCTACGCAGGGCTTTTGCTCAATGCCCGCGCCACAGCAGACGACGGCTCCAAGCTCACGGTCTCGTTCCCCGCGGGCTCGACCTTTGCCATCAAGATGCTCGGACGCGCCGACACGCAGTCGGTGGTCCTGCCGACAGTCAGTGCGGTCTTCGGTCGTCGCACCGTCGACTACGTCCTGGATGGAGGTGGCACGCTGGCTCCTCAACATGAGGAGCATTCTCCATCTGCACGGGCTGCGGCATCTGCGGACCCGCAACCCGTGTCCTCGGCGGCCCCTGCATCCTCGAACGTCAGCGCGACGCAGCCAAAAGCGGCACCGGTAGCGGCACCGACCCCGTCGGCGCCTGAACCCGCTGCGCCCAAACAGGCTGCTCCGGTCCCCGCGCCCAAGCCCGCCGCCGCGCCTGCGCCCAAGTCATCCGACCTGGGCAAAGCCCCCTGGCTGCGCTCCGACAACCCCGCTGGCGCTCCTGCCACGGGCAAGCTCCCGACCGAGCCCGCACCCCGAGCGCCCGAGCGCGCGTCCGCTCCCAAGGCTCAGCCGTCTGCGCAGTCTGCACCGTGGGAATCCGAGCAGGTGCCCTACGATGACGCCATGGTCGGCGGCTTTGCAGGCGATGCGAGCGGGGACGATCTGCCTCCGTTCGACGTGCCGGGTGCGACGCCCGCGCCCAAGCCCGCTGCAACTGCCCCCAAAGAGGAGGACGCTCCTGCAGCTCCCTGGGAGTCCAACCCCGGCGCGGGCAGTCCCTTCGGCCATCAGGGCGCAGCCCCAAGCATCCCGCAGACCGAGGACGAGGCCAAAGCCCTCATCCGCAGCGTCTTCGGTCAGTCCACCATCTTCAAACCGGTGGAGTAGCTGTACAGGCGGGTATACTGCTCAAGAAGAGACGTCTTTGAACGGAGCGAGCTTATGATGTGGGAATATGTCCGCCTTGAGGACGATACGCAAGTTTCGTATTCCGAAGTCCGTGAGGACAACACGGTGAAGGTTGTTGTGGAGCGCCCGCGCGATTGGGGTTTTGACACGGCGGAGTGCATCTTGCCGGCATTCAATTGGGTGTCACGCGAGGGCTTTAGCGAAGCGGACCTCAAAGAACTCGATGATTTCGTGCGCAACAATGCCCCGCTCATCCTGCGTTTTGCCTACGAAGGCGGACGAGTCTATGCCTAGTCTGTTTCGACTCGGGCCGTACATCATCTTCTTCTGGACGGGGGAGAACGGCGAACCTGTCCATGTTCACGTTGCGGTCAAGCGCCCCACTGCCGAGGCAACCAAGATATGGCTTACCCGCTCCGGCGGATGCAAGCTGGCCCATAACAAGGGCGATATTCCTGCTCGGGATTTACGCGATATCATGCAGTTTGTTTCATCTAACCATGCGCTGATTTGCAAACGCTGGAAAGAAACAACCGGTGGGCTGTCGTTTTACTGTTGAGAATCGCTTGCTGGGCTTAGGACCCCTAGCCCTTTAGGGGCTCTTTATCCGGGCGCATTTGAATTTCGGACATGTGTAGCGTGGTGCCGCGTATCTCGCATTCGAGCAGGCAGATGCGTGACGGTCGGCCCAGGGTGCTGAGGTCGACACGATACGTCGCGCGGCTGTCCGTGTACTCGACTTGCTCGGCGTCGAGGGTTGCTCCGATTGTCAAGAAAGCGCCTGGTTCGGCACCGACAATCTTGGAGTCCTTTATCTTGACCTTGAGCTCTTGGTAAAGGGACGGGCTGTTGTAGTAAACGGTCCGGGTCCCGTCGGTGCACTCATCGGTCGCTTCCCATTTGACGACGGGCTGGTCCGAGCTGGCTATCAGCAGTTCTGCTCCAAAGGCTATAGCATGGGTGATGACAACCAGCAATGCCCAGCCGACAAAGAGATAGAGAACCACATATGCAACGGGGTGTTTTGAGCGGATGTTTTGGAGCGCGTCGGGGGCATTCATGGGGCACCTCCAAATTGCTATCTATGACAATCAAATTATACCCTGCCGACATGTGCTCCGCCTCGAGCAGCGGTTCGGCATTTAGCTATTTAGTGGCACACATGAAATGCCGGATTCGGCTCTACTAGATTGAGTATGCGATATTATGCAACCTTGCATAATTCGACCTTGCATAATCTTTGCGCGTGGTTTGTATTGGAGGACATGTATATCGACTGAGGTAGCGTGTCCGCCCCGCTCGCTGGCCTCGCGCCGTGGTACGATTTTTGAGTTTGAAAGTCCCGCCGTGTTCCGGCTGCCCTTGCAGCTCGGCGTGCGGCCGCACGTAAAGGAGCCATCATGGCCGGTATGAACATGCAGCAGATGATGAAGCAGGCCCGCAAGATGCAGGAGCAGCTTGCCGCCGCGCAGGAGAACCTCAAGTCCCAGACCGTCGACGCCTCTGCCGGCGGCGGTATGGTCAAGGTGACCGTCAACGGCGAGATGGAGCTCGTCAACCTCACCATCGATCCCGATGCCCTCGATCCCGAGGACGTCGATATGCTGCAGGACATGATTATGGCTGCCGTCAACGAGGCCGTTCGCGGCGTCAACGAGCTCGCCAACAAGCAGATGGGCGCCATCACCGGCGGCCTCAACATCCCGGGCATGCCGTTCTAAGACGCGCATATATATGAGTGCCAACCATAGCCTGCAAAAATTGCTCGATGAGCTGGGTCGCCTGCCGGGCATTGGCCCCAAGTCGGCTCAGCGCATCGCCTATTACCTGTTGGAGGCTGACGCCGAGGAAGCGCGCCGCCTGGCCGAGGCCATTCTGGAGGTTAAGCAGGAGGTTCACTTTTGCAGCCGCTGCTTTAACTACGCCACGGCCGACGAGTGCTCCATCTGCCAGGATTCGATGCGCGACACCACTCGCATTTGCGTGGTGGGCGAGCCGCGCGACGTCCAGGCGATCGAGCGCACGGGCAGCTACCACGGTCTCTACCACGTATTGGGCGGCGTGATCAGCCCCATGGACAAGATTGGTCCCGAGCAGTTGCACATTCGTGAGCTGTTGGCGCGCTTGGGGCACGAGGATATCCACGAGGTCATTATCGCCACCAACCCCAATATCGAGGGCGAGACCACGGCGAGCTACCTGGCGCGTACCATTAAGCCGCTGGGCGTTGAGGTGTCGCGTCTGGCGAGCGGCCTTCCCGTGGGCGGCGACCTGGAGTATGCCGACGAGCTTACGCTTGGGCGCGCCATCGAGGCCCGTCGCACGATTTAGGTGGCGAGCCTGCTCCTGCCGTATGTCTTCATCGCGACGCACGGGGTAGTCATAATTCCCCGTGCGACTGTAAGTTTGTTGTACAACAAAGATGCTTTGTATCCGCTTATCGCATGGATGCTTCCACTCGCATCCTTAATTTGCCCATTCGTTGCGCAACCTTTTGGGTTCGCTGATACACTCAAATATGGATTCGAATGAATGCGCCGCTCCCGAGCGGCGTGTTTTTGTTGGAGGAGAACGCATGCGGCCCGGTGGCACTCAGACAAAGCGCGGCGCCGCGGTGCGCATGCGACGCCGACTGGGCTTGGCGCCGCGGGCGTACGCACTGCTGTCTTGCTCGCTGGTGCTGGTCATAGCTGGCGTTTCTGCCTATGGCATGACCGTGCCGTCCATGATGCAGGCACATGCCGCACGCGAACCGCGCGTGGGGCATGAGGTCAAAAGTGACCTGGGCACCACGACTGGATATGCTTGGGCAAGTGTGGTCGCGCATATTGTGTTTGGCACCGATGATGCGGACGGCGCCGAGGCTCCGGGCAACGAAGTCACGCTTGCCAATGGCAAAACCATCGTGCTCACCAACACCAAGATCATCGATCGGTTGTCCAACAATAGCGTGGCGGCAACGGTGAGTAAGGTCGAGCAGCAGAAGGAGCAGGACGCCCAGCAGTCCGGAAAGCCCGGTAACTCGGATACTTCTGGCTCCGGCTCGGATTCGTCGAGTTCGGGCGGCGGCTCTGGGTCGGGTTCCTCTGCCGGAGGGTCTGGAAACGGAGGCTCGACGGGCGGCAACACTGACAACGATGCAAACTCCGGTGGCCTTTCCGCTGCTGAGGAAGAGAGCATTCACAGCTGGCTTGTGACCAAGTACAACATGCTCGACGGCTATGTTTCTCGTGCCAATGACGTGGTCTCGACCTATAACTCTACGGGAGATCCCAGGCCGTGCGACAGCCTGGTCGGGGAGATGTTTGTCATTCGAGCCGAGTTCGGTCGTCAGACATTCTCGCCCCGGTCAAAGTGGTATCAGCAGTATGCCAATCTGTGGGGCTGTTACACCAACCTATGTCAATGGGTCGGCCATTACGGCGATGATGACGTCGCGCTCGGTAACTTCAACAATAACGTGGCGGCGCTTGCCCTATGATGACCGATCTTGCATCCACCACACCACAATCGCTCGGTCGCGATCCCATGGTCGGCCTGCGCCTGGCGCGTGTCGACGGGTTTGAGCCGGCCATTGCGCTCGGTCAGGACGAACTGCCTGCCTATCTGCGTCGTTTTACGATACTGTTTGCCGACGATGCCACCATGCGCCGTGGCGGTATCGGCCGCGTGACGCGTGCCGTCAACGCCCAAGGCGAGGCCGTGGCACTCAAGCAGCTCATCTTGCCAACGTGCGATGAGTTTGACGATGCCGCCGCCCATGAGGCGCTGGTCGCCAAGTTCAAAGCGGCGTTTCGCGAGGAATACGAATGCCATCGCGCCCTTTCGGGCCTTAAGGGCTTTCCCCGCCTCTATGGCTGGGGCGAGGTCGACGGTGTGCCTGCAATTGTCATGGAATGGGTCGAGGGCGAGACGCTCGCCCGCTTGCGCTCGCGCTTTGCCGTGGACGATGCCGGCCGCCTATCGCCGCTTGTGGCGGCGCGTCTGGGTCGCGACCTGTTCGATCTGCTCTGCCGTATGAGCCTGGTGGGCGAGGGCTTTGTCCATCGCGATATCTCGCCCGCTAATATTATGGTGCGTACGGCGCGTCTACCGCTTGACCGGCAGCTTGCCGAGGGCACCTTTGACCTGTGCCTGATCGACTTTGGCTCGTCGCTGGCGCTTGAGCCTGCGTCGGCCGTGGCCGGTACCGGCGGCAAGGCGTCGTTTACGGAGCGCTATGCCACGCTGCGTCGCGCGACGGTTGCCTATGCCCCGCCCGAGATGCTCACCGACGATATTCTCGACCTGCGCGCTTTGCGTATGTCGCCGGCGATTGACGTCTATGCCGCGGCAAGCACGGTTTACGAGCTCATTGCCGGCGCCGCGCCATACGAAGCCGCGCCGAGCACTTCGGGCACCTCGGGTTCGCGCAAAAAGACGCGCGACATCGCCAGCCCCTACCGTCTCAAGATGGACACGCTGCCCGACTATCCCATTGGTGCCCATGCGCCCGGTTGCGATTTGACTCAGCTGCTTCGTCGTGAGCCCGATGTGGCGCTCGCTGCGGCCGAGCAGGCCCAGCAGCTGGGGCTTGAGCCGGATTCCGAGGAGCTACGCGATGCGCTGGCGTTTGTCGATGCCCAGCTGTTCAACGTGGTGATGGCCTGTCTGTCCAGCCATCAAAAAGATCGTCCCGAGCCGGCGGCGGTCGAGGCGGCGCTCTCGGCGTTTTGTGAACACTATGCGCAAAATGTCGGTCGTTCGCTCCGCGGCGAGCCGCTCACGCCGTGCCCCATGGATGCGTCTGGCCGCGCGGTTCGTCGCGCGCTGATGGTCGGCGCGACGGTCGTCTGTGGCGTGGTTTGGGCTGTGGTCGTGGTTTCGGCCGCGCTGCTGGCGTCGGGCGCTCGCGTGACGGCGACTTTGGGATCGCTCATGTGGTCTGGGTCGCTACCGGGTATTATTGCCGCACTGGCGTTGGCGCTGCCGGGCATAGCCGGCGTTGCCGCGGGGGCACTTGCGCGTGATCGGCGCTCGGGGTTCCTGCAGGGTGTGCTTGCGCTTTCTGCCTGCGAGGTTCCGGTGCTGGTTGTGGCTGCATGTAGCGTATTTTCCCAACGCGCCGTGATGGGCGGCCTTGTTGCCGCTCTGGTTGCAACCTATACGCTTACGTGGTTTTTGCTTGCGATGGGCTTTGCCTTTGAACTTCCCGTTTCGGCACCGCGACGCACAAAAGCCCAGATGGCGACTCCGCTTGCCGGTGGAGCCGCAGCTGCCCGTACTTTTGGCGGACCTGTCGAAGTATCGTCCGATTCTATTTCTACGACCAAGGAGGCCTAGGTCATGGCATCTCAAGTTGAGCTCACCCCATGCGGGGCCATGTTTGACATCTTTAAGCGCGCGGCGCATCTGAGCCATATCGAGCTGTGCGGCTTGGTGCTTTCGTCCCGTCCGCTCGCCGACGGCCGCAGCCCGCAGAGCCGAGCCGCCGATCGCTCTTGGGTTTCCCGCTTTATCGTTCGCGCGCCGGTCGGCACGCTTCAGCAGCGCTACTTTGCCGAATACGGTACCTCGGCTGCGCGTATTATGTCGCAACTGGCCCTGCGCCAGCGCAATCCCATGGACTCCACGGCTGTGATCAATATGGTGTGCGGCCCTGCAGGTGAACCGATGGTACGCGCGCTCGAAGAGTGCCACCAGGACACGAATCTCTATCGCAACGCGCTCGATCGCCTGTCCCAGGCGGCGGAACTCATGCCCGCCGAGCGCGCCGAGGCCGTGCTGGTGCTGTTTGTCGCCGTCGGTTGTTCGGCGGATGTGCGGTCCTCGGTGAACTATGCCATCGACTACGCGCACGCGACCTGTGGCGGAGGCACCTCCACGCCGCGTTCGCTTGGCATGTCGATGACCGCGGGCGAACGCGAACCCGCCCCGGCGCACCCCTTGGGCTTGCTGCGCGTACAAAACAGTTTTGTCGTGAGCGCCCCGCGCTGGATTCAGCCGAGCGAGCAGGGTGTTGAGATTGGCGCGCTGGCCACTGGTGAGGGCGATATTACCGACGTCGGCGACGATGTCTCGGCCCGCCATGCCCATATCTGGTGCGATGCTCAAAATATCTGGCACGTCGAGGACTTGTCGTCTACCAACGGAACCGTGGTGGTAAACGGGGCCACGCGCGTCTGCATTCAGGTCGAGCCCGGCCGTTCCGCCCAACTCAATCCCGGCGACGAGCTCAAGCTCGGCGAATCCACTACCTACGCCATCCTCTTCGGTGCCCTCTAGCCAGTCCCGCCAAATGGTCCCTCCGTCCCCAAGGGATCATTTTGCTCCCGGCAGTCACCCGAGGTAAACCTTTACCGCCCGCCTATATTTGCCGAAATTACATTTGACGGCGGGGTACAATAAACCCGCATGCGGATTTCCGTTGCGGGCGCTTCCCATCGCCGGGGCGTGCCCGGGAGCATCCGGCATGCGGCCTTTGCGGCGCTCGGTCATGTGCAAGACGGGCGGTCGGGTCTGTGGGGCGCATCAGTTGCCCCTCGCCTCGGCATGTCTTCTCTCCACGCCACGTACCTGCTGCTGAGCCTGCCTGCCAGATGATTGGAAGCAACAGCGTAAATCCCATCACGCCAACATCCCGGCGATCGCCGGGGCCTGTATACCTATATGAGAGGAGAGGGGTATATGGCGCGTAAGTTTAAGTCTATGGACGGCAACGAGGCGGCCGCATATGTTTCGTATGCGTACACCGAGGTAGCGGGAATCTATCCCATTACGCCGTCCAGCCCGATGGCCGACCATGTCGACCAGTGGGCGGCCCAGGGTCGCAAGAACATCTTCGGCACCCCGGTCAAGGTCGTCGAGATGGAGTCCGAGGCAGGTGCAGCCGGTACCGTTCACGGTTCGCTGGGCGCCGGTGCTCTGACCACCACCTACACGGCTTCTCAGGGTCTGCTCCTGATGATCCCGAACATGTACAAGATCGCGGGCGAGCAGCTCCCGGGCGTCTTCCACGTCTCCGCGCGTTGCGTCGCTTCCCACGCCCTGAACATTTTTGGCGATCACTCCGACGTCATGGCCTGTCGTCAGACCGGCTTCGCCATGCTCGCCGAGGGCAACGTCCAGGAGGTCATGGACCTCTCGCCGGTGGCTCACCTTGCCGCCATCGAGGGCAAGACCCCGTTCCTTAACTTCTTCGACGGCTTCCGCACCAGCCACGAGATCCAGAAGGTCGCCATGTGGGACTACAAGGATCTTGCCGAGATGTGCGACATGGACGCCGTCCAGGCTTTCCGCGACCATGCGCTCAACCCTGAGCACCCGCACACCCGCGGCAGCCATGAGAACGGCGATATCTTCTTCCAGAACCGTGAGGCCTGCAACAAGGTCTACGACGAGCTTCCCGCCGTCGTCGAGGGCTACATGAAGAAGATCAACGAGAAGCTCGGCACCGATTACGGCCTGTTCAACTACTACGGCGCTCCCGATGCTGATCGCGTCGTCGTGTGCATGGGCTCCTTCTGCGACGTGCTCGAGGAAGTCATCGACTACCTCAACGCTCACGGCGAGAAGGTCGGCCTGGTCAAGGTTCGTCTGTTCCGTCCGTTCTCTATCAAGCACTTCGTCGACGTTCTCCCCGAGACCGTCCAGAAGATCGCCGTCATGGACCGTACCAAGGAGCCGGGTTCCATCGGCGAGCCGCTCTACCAGGACGTCGTCTCCGCTCTCTACGAGGCCGGCAAGACGGGCATCAAGGTCGTCGGCGGCCGTTATGGCCTGGGCAGCAAGGACACGCCTCCCGCGTCCGCGTTCGCTGTCTTCGAGGAGCTCAAGAAGGACGAGCCCAAGCGTGAGTTCACCATCGGCATTGTCGATGACGTGACCAACCTGAGCCTGCCCGAGGCCGAGGATGCGCCCAACACCGCAGCCCCCGGCACCATCGAGTGCAAGTTCTGGGGTCTGGGTGGCGACGGTACCGTCGGCGCCAACAAGAACTCGATCAAGATCATCGGCGATCACACCGACAAGTACGTCCAGGCCTACTTCCAGTATGACTCCAAGAAGACCGGCGGCGTCACCGTCTCGCACCTGCGCTTTGGTGATTCCCCGATCCGTTCGCCGTACTACGTGACCAAGGCCGACTTTGTCGCCTGCCACAACCCCAGCTACATCGTCAAGGGCTTCAAGATGGTCCGCGACGTCAAGCCGGGCGGAACCTTCCTGGTCAACTGCCAGTGGAGCGACGAGGAGTTCGCCGAGCACATGCCCGCCGTGGCCAAGCGCTACATCGCGAACAACAACGTCAACGTCTACCTGATCGACGCTATCGACCTGGCCGCTAAGGTCGGCATGGGCAAGCGCACCAACACGGTGCTCCAGTCCGCCTTCTTCGCGCTGGCCAAGGTCCTGCCCGCCGAGGACGCCCTGCAGTACATGAAGGACGCGGCTACCAAGTCCTACATGAAGAAGGGCCAGGCTATCGTCGACGCCAACCACAAGGCCATCGATGCCGGCGCTACCGCCTTCCGTAAGTTCGAGGTTCCGGCCGACTGGGCTACCGCCGAGGACGCCGCTCCCGTCGAGCTCTCCGAGGAGACCAAGTCCGCTATCGCCCAGCAGGTCAAGAACCTGCTCGAGCCCATCGATCGCATGGACGGCGACAGCCTGCCTGTTTCCGCCTTTGTCGATTGCGCCGACGGCCAGTTTGAGCTGGGCGCCTCCGCATACGAGAAGCGCGGCGTCGCCGTGGTCGTTCCCCACTGGGACGAGACCAAGTGCATCCAGTGCAACCAGTGCGCCTACGTGTGCCCGCATGCCACCATCCGTCCGTTTGCGATGACCGAGGACGAGGCTGCCGCCGCGCCCGAGGCTACCCGCACGCTCGACGCCATGGGCCCCAAGGCCAAGGGCATGAAGTTCACCATGGCTGTGTCCCCGCTCGACTGCATGGGTTGCACCAACTGCGTCAAGGTCTGCCCCAAGGGCGCCCTCGAGATGGTTCCCACCGAGCAGGAGATGGACCAGCAGCCCGTTTGGGACTACATGGTCGAGAACGTCTCCGAGAAGAAGGAGCTCATCGCGGCCAACGTCAAGGGCAGCCAGTTTAAGCAGCCCTACCTGGAGTTCTCCGGCTCCTGCGCCGGCTGCGCCGAGACCGCCTATGCACGTCTGGTGACCCAGGTCGCCGGCGACCGCATGTTCATTTCCAACGCCACCGGCTGCTCCTCCATTTGGGGCAACCCCGCTGCCACCGCTCCTTACTGCAAGGACAAGGACGGTCACGGCCCGGCGTGGAACAACTCCCTGTTCGAGGACAATGCCGAGCACGGCCTGGGCATGGCCGTTGGCTATGAGGCCGTTCAGCACAAGCTGATCGCCGCTACCCAGGACATCATCGCTGCCGATGGTCCGTCCGATGAGCTCAAGGCCGCCGGCCAGGCTTGGATCGACTCCGTCAACGACGCCGAGGCCTCCAAGACCGCTGCCGCTGCCTACGTTGCCGAGCTCGAGAAGTGCGGCTGCGACGCTTCCAAGGCGATCCTCGCCGACAAGGCTTACCTCACCAAGAAGTCCTTCTGGATCTTCGGCGGCGACGGCTGGGCCTACGACATCGGCTTCGGTGGCCTGGACCACGTCCTGGCTTCCGGCCACAACGTCAACGTCTTCGTCTTCGACACCGAGGTTTACTCCAACACCGGTGGTCAGGCCTCCAAGGCCTCGAACTTGGGCCAGGTCGCTCAGTTCGCCGCCGCCGGTAAGGTGACCAAGAAGAAGTCTCTGGCCGAGATTGCCATGAGCTACGGCTACGTCTACGTGGCACAGGTTGCCATGGGCGCCAACCCGGCTCAGACCCTCAAGGCCATCCACGAGGCCGAGGCCTACGACGGCCCGTCCCTCATCATCGGCTACAGCCCCTGCGAGATGCACTCCATCAAGAAGGGCGGCATGCAGAACTGCCAGGCCGAGATGAAGAAGGCTGTCGAGTGCGGTTACTGGAACCTCTTCCGCTTCAACCCCGAGGCTGCTGCCGGCAAGAAGTTCTCGCTCGATTCCAAGGAGCCCGCGGGCGGTTATCAGGAGTTCCTGATGAACGAGGCCCGTTACGCTTCGCTGACGCGTTCCTTCCCCGAGCGCGCCGAGGAGCTCTTCAAGGAGAACGAGCAGGCCGCCATGGACCGCTATCAGCACCTGCTGAAGCTCAAGACGGTGTACAACGAGGCCTAAGTCTCCCACCGCAGGATCTGAGGGCTAACCTTCGCGGACGTCCTCGGACATGAAAGAACCCCCGCTGCGCACTGAACTGCCTCCCATTTCTTGGACACAAGAAATGGGAGGCTTTTTTATGGCTGGA
>UQPJ01000037.1:0-21465 GCA_900543015.1 uncultured Collinsella sp.
CCTGCGCAAGACGAAGGCCACATTAAGTGGCCTTCTTTGCGTGCGGAACTCGCGACAAACCAAAACCATCTCGTCAGCCCGGCGACCATGGGGTCCCAAGGTTTTCAAAAAAGCGGTCGGCGCGCAGGTGCGCCGACCGCCGATATATGGGGTCTGATATTTTCTACCAGCTAGGGCCTCTTACTCGTCTAGGAGATCCTCTGGCATGTCGTTGCCGTCGCCTAGGTCGACTGGGGCCTCTTCGGCGTCGGTTGCGGCCTCGGCGCCTTCGCCTTCGGGCTTCTCCTTGGCGGCCGTCATCCGGGCTACGGCGCAGATGCGGTCGTTGTCGTCAACGGTCATCATCTTGACGCCCTGGGTAGCGCGGCCAGTCTGGCTAATCTCATCGGTCTTGACGCGAATGACCGTCGCGCCCTCCGTCACGATGAACAACTCGTGCTGCGGGCCCACCGTCTTCATGGCCGCGAGGTTGCCCTTACGCTCGGTCATTTGGATGGTGTAGACGCCCTGGCCGCCGCGATTCTGCTCCGGGTAGTCCGCGACCGGCGTGCGCTTGCCGTAGCCGCGCTCGGTGATGACGAATAGATCGCCGTTGCCGTTAGTGACTTCCATGCCCAGAACGCTCACGCCGTCCTTCATACCGATACCGCGAACGCCGCTGGTATCGCGGCCGGTGGCGCGCACCTGCTCCTCGGAGAACATGATCGCCTTGCCCGCGGTGGTGGCCAGGATAATCTTGTCGCCCTCGCGCACGCGGCGCACGTTCAGCAGCGCGTCGTCGTCACGCAGGTTGATAGCGATCAGGCCGTCGCGGCGGCTGCGGTCATATGCGCTCATTACGGTCTTCTTGACCATGCCGCTCTTGGTGGCAAACATCAGGTACTCGTCGGCAGGGAACTCGCGGCAGCTGATGACGCTCGCGATCTTCTCGCCCTCCTCGAAGGGCAGCAGGTTGACGATTGCGGTACCGCGCGCCTGGCGCGTACCCACCGGCAGCTCGTGCACCTTCAGGCGATAGACCTTACCCTTGCTCGAGAAGAACAGCACGTACTCGTGCGTGGACGCGATGAACATCTCGTCGATGACGTCGTCCTCTTTGAGGTTGACGCCCGACACGCCCTTGCCGCCGCGCTTCTGGGCGCGGTAGGCGGCCACCGGGATGCGCTTGACATAGCCGGTGTGGGTGATGGTCACGACCATGTCCTCATCGGCAATGAGGTCCTCGACGTCCAGGTCCTTCTCGACATGGCTGATCTCGGTGCGGCGCTTATCGCCGAACTTCTTGGAGATCTCGCGCATCTCTTCCTTAATGACGCCCAGGATCTTCTCCTCGTGCGCCAGCAGGTCCTCGTAGTAGGCGATGGCGCGGCGCAGGCCGTCCAGCTCTTCCTGGATCTTGTCGCGCTCCAGGCCGGTCAGGCGGCGCAGCTTCATCTCGAGGATGGCCGTGGTCTGCTCGGGCGTAAAGCCAAAGCGCTCGATCAGGCGGCTGCTGGCCTCGGAGTCGGTCTGCGAGGAGCGGATGATGCTGATGACCTCGTCGATATGGTCAAGGGCCATCAGGTAGCCCTCAAGGATATGAGCGCGGGCCTGGGCCTTCTTAAGGTCGAAGCGGGTGCGGCGGGTGACGACGTCGACCTGGTGGTCGATGTAGTGCTGCAGCATCTCGCGCAGACTCAGGCATTTGGGAACGCCGTTGACAAGCGCCAGGTTGTTGGCGCCAAAGGTCGTCTGCAGCGAGGTGTACTTGTACAGGTTGTTGAGCACGACCTGCGGGATGACGCCCTTCTTGAGTTCGATGACCAGACGGATACCCTTCTGGTTGGACTCATCGCGCATATCCGAGATACCCTCGATGCGCTTGTCGTTGACGAGCTGGGCGATCTTCTCCTGCAGGGTGCCCTTGTTGACCATGTAGGGAATCTCGGTAAAGACCAGGCGGCTGCGGCCGGTCTTGGTGGACTCCACGTGAGCCTTGGCGCGCACGGTAATGGAGCCGCGGCCGGTCTCGTAGCTCTGCTTAATGCCGGCGCTGCCCATGATGATGGCGCCGGTGGGGAAGTCCGGACCGGGCATGATCTGCATGAGCTCGTCGACGGTGGCTTCGGGGTTGTCGATCAGGTAGCAGGTGGCCTCGATCGCCTCGGTGAGGTTGTGCGGGGCGATGTTGGTGGCCATGCCGACGGCGATGCCCTGGCTGCCGTTGACCAGCAGGTTGGGGAAGCGCGCAGGCAGTGCCACGGGCTCGGCGAGTGATTCGTCGTAGTTGGGCTGCCAGTCGACGGTATCCTTCTGCAGGTCACGCAGCAGCTCCATGGCGGGCTTTGCCAGGCGGCTCTCGGTGTAACGCATGGCTGCCGCGCCGTCGCCGTCGATGTTGCCGAAGTTGCCGTGACCGTCGATGAGCGGCGTGCGCATGGAGAACCACTGCGCCAGGCGGACCATGGCCTCGTAGACCGCGGAGTCGCCATGCGGGTGGTACTTACCGATAACTTCGCCGACCGTCCAGGCCGACTTCTTGTGCGGGCGGTTGGGGTAGATGCCGCTCTCGTTCATCGCGTACAGGATGCGGCGGTGCACCGGCTTTAGGCCGTCGCGCACGTCCGGCAGGGCGCGCGCCGTGATGACCGACATCGAATACTCGATAAACGACTGCTTCATCTCGCGACCGAACTCCGAAATCTGGAGCTGGCCGCCATTGATATCCTCGCCGGCCGAGGCGCCACGGTCGACTTCGCCAAAGCTCTCCTCGAGCTCACCGTCGTCCTCTTCCTCGTCATCATCGGCATCGGGGTTATAGGCGTCCGGATCGCCGTCCTCGCCCTGCTCAGCACGGGCAAGCAGGCGCCTCAGATCGTCGGGCATGCCGGCGTCGCCGGCCTCGCCCATGCCCTCGTTATTGTTGATATCGTCTGCCACGTTACCTCCTCATGGTTTGCGTGGTCCATTAATCATCCTGCCACGGAGACGGCTTTTCCAGGTGCCGCAGATTCGCTCGAAAGAGGAGGGAAGCGTACTTGGGTACGCGACCGACGATTGAGGGCGAAGGTGCGGTGGCTGGGAAAGCCGAACAGGTTAGGCGTCTAAGAAGCGCGCGTCGTGCGCGTGTTTTTCAATGTACTCGCGGCGATAGCCGACCTCGGAGCCCATCAGCTCGCGCACGGCGCGGTCTGCCACCACGGCATCCTCGATCGACACGCGCTGCAGGATGCGGGTCTTGGGATCCATCGTCGTCGAGGCGAGCTGTTTGGGGTCCATCTCGCCCAGACCCTTGTAGCGCTGGACGGTATAGCCCTTGCGCTTCTTGGTGATCTTGCCATCCTTGGCCTTGCCGTCTTCGTCGTTATCGTCGGGGTTCAGGCCCAGACTCTGGATGGTGTCGCGCAGGATCTCGTCTTCGGGCTGGCGGCCGTTGGGATACACGTAGTGGATCTTGTTGCGCACCTTAATGCCAAAGATGGGCGGGCAGGCAACATAGACGTAGCCGGCATCGATCAGCGGACGCATGTACTTGTAGAAGAACGTCAGCAGCAGGATGCGGATATGCGCACCGTCGACGTCTGCATCGGTCATGATGATGATCTTGTGGTAGCGCGCCTTGGTGATATCGAAGTCGCCGCCGTCGCCGGCACTCGTCGTGACACCGCAGCCGATCGCGGTAATCAGCGACTGGATGGTGTCGCTCGAGAACGCGCGATGGTCACCAACGCGTTCGACGTTCAGAATCTTGCCGCGCAGGGGCAGAATCGCCTGGATGTCTCGGCGACGGCCGTCCTTGGCCGAACCGCCTGCCGAGTCACCCTCTACGATGAAGAGCTCGGTCAGCTCGGCATCGCGCACCGAGCAGTCAGCGAGCTTACCGGGCAGGGACGCCGTCTCGAGCAGGCTCTTGCGGCGGGTCGCCTCGCGCGCCTTGCGGGCGGCGTTGCGCGCCTTGCAGGCCTGTTGCGCCTTCTTGACAATCTCGCGGGCGGGCTTGGGATGCTCCTCCAAGTAATCGGCGAGGCCGTCGGTCACGATCTTGAGCGTGAGCGCGCGCATATAGGAGCTACCAAGCTTTGCCTTGGTCTGGCCCTCAAACTGAGGATCGGGCAGCTTGACCGAGATAACGGCCGAAAGGCCCTCGCGCACGTCGTCGCCGGTCAGGTTGGCGTCTTTTTCCTTGAGCAGGTTCTGTTTGCGCGCGTAGTCGTTGATCACGCGGGTGAGCGCGGTGCGGAAGCCCTCAAGGTGCATGCCGCCCTCGGGAGTGTAGATGTCGTTGGCGAACGACATGACGTTCTCGCCGTAGCCGCTATTCCACTGCAGGGAAACCTCGACCTCGCCCATCTTGGTCACAGGCGCGTCCGGATCCGATTTGCCCTCGATGTAGATGGGCTCCTTAAAGGCCTCGGGGACGTCCTTGCCCTCGTTGAGGAACCTGACGAAGTCGATGATGCCGCCCTCGTAGCAAAACTCCTCCACGTGGGGAGTCGCCTCGCGCTCGTCGGTCAGCACAATCTTAAGGTTCTTATTGAGGAACGCCGTCTCCTGCAGACGGTTGTGCAGCGTATCGAAATCGTAGATGCAGGTCTCGAAGATCTCGTCGTCGGGCCAGAAGGTGACGGTGGTGCCCGTTGAATCCGAGGTGCCCACGACCTCCATCTTCTTGACGGTCTTGCCGCGCGAGAACTCCATCTCGTAGGTGTTGCCATCGCGGCGAACCTGAACGACCACGCGCTTGGACAGTGCGTTGACGACGGAGATGCCCACGCCGTGCAGGCCGCCCGAGACCTTATAGGCCGAGTTATCGAACTTACCGCCGGCGTGCAAGATCGTCATAACGACCTCGAGCGTCGGGATCTTTTTAACAGGGTGCTCGTCGACGGGGATGCCGCGCCCGTTGTCGACGACCGTGATGGAGTTGTCGGCGTGGACCGTCACCTGGATCTCGGTGCAGAAACCGGCCATGGCCTCGTCGACGGAGTTGTCAACGATCTCCCACACCAGGTGATGCAGACCGCTGGCGCTCGTCGAGCCGATATACATGCCCGGGCGCTTACGAACGGCCTCGAGACCTTCGAGAATCTTAATCTCGCCGCCATCGTAATCGTTTTCGTTTGCCACACGTCCTCCTTCAGTCAAGAAAATGTGTACAGCCTTACTAGTTTATCGTAAAAAAATACCCTCGGGAACGAGGGTATTTGGCTCTACAAGGCCACCAGATGCGATTTAAGGCTCTTTTTTGCTTTGCACGCCCTTGGCCCACTCGGCACTGGCTCTCATGGCATTCTCGAGGGCCTCGCGCAGTTTTTGGTCTTCGATGGGCGCCACTTGGCGCTCGATCTCGGTACGCTCGGCCTCACTTAGGTCGGCGTGCGGGGCCGGCGGTCGCTCGGTCGTCGCCGGGCGCAGGCGCTCCTTGGCGGCGGGCGGCGTGTGACCGGGCGCGGTGGTTTTGAACACCAGGCCGTCCACATGCGCACCGGCGCGCTCCATGCGCGCACGGATGATCTCGCGCAACAGCGTCATTTCCTGCGTCCACGAGGGCGAGTCGAGATACACCAGCAGCTCATTGGACTCGGGCAGGTAGCGCAGCCCCGTCACATGCCGTCCCTCGCGCGTGCCCGAGCACACCGCGTTCCATGCGCGATAGACCGCGCGCGACTCCTCGGCGGCCTCCATCTGCGCACGGCGCTTAGGCGTTGCAGCCGCCAGGATGCGCTGGCGCTCTGCGTTCAAAAATCCACTGAAGGCGACTGTCTCGCTCTCGCGCTCGTAATTAGCACGTCTCACCCATGCTCACCACCTTGGCTCGATCAAGCAGGTCATCGGTAAAGTACCCCAGGTTGGTCGTAGTTATGACCGTCTGGATATCATCGCCGATCAGCCGCAGGAAAGCGCCGCGACGCTCGCCGTCGAGCTCGCTCATTACGTCGTCCAAAAGCAGCAGCGGGGCGGTGCCCAGGACATCGCGAGCCACGGCCACCTCGGCCACCTTCCAGGACAGTACCAGCGTGCGCTGCTGTCCTTGGCTGGCAAATGAACGGGCGGAGCGACCCGCCACGGTGAACCCGATCTCGTCGCGATGCGGTCCCACCAACGTCACGCCGCGGCGAATTTCCTCGTCGGCATGCTCGTCAAGGGCGGCCAGCATGCGCTCGTACGCCCAACCCTTCAGCTCTTCGCGATCCTCGACCTGGGGCAAATCCCCCAGCGTGGACGCATAGGTCACGTTGGCAGCCTCGCCGGACGCCACTTGCCCGTAGGCAGTGTGCACATGGCCCGCCAGCCGGTCGAGTAGGGCCAACCGGTGCACGAGCAGGGCCGAGCCCGCGCGAGCAATCGAATCGTTCCACGCGCCGAGCATCTCGCGACAGCACCAGGTCTCCTTGAGCAGGGCGTTACGCTGGGTCACGCAGCGCCCATAGGTGCTCGCAAGATCGGCATAACGCGCGCTCAGCTGCATGCCAAAGTCATCGAGGGCGGCGCGGCGCACACTGGCGCCTCGCTTAACCATGTCCAGATGGTCGGGGCAAAACAGCACGCTCGGCAGAATCCCGCGCACACCGGCGGCAGAGCATCTCTTGCCGTTGCGACTAAACGAGCGCTTACCGTCCTCCGCGCTCAATCCCATATCAAGCACGCGGCCGTCGCCCTCGAGCCTCAGCTCGATCTTGCACGAGCCCACGCCGTCATGGACGAGCTCGGCTGCGGTCGGATGCCTAAACGAGGCGCCGCTCGTCAGCAGCTGCAGCGCCTCTATGAGATTGGTCTTTCCCGCCGCGTTGGGTCCCGCAAGTATCGTCACGCCCTCGTCCAGGGCAAGGCGATAGCTATCGAAGCTGCGGTAGTGCGCGACGGAAAGATCGCGGGCGAACATGGTCATGGCGCAGCGCTAGATGCGGACCGGCATGACCAGGTACAGGTAGTTGATCTTGTCGTAGGACTTGAAGATGCCCGCCTGCGAGTAGCTCTTGAACTCCAGCGTGATCTCCTTCTCCTTGGACAGGGCATTGAGGCAGCCGAAGATGTAGTGGTAGTTGAAGGCGATGGTACCCGACTCGCCCTCAGCCTCGACATCGATCGTCTCCTGCGCAAGGTCCTGGTCATTGGAAATGGAGGACAGGCCCATCTGCCCGTTCTCGACATCGATCTCGAACTTGACGGCGGGGTTGGCGCTCGCGATAACGGCCACGCGCTTGAGGGCGGCGTTAAAGGCGGCGACATCGATCTTGACGCTCGTCACGCACGAATCGGGGATGAGCTGCTTGTAGTTGGGGTACACGCCCTCGATGCGACGCGACACGTAGGTGGTGTTGCCGGCCTCGAAGACGACCTGGGTGTCGGTAGCCCCGATCATGATGGTCGCCTGGCTGGCCATGATGTTCAGCGCGTCGTTAAAGGCGTCAGCCGGAACGTTGAGCTCAAAGGAGCCCTCGAGGGTCGAGGTCTCGACCTGCGTATCGCACACGGCCAAGCGGAAGGAATCGGTCGCCACCAGGCGTACGGTGTTGTTCTCGACCTTCATGTGCACGCCGCCCAGGATGGGGCGAGCCTTGTCGGTCGAGGTGACGCGCCACACGCGGCCGACCATTTCGGACAAGACATCGGTCGGCAGCTCCACGGCACTCTCGATGGCATAGGCCGGAAACTCGGGGAAGTCATTGACATCGAGCGTGTTCAGCCTAAAAGAGCTCTTCTCGCAACCAATCAGCACCTGGCGCTCGGACAGCTCAAAGGTGACCGGGGCATCGGGGAGGGTCTTGGTGATATTGGAGAGCATCTTACAGGGGATAACCATCTCGCCCTCTTCTTCGACATGCGCCGCGATGCGATGACGGATCGAGATGGTGTAGTTAGAGGTCTGGAATTCCAAGATGCCGTCTTGGGCCTTAACGAGCACGCCCGACAGGATGGGGAGGGTGGATGCCGAAGCGACACCCTTCATAACGACGCCGATGGCTTGTGTAAGCGAGCTCTGGCTGACGGTGAACTTCATCTTTTAACACCTTTCTATAGATATAAATATCTTAATAATAGTAATAGCACTGACGAAACTGTTGATTACTCCCAAAGACGCAGGTCAGACCCAGAAAGAGAATCGACAGCAACCTGTGTGCAACAGGGGTGGTTTTCCACGTTCAAAACCTGCGCAAAACTTTTCATCACCGCGGGTTGGGTTTTAGACACCTTATGCCCGTGGTTTCGACAAGTTTTCAACAGCTGTGTCCATTTACCTACGAGCGCAGTGTAATTTTATCGCGCAGCGACTTGAGGTCTTCGGTGACAGTCCGGTCTTCCTGGATCATCTTCTGGACCTTTTTGTAACTCGTGCTGACGGTCGAGTGGTTGCGGTTGCCAAATTCGGCGCCCACCGCCGTGGTCGTCATCTCGCACATCTCGATGGCCAGGTAGATAGCGATATGGCGTGCTTTGGCGATATTGGCGTTGCGACGCGGGCCGATGAGCTCCTCGTGCGTCACGCCGTACTGCTCTTCGATGACGGACTGAACCGTCTGGACGTTGATCTTTTTGGCCGATGTGTCAAAGTACTGGCTGGCGATGGCGTCGATATCGTCAAAGGTGAGCTCCCCGCCCTCGCGCTCGCGGTCGCCCGCCTCGCCGGCGCAGCGCTCGCAAAAGCTCTCGAGTTCGCGGATGTTGGTGCCCGAGACCTCGGCCATGTGTTTAAAGTGCTCGTCGGTTAGGTGCCCGCCGTCGCCCCCATAGGCCGCCAGCAGCGAGTCGTCGCCTGCCTCGGGAGCGGCGACGATGGTGTTCTCGTAATAGCGCTGCAAGATCTTGTATTTCATCTCGTAGCTGGGCTCTGCGACCAGGCAGAGCATGCCGGCGTTGAAGCGGCTGGTCAGACGCTCGTCCATGCTCAGGTCCTTGGGGGCGCGGTCTGCCGCGATGACGACCTTCTTGTTGTTGCGGATGAACTCGTCCATGAGCTGGAAAAAGTAGTCCACGCTCGCGCGCTTGCCGATGATGTTTTGGATGTCGTCGATGATGAGCACGTCCACGCCGTGGTACGCCTGCATGATGGGGGCGTTGCTCTTCTTTTGGCGGTCGAACTCGGTCATCAGGTCGTCCAGATATGCCTGGGAGTTGGCATACTTGACCTTGATCTCGGGCGACTTTTCGGCGAGCTCGTTTTTGATGGCAAGCAGCAGGTGCGTCTTGCCCAGGCCCGATTTGCCGTAGATGAACAGTGATGTGCACGTGCCCCGCTCGTCCGCGAGGGCGGCAAACTTGAGTGCCGAGCGATAGGCATGGCTGTTCTCGGGGCCGTAGACAAAGTTCTCAAAGGTAAATTTTGAGTTCGCGGCGAGCGGGGCTCCATCCGTATTCTGTTCGGCCGGCGCGGTCGGTGCTGGCATGGGTGAAGCGGGGGTCGCAGCTTGCGTGGATTTAGTTGGCGCTCCGCCCTTCATCTGGTTCATCATGCGGCGAAAATCATCGGCCGAGAGCGTGTTCTTGATTGCAATGCCCGAATCCGCGCCCGTCGTTGCGTCGTGAGCGATGGGCATGTGCGTGACGGGTGCGTTCGTTGACGTCGCCGCCGCGGTCGGCAACGGTGCCATGGTTTCACGGGAAACATCGCTGTGCTGGTGCTCGATTGTCGGCACGTCGCCTGCGGAGGCCGGCACCGCCGGGGAAGCAGCGGGAGCCGTGGCAGGCGCCGTCGCGGCAGCGGATTCCGTCGCGGCGCCTTGCGGTGCCACGATGTCGAGCGCGATCGGTGCAAAGGCGATTTCTTCCAGATAGGCCTCAATGGTCGGCTGATGCTTTTTGAGCTGCGCGATGGCAAAGCGCGAGGGGGCCTCGATCGTGAGCGTATCTTCGGTCAGGCTTATGGCGCGCGATTGCCCCAGCATGTTGATGAGGCGTGCATCTCGGCCGTCGCGCTGGCAAAAGGCGATGGCATCCCCCAGGATGATGCTTGCTTCCTCGTCCACTGTCTCTCCCGTTCTTTAGCTCTGAGCTCGCACGCGAGCGGCGCCGAGTTCGGTCAGATGGTATTTCTGGCCATGCTTGATGACCAAGCCGGCCTGCGCCAAGTCATTGAGCGTGCGTGACCAAGTGGGGGCCGAGTTTCCAAACGCCCTCGCCAGATCGGTAGCACCGCACGCTTGATTTTGCGCCAGATAGCCCAGCGCGGCGTTGCCGCGATCGCTTACGAACACGTCCGGTTGTGGCTGCGCATACTGATTTGCTGCATTAGGATACATCATTTGAGCTGCTGGTTGTTGAGAACTCTGCATCGGCGGCATTTGCTGTTGAAAACTTTGAGGCCACTGGTGGTAAGGCTGCGGAGGCATCTGCTGGGCCCAGGGGTTGTACTGCTGCTGCGTCATCTGCTGGTACGGCTGCTGATATCCCTGCTGGTACTGCTGCGGGAACTGCTGGCCATACCCCAGTGGCGGCATCTGCTGATATGGATATCCCTGTTGGTACGGCTGATAGCCCATTTGCTGGCCACCCGGTGCCCCCGTCGCCTGCTGCATTGCTGCTGTATCCTGATCCGCCAGCGGCATGGCCTCTGGCACGTTTGGCGGCATCGACATCGACGCCGCCTGGGGCTCTTGTGTAGGAAGCATTCCGGGCTGCTGCATCTGTCCCACGCGGGGCTGCATCTGTTGCGTTGCCATGGGCTGCTGCGCAAAAGCTCCCGGCAGGGGATATGCGGGCTGCTCCGTCTCGGGCCGCACGGCAGCACCGCGCCCGCCGGCGCGTTCGATTTCCTGCACGCGTTTAGGGTCCAGGCTTACCGTAACCACGGTGCCGTTGCCCATGTTGTCCTCGATGGACACGGCCCCGCCGGCGTTTTCCAAATACTCCTGCACCATGGGAAACCCTGCTCCGGTTCCACGGATATAGCGCTTCATCTTGCTGTTTGCGCTGGTAACGCCAAAGTCGAAAGCGCGCTCCTTGTCGTCGATGCCGGGTCCTTGATCAGCAAAGCGGATGGTGTCTCCGCCGTCCAGAATCGAGATGATGGGCTCGGCAAAGTGTGCGTGGATAAAGTTTTCGACAATCTCGCGGATGACCATGAGCGAGATGTGGCCACCTTGCTCTTTCATACACTGGTAGACGGTGTTGGTCGTCTCTTCCAAATACGTGCGGACGTCTTGCGGATCAATGACGATCACACGCGGTGTCGACAGCATGTCGTCATAGACGGCGATGCGCGCGGCGTACATGGCTTTTGGCGCCTGCGTGGTCGTCTGCTCGCCTTCCTTACGCTCTTCGCGCACGCCGGTGATGTGCTCGTTGTCGGGTGCCGGGTCTCCGGAATCGACCATGGTGTAAAAGTCGTCAGACATGCCGCTCGCAATCTTTCAAAAGGTTTCGAACAAATAGTAGCTCACCGTGCAATGTTTCTCATCTTTCGACAACTTTTCAAAACCTGTTGAAAACTTTGGAAAACGGACGAAAAGTTCTCAACATTGCCAACATGACCTGTTGAAAACTCGATGAAATATCGTGAAAAGTTGCCATGCACCGCTAAATCGAGCTCGGCTTATGGGGGAACCGTGTGAACTGCGCAACCTTTTACCTTTGATTTCTTGACATTTGAACATTGATTTCCCTACAATCTTCAAGCTCACGTGTCTATATCTGCGTCCGCGCCCCCGCGGACACTCGAAATGCAGCAGGAGGAACTTAAGATGAAGCGTACGTATCAGCCTAATAAGCGTAAGCGTGCCAAGACCCATGGCTTCCGTGCCCGTATGGCCACCAAGGGTGGTCGTGCCGTGCTCGCCCGTCGTCGCGCCAAGGGCCGCAAGCGTCTCACTGTCTAGCAGCGATACACACATCTCGCATGAAGACTATTAAGTCTCGGCAAGATTTCGAGCATGTGTTCAGTCAGGGGCGTCGTTTCAATCACCCTCTGATTCGAATGACCATATGTGAATCGGTTGGCGAAGGCGACTCCGGAAGGGTCGCCTTCGTTGGTGCTAAACGGCTCGGTTGTGCTGTCGTGCGCAACCGTTCTAAGCGTGTGATGCGCGAGGCCGCCCGCAGCTGTGGATTTCCCGTTGCGGGTTATGACATCATCTTGTTCGCAACTCCCAAGACGAGGGTTTCCTCGCCGCAGGAGATGGACAATGCATTGCGTTCGCTTATGAAACGCGCCGGCGTTGCCGGGGAGGAGCGATGAGCAATCACGTTTTGCGACGTGTTGCCATCGCTCCTATTCGCATATATCAACAGGTTATTTCGCCCTTATTGCCTGACGCCTGCATTTATTACCCAACGTGCTCGCAATACGCCGTCCAGGCGATTGAGAAGTACGGTGTTTTGAGAGGCTGCTGGCTTGCCGTGAGGCGCATCGCTCGCTGCAATCCCCTGCACGTCGGCGGTTATGACCCTGTGCCCTAGCGGGCACTCGCTATCGGAGGAAAACTTACATGTGGGATTGGATCGTTAACATCCTTTTCGAGCTGCTCAAGCTCATCCAGACCTTTGCGGTCGACTGGGGCCTGTCCATTATCATCCTGGTGGTCATCATCCGTCTGCTGCTGACGCCGCTTATGCTCAAGTCGACTAAGTCGACGGCACGCATGCAGGTGCTGCAGCCCAAGATGCTCGAGATCCAGGAGCGCTATGCCGACGATCCCCAGCGTCAGGCCGAGGAAATGCAGAAGTTCTACAGCGAGAACAAGTTCAACCCGATGGCTGGTTGTCTGCCGCTGTTGATTCAGATGCCTGTCCTGTTCGCCCTATTTACGCTGCTGCGTAACCTGCCGGACTACTTTAACGACGGCACGTTCTCGTTCTTTAATATTCTGCCCGACCTGACCACCACGCCGAGTGCCTCCTTTGCCGATGGCTTTATGGTCGCTCTGCCTGCGCTGGTCTGCCTGATCCTGTTCGCTGTCCTGACCCTGATTCCGCAGCTCTATATGTCGCGCAACCAGACCGGCCAGCAGGCTCAGAGCATGCGTATGATGGCCGTTGTCATGACGGTCATGATGCTTTGGATGGGCTGGAGCCTTCCCGTTGGTGTTCTGCTGTACTACGACGTCTCGTCTGCTTGGCAGGTTATCCAGCAGATTTTTGTGACGCAGAAGGTCATCGACAAGGCGAAGGCCGATGAGGAGGAGCGCCTTAAGAACGCGCCGCTGCAGGTTGAGGTCACTCGTCGCGAGAAGAAGCCGCGCCCGCACAAGAAGAAGTAGTGGGATATCAATCTTATTTAGGTACCTAACTTTTGGAGTACGTTATGTCTGAAGAGATCATCGAGGATATGCTTGAGGAGGTTGCCCCGCAGGTCGCGGGCGATTATCCCGAGATTGCACAGCGCTACAAGGCTGGTGAAGAGCTGACCGACGAGGAGCTCGACACCATTGCCGATGTCGCGATTTCCATCCTGCGTTCCATCCTTTCGCACTTCGATGCCGCCAACTCTCCTATCGATGAGTATGAGGGCGACGAGGGTGAGCTGATTCTGGATGTAACGGCTCCCGACCTTGCTGTTCTCATTGGCCGTCATGGTCGCACCCTTGATGCCCTTCAGGTTATGTTCTCATTGCTGGTGAGCCGCAAGCTCGGCTTTAGGTATCCGGTTGTAGTGGACGTCGAGGGATACAAGAGCCGCCGTCAGGACAAGGTTGCCTCCATGGCTCAGTCTGCTGCCGAGCGTGCCATCCGCACTCATAAGAGTGTTTCGCTTCCGCCCATGAATGCCTACGAGCGCCGACTGGTTCACATTGCACTTCGTGGCAATGACGCCGTCTATACTCATTCTGAGGGTTCTGACCCCGATCGCCATGTGGTGATTGTTGCTCGATAATCTACTCGAGCTTATGCTAAGGGGACGTGGTTTCCACGTCCCCTTTTTTTGTCAAAAGTTCTCGATACACTGATTTTTGTCAGAAAGGAGCTTTCGTTGTTAGTACTTACTGATCAGCAGGCTGACGAGATGTTGAGTCGTCTAACTTCCTATTGCAAAGAGTATTCCTTGAGCGTAACTGATACTGAGCTGAGGAAATGTATTCAACATTTGGATTTGGTTCTGGAAACAAATAAGACAACCAATCTCACCCGTATTCTTAACATAGAAGATGCTGCGGTACTTCATATCCTCGACTCACTTGTTTTGCTCCCCTATATCAATAAGGCTCCTGAGGGAGCTTTGCTCGATATGGGAACAGGTGCGGGCTTCCCTGGTATTCCGTTAACCATAACCACGCATCGTAAAGCTACTTATATTGACTCTGTTGGTAAGAAGGTTGATGCTGTCAATTCTTTTGTTGATGTTCTTGGATTGAAACATGCTCATGCGGTTCATGATCGCCTTGAAGAATATGCTCGAAGCCATAAGAAGCAGTTTTCTGTCGTAACCGCCCGCGCACTTGCCCCTCTACCGATTCTTGTTGAGTATGCTGCTCCGTTCCTCAAAGACGGAGGGCTATTTGTTATCACCAAGGGTAATCCTTCGGATGAGGAGCTTGCTTCCGGCATGTCAGCAGCTAAGATTTGCGGCTTCACTTTGCTTCTGAATGACGCAATCGATTTGCCTGAGGGCTTGGGCCACAGGGAGTTCATTGTTCAAAAAAAGAGTCATCCGGCATCCGTTTCATTGCCTCGTGCAAATGGCATGGCAAAGAAGAATCCGCTTGCCTAGATGTTTCACGTGAAACATAATGGATACTAACAACTTGCAGTGTTTCACGTGAAACATGGCGGTTGATATCGAATCGGAATGTTTCACGTGAAACATCCTCCGTTTGACAGCTTTAATACACACCAGGAGGGACCGTGGGATTTCGCGACGTTAAGCGTTCTAAGAGCGCAAAAGACACGCGTATCATTGCAATCATCAATCAAAAAGGCGGCGTCGGTAAGTCAACGACGGCTGTGAACCTTGCAGCAGCACTGGGTGAGCAGGGTCGTAAGACACTGATTGTTGATTTTGATCCGCAGGGAAACAGCACCAGTGGATTTGGAATTGAAAAAGAAGACCTTGATCGCTGCATCTATGATGCATTGTTGAATGATGTGCCGGCAGAATCGCTTGTTCTTGATACAAATTGCAAAAAGGTATTCGTAATTCCAGCTACGATTCAGCTTGCAGGTGCCGAAATTGAGCTCGTAAGCGCAATTGCTCGTGAAACCCGCCTCAAAGATTTGCTTGAGCCGATTCAGGACGAGTTCGATTTTATTTTCATTGACTGTCCTCCTTCGCTCGGCCTGCTTACTATCAATGCCTTGACCGCAGCAGACAGCGTTTTGATTCCGATCCAGTGCGAGTACTACGCACTCGAGGGCGTTACGAAGCTGCTAGAGTCAATGAAGATGGTCAAATCACGTCTGAACAAGGGCTTAGACACCTATGGTGTGCTTATGACCATGTATGACTCGCGTACTTCTCTATCGAATCAGGTTGTTGAGGAGGTTCAATCGTACTTTGGTGATAAGGCATTTAAGACGCTAATCCCCCGTACGGTTAAAATCTCCGAAGCTCCGTCTTTTGGAGAACCGGTAATTACCTATGCACCTCAAAATAAGGGTGCAAAAGCGTATATGAACCTTGCAAAAGAGGTGATCAAGCGTGCCTAGTGTAAAGAAACGTGGCGGATTGGGACGTGGACTCAATGCTTTGGTCTCAGAGGCCGAGTATGAGACCGGTGGTTCTGCTGTATCTGCTTCAAATGCCGCATCTGTAACAAAACTACCTATTGAGGATATCGTTCCCAACCCTAATCAACCGCGAATTCATTTTAATGAAACTGAACTTCGCGAGTTGAGCGAGTCAATCCAAGAGCATGGCGTTTTGCAGCCGCTCTTGGTTCGCAAGCATGGAAACGGCTATGAGATCATCGCTGGTGAGCGTCGGTATCAGGCATCAAAGCTTGCTGGTCTTGAGGAGCTGCCTGTCATCATTAAAGATGTTAATGATGAAGAGATGCTGGCTCTTGCTCTTATCGAAAACCTTCAGCGTTCTGATCTGAATCCCGTCGAAGAGGCTAAGGGCTATCGCCAGCTTATCGATGCCAGCGGTATGACCCAGGAGGCATTGTCGAAAGCAGTAAGCAAGTCACGCTCTGCAATTACAAACTCGCTGCGCCTTCTCGATCTCCCCGAAGTAGTTCAGCAGATGATTTTTGAGGGTAAACTTACTGCTGGACATGCACGTGCGATTCTTGCAGTTCCCTATGAGGACGCGCGAATTCGACTTGCAGAGAAGGTTGTTGCGGAGGGCCTTTCCGTAAGAGCGACAGAAAATCTTGCTCCATTGTTTTCTGCCGGAGAGACAACTAAGACGCCACGGCCTGCAACGCCTCAGTCTTTTAAAAAGGCTGCGCGTGTACTTCGTCAGGTATTTAATACCAACGTTCGTGTGAAGAGCTCGCGTGGAAAGAATAAGATTGAGATTGAGTTTAAAGATGAGGAAGAGCTCTCTCGTATTCTTGGTGAAATGATTCAGTTTGATCAAGGAGGCCAAGATGAGGAATAAGATTTTTACTGCGATTGCATTGGCGACGACTGTCGCGGCTGGTGCCTTTGCTGGTTATAAGATCGCGACAGACGATGAACTTCGAGGCCGTTTGCTTCGTGGCGCGCAAGATATCGTTGATACATCCAAGAAGAAAATGGATGTTATGACAGAAGATGTTGCCATGCGAACTGCTCAGGTAACGAAAAATCCTAAGATTAATCAAGGTTGGGTTAGTAACCAATGGGAAAATGTAGGCTATTAGGTACCTAACAATTACTTAGCATATTTTGATGGGTCCTTGTCTGATTCACGAGACAAGGACCCCTTATTTTGGCCGTAAAAATGGGACCAGTAGCAGCTGATTCAAAATTAAGGTCAATAAATGAAACGACCCCGGTTGCATATCCTGCAACCGGGGTCGTTCGATGTTTCACATGAAACGTTTTGGGGTGCGACTCCCCTATGCGTTTTTCTGAACTTTAAAGCGCTGCTTCAGCTGTCCGCAAGCGGCGTCAATATCGTTACCACGGGAGTTACGAATCGTGGTCTCGATGCCACGGGACTCAAGACGACGCTGAAGATCCTCAACCTTATGAATCGGCGACGGCTTGAGCGGGCTGCCCTCGATGTCGTTAAGCTGAATTAGATTAACGTGGCACAGCGTTCCCTCGCAAAAGTCGCAGAGCGCCTGCATCTCGGGATTCGTATCGTTGACGCCTTCGATCATGGCATACTCATAGGTCGGGCGGCGGCCAGTCTTCTCGGTGTAGAGCTGAAGTGCCTCGTGAAGGCGAAGCAGCGTGTACTTCTTAACACCGGGCATGAGCTTATTGCGCGTCGACTGGATGGCGGAATGCAGGGAAACGGCAAGCGTGAACTGCTCGGGGATATCGGCAAATTTGCGAATACCGGGAATAACGCCGCTGGTAGAGACGGTGAGGTGACGAGCGCCGATACCGATGCCATCGGGGTCGTTGAGGATACGCAGCGCCTTGAGAACCTCGTCGTAGTTGGCAAACGGCTCGCCCTGGCCCATGAAGACAACGCTTGTGGCACGCTCGCCAAAGTCGTTGGATACATGAAGCACCTGGTCGACGATCTCTTGAGCGGTCAGAGAGCGCTTGAGGCCGTTGAGACCGGTAGCGCAAAAGGCACAGCCCATGCCGCAGCCTGCCTGGGTGGAAACGCAGACGGAAAGCTTGTTACGACGGGGCATGCCGACAGTCTCGACGGAAACGCCGTCGTGGTACTCGAGCAGATACTTGCGAGAGCCATCTTTGGAAACCTGCTTGGTGAGTTCAGTCGGCGTGTCAAAGGCAAAAGCCTCTTTAAGCTGCTCGCGGAAAGCCTTGGGAAGGTTTGTCATATCGTCAAACGAACAAACGTTCTTCTCGAAGACCCATTCGATGAGCTGCTTCGCGCGGAAGGCGGGCTGGCCAAGTTCGGCCACGAGCTCGCGAATATCGTTTTGGCTCAAGTCGCGAATGTCCTGAGATTTAGTCCTGGGATTCATGGAAGCCTTTCGATTTTGGGGAAACGTAGAGGGTATCGCTACAATATGGTATCAGCTGCAGAAATTATAGAGGAGGAGTCTGCCCATGCCGGGTAAAAGCCTAGAGAACATGCACGTAGCGGTCTTGGCGGGCGGTCATTCCGCTGAGCGCGAGATCTCGCTCGATTCGGGAAAGAACGTTGTGGTGGCACTGAAGGAAGCCGGCTACACCTCGGTGGAGCTGCTTGACACGGCCGCTGATGACTTTATGGTAACCATGGCGAACGGCGGATTCGATGTGGCATTTATCGCCATGCACGGCGCCGGCGGTGAGGATGGTGCCATGCAGGGTGCCATGGAGACCCTGGGTATCCCCTACACGGCCTCGGGCGTACTTGCCAGCGCCTGCGGTGCCGACAAGGAGGTCTCTAAGCTCCTATACGCCAAGGCGGGCATTCCCATTGCCCCCGGCCTTGCGCTGGAGGTGGGCGATGAAGTCGATATCGATCATATCGTCGAGGTTTGTGGCGAGCGCTGCTTTGTGAAGCCGGCCGTCAACGGTTCCAGCTATGGCATTTCCCTGGTCCATGAGCCCTCCGAGCTGCCCGCGGCAATCGCCAAGGCGTTTGAGTACGGCGACAAAGTGCTGGTCGAGAAGTGCATCGAGGGTACCGAGATCACCGTCGGCGTATACGGCGAAGATGACGTGCGCGCCCTGCCGATTGTCGAGATTCGTAAGCCCGAGGACTGCGAGTTCTACGATCTGGACGTGAAGTATGTCGACCCTACGGATATCCATCGCATTCCGGCGCAGATTTCACCCGAGAATTACGCTCGCGCTCAGGAGCTTGCCTGCGCCGCTCACAAGGCCCTCGGTTGCCTGGGTATCTCGCGCAGCGACTTTATTGTGAGCGAGGACGGCCCCGTTATCCTCGAGACCAATACCATTCCCGGCATGACCGATACGTCGCTGTATCCGGATGAGATCCGCCACACCGACGACATGACGTTCCCGCAGGTCTGTGACAGCCTGATTCGTATGGGCCTTCGTCGAGCGGGCATTGCATGCTAATCGAGGACGCGGTTTCGTCAGGAACGCCGCAGTTTGTCATCGACTCCTATGCCACGCTTGCCGACCGCGCCAAAACGCAGTCCTTCGGCCTTATCGAGGAAGATGTGATTGTCCTCGATACCGAGACCACGGGTCTTTCGGTGCAGGACAACGAGCTTATCGAGATATCGGCGGCTCGCCTTTCGGGCCGCGAGGTTGTCGATCGCTTCGATACCTTCGTGCATCCCAAGCAGCTGATTCCCGCCGAGATTACTGAGCTCACGAGCATTACAAACGCCGATGTGGCAGATGCCCCGTCGGCCGTTGAGGCTGTCGCCGCTCTCGCCGATTTTGTCGGCGGCTGCCCGGTAATCGCACATAACGCCACCTTCGACCGTTCGTTTATCGAGTCGGTCAAGGGCGGCGTCAACGTCAGCGACATCTGGATCGATTCGCTGGCACTGTCGCGCATCGCGCTTCCGCGCCTGGCCTCGCATAAGCTGTCTTTCATGGCAGACCTGTTTGGCTGCGACTCGGTGTCGCACCGCGCCAACGCCGATGTCGACGCCTTGTGTGGTGTGTGGCGCGTGTTGCTCGTGGCGCTCACCGACTTGCCTCAGGGCTTGATGGCGCGCCTGGCCGACATGCACCCCGACGTACCCTGGTCCTATCGTCCCATCTTCTCGTTCTTGGCGGGGCAGAACCCCGGTTCCATCTTCTCTCTCAGCGCCGCCCGCGCCGACGTACTCAAGGCCGATCGCGCCGATGATCGGGTGGACGCCGACGAATTGCCGGTCCTTAAGATGCCGAGCCGCGAGGAAATCGAGGCGGACTATGCGCCGGGCGGCCTGGTTAATCGCATGTATCCCACGTACGAGCCGCGCGATGAGCAAATCGCGATGGCGCTCGAGGTCCGTGACGCGCTCGTTACGGGAACGCATCGCGTGATTGAGGCGGGGACGGGCGTCGGCAAGTCGATGGCTTACCTGGTGCCTTTTGCCGAGGCTGCGCGCCGCAACAATATCACGGTTGGTATCGCGACTAAATCGAATAATCTTGCCGACCAGCTCATGTATCATGAGCTGCCCAAACTTGCCGAGCAGCTGGACGGCGGCCTATCGTTTTGCGCTCTCAAGGGGTATGACCACTATCCGTGCCTGCGCAAGCTTGAGCGCATGAGCCGCGGCCAGGTCGAGATTACCACCAAGCGCGATCCGGCGGATACGCTCACGGCGGTCGCGGTCATTATGGCGTACGTCTGCCAATCGGCCGATGGCGACCTCGACTCGCTCGGCATTCGGTGGCGCAGCGTCAACCGCCCCGACTTTACGACGGCCTCGCGCGAGTGTGCTCGCCGCCTCTGCCCGTTTTTCCCTGATAAATGTTTGGTCCACGGCGCTCGCCGTCGTGCGGCGCATGCCGATGTGGTGGTCACCAACCATTCCCTGCTGTTCCGCAATGTTGCGGCCGAGGGCAGGATTTTACCTCCGATTCGTCATTGGGTAATCGACGAGGCCCATTCCATCGAGCGCGAGGCGCGCCGCCAGTGGGCGCGCGTGGTGTCGGCGGACGAATCACGCGTTCTGTTTGAGCGCCTGGGTGGCTCGAGCACCGGCGCGCTAAGCCAGGTTTCCCGTGATTTGGCAACCTCCGAGGGCTCTACGCTCTATCTGGGCCTTACTGCCAAGGTGACGTCGACGGTTGCGCGCGCGAGCATGGCGATCGCCGACGTGTTCGATGGAGTACGCGAGCTCGGCCGCCGTGCCCGTGGGAGTTATGACAATGCCAATCTGTGGATTGGCCCCGAGCTGCGCGAATCAGACGACTGGCATGATTTCTTACAGTCGGCCTACACTGGCATCGACGCATTGGAACAAGCTGACAAGAGCGTCGACGCGCTGGTGCAAGCCGTCGCCGCCGACAAGCCCGAGGTTGTTGTCGACCTGGGTGATATCTCGCGCCGCCTGCACGAGCTGGCCGAGAACCTCAAACTCATCATTGATGGCACCGATGAACACTACGTGTATTCGCTGCAGGTCAATCGCAGGCTGCGTGCCGGCGGAGAGTCGATGACCGCAGAGCGCATCGACATTGGCGAGGCCTTGGCAACCGAGTGGCTGCCCGAGGTTCACACGGCTATCTTTGCCTCAGCGACCATGACGGTGTCCAAAAGCTTTGAGCACTTTAACCATGCGGTCGGCCTTGATCGCATCGGTGCTTCAACGTCGTCATCGCTGCACTTGGATTCGAGCTACGACTTCGATTCGAACATGGCTGTAGTCGTTGCGGGCGATATCCCCGATCCGCGCGATCGTGAGAGCTATCTTACGGCGCTCGAGCGCGTACTGGTCGACGCCCATCTTGCCATGGGCGGATCGGTGCTCACGTTGTTCACCAATCGGCGCGACATGGAGGACCTATACGCCCGCGTTGAGCCCAAGATGGCCCGTGCGGGTCTGGAGCTCAACTGCCAGCAGCGCAACTCAT
>UQPJ01000038.1:0-21461 GCA_900543015.1 uncultured Collinsella sp.
CCAGTTCAACCTACACCGTATGCTGCGGCAGGTCCTGCAGGGCGATGACGTCCATGCCCATGTCGTTGGCGCTGCCGTGACCCTGCTGGTCCTCACGCACCGCCTCGATGGCACTCACGTACGTGTTGGCGGCAGACATCGCGGTCACGCAGGTCACGCCGCGGCGCACCGCCTCGGTACGCAGCAGATAGCCGTCGCCACGCGAGCCTGGACCGTACGGCGTGTTGATGATCACCGCAATCTTGCCATCGGCGATGAGATCGCCGATGTTGGGGCGCTCGCCGTCGTGCGGGCCGCTGATCTTTTCCACGATCTCGCACGTCACGTTGCCTCCACGCAGCACGCGCGCCGTACCCTCGGTAGAGCAGATGTCAAAGCCCAGGTAGCGCAGGATGCGGGCGACCGAAAGGATATGGCGCTTGTCGCGGTCGCACACGCTGATGAACACCTTGCCGACGCTCGGGTCGGGCAACTTGTAGTCAATCGCCAGCTGCGTCTTGGCGTATGCCTCGGGATAGCTCTTGGCGATACCCATGACCTCGCCCGTCGACTTCATCTCGGGCCCCAGGATGACGTCGGCACCGGGGAAACGGCCCCAGGGCATAACGGCTTCCTTCATGCAGAACCAGTCCAGCTGACGCTCATCGCTCGGCAGGCCCAAGCTCGCGATGGAATCGCCCGCCATGATACGCGCCGCGCACTTGGCCAGCGGCACGCCGGTGGCCTTGGAGATAAACGGCACGGTACGGCTGGCACGCGGGTTGGCCTCGATCACGTAGACGGTCTCGCCCTTGATGGCATACTGCACGTTGACCAGGCCGCGTACGCCCAGCGCCATCGCGATGCGGCGCGTGGTCTCGCGGAGCTTCGCCTGCAGGCTCTCGCTAAAGCTAAACGGCGGAATGCAGGTCGCAGAGTCGCCGGAGTGAATACCGGCCTCCTCAATATGCTCCAGGATGCCGCCGATGTAGACCTCTTCGCCGTCGCACAGGGCATCGACATCGGACTCAATCGCACCCTCCAGGAAGCGGTCGAGGTACACCGGGTAGTCGGGGCTAATGCGCGCAGCCTCGGCCATGTAATCGCGCAGATGCTCGGCATCGTAGGCGATCATCATGCCGCGGCCGCCCAGCACATAGCTCGGGCGCACCAGCAGCGGATAGCCGATGTGCGCGGCCACGGCCTCGGCCTCCTCAAACGAGGTGGCCTGGCCCGCCGGCGGGTACATGATGCCCAGCTTGTCGAGCAGAGCGGCGAAGCGCTCGCGGTCCTCGGCAAAATCGATGGCGTCGGGCTTGGTGCCCATAATGTTCACGCCGCTCTCCTCGAGCATGCGCGCCAGCTTAAGCGGAGTCTGGCCGCCGAGCGTCACCACGACGCCGTCGGGGCGCTCGACATCGATAACGTCCATGACGTCCTCGTAGGTGAGCGGCTCAAAGTACAGACGGTCGGACGTGTCATAGTCGGTCGAGACGGTCTCGGGATTGCAGTTGACCATGATGGTCTCGAAGCCGCGGGCCGCCAGCGCGTAGCTCGCGTGCACGCAGCAGTAATCGAACTCGATACCCTGGCCAATGCGGTTGGGGCCGGCGCCCAGGATCATCGCCTTGGGCTTGTCCGCCGGCGTGGTCTCGTCGGGAGCCACGCACTTCTTGGCATCCGGGCTCGTGCGGTAGATGTTCTCGTACGTCTTGTAGTGGTACTCCGTGGCGCTCGAGAACTCGGCCGCGCAGGTATCGACCGTCTTCATGCTGGGAACCACGCCCAGACCCTTGCGATAGGCGCGCACAAAGCGCTCGTCCGAGCCGGTCAGCGCGGCAATCTCGGCGTCGCTCGTGCCGTATTGCTTGAGCAGGCGCATCGCGTCGGCGTCGATATCCTCCACACGCAGGCCGCGGATGCTCTCCTGGACCTGCACCATGTCGTTGATACGATTGAGGTACCACGGATCGATACCGCAGATGGCATGGATGCGGGCGATGTCCCAGCCACGGCGCAGGGCCTCGACCACAAAGAAGATGCGGTGCTCGGTCGGGGTTGCCGCGGCCTGAGCGAGCTCATCGTCGCTCAGCTTGTCGGCACCCTCCTTGCCACCGGCGCAGATGCCCTGGTGACCGTCCTCCAGTGAGCGCATGGCCTTGCCGAAGGCCTCCTCAAAGGTGCGGCCGATCGCCATGATCTCGCCCACGGCCTTCATGCGCGTGGTGAGCGTGGGGTCGGTACCCTTAAACTTCTCGAAGGCAAAGCGCGGCACCTTGACCACGCAGTAGTCAATCGTGGGCTCAAAGCAGGCGGGCGTTGCCTTGGTGATGTCGTTGACGATCTCGTCGAGCGTGTAGCCCACGGCCAGGCGAGCGGCGGCCTTGGCGATGGGGAAGCCCGTGGCCTTGGAGGCCAGTGCGGACGAACGGCTCACGCGCGGGTTCATCTCGATGACGATCAGGCGGCCGGTCTGGGGGTTCACGGCAAACTGCACGTTGGAGCCGCCGGTCTCGACGCCGATCTTCTCCAGAATGGCGAGCGATGCGACACGCATGCGCTGGTACTCAAGGTCACTTAGTGTCTGCGCCGGCGCCACGGTGATGGAGTCGCCGGTGTGCACGCCCATGGGGTCGAGATTCTCAATGGAGCACACGATGATGCCGTTGCCGGCGTGGTCGCGCATGACCTCCATCTCATACTCTTTCCAACCCTCGATGGACTCCTCGACCAGCACCTCATGGGCAGGCGAGAGCTCAAGGCCCTGGCTCACGATGGAGACGAGCTCCTCGTGGGTGTGCGCGATGCCGCCGCCGGCGCCGCCGAGGGTAAAGCTCGGACGCAGCACGCAGGGATAGCCCACGCGCTCGGCGATAGCCTCGGCGTCGGCCACGCTGTAGGCATAGCCCGAGCGCGCGACCTCCAGGCCGATCTCGGCCATGGCCTCGTTAAAGAGCTTGCGGTCCTCGCCGCGCTCGATAGCGGCCAGGTCGCAGCCGATCATCTCGACGCCGTACTTGTCCAGCGTGCCGTCTTTCGCCAGCTCAACAGCGGCGTTCAGACCGGTCTGGCCACCCAGCGTGGTCAGCAGCGCGTCCGGATGCTCTTTCTTGATTACGCGCTCGATAAACTCGGCGGTGATGGGCTCGACATAGGTGCGGTCGGCCAAGCCCGGGTCGGTCATGATAGTCGCCGGGTTGGAGTTGACCAGGATGACCTCAAAGCCATCCTCCTTGAGCACCTTGCAGGCCTGGGCGCCGGAGTAGTCGAACTCGCAGGCCTGGCCAATAACGATGGGGCCCGAACCAATAACGAGGATGCGCTTGATGTCAGTACGTTTCGGCATGTTAGTTCTCCTCGGTCGCAGCGTTCTCGGACTCGGCGAAATTCCAGCCGGCGAGGCGGTCCTTCGCGGCGTCGATGTCCAGGTAGTTCTCCTCGCCGTCCATGAGTCGCGTAAAGGCGGTAAAGAGATAGTGGGCATCGGTGGGGCCAGGCGAAGCCTCGGGGTGGTACTGGACCGAGAAACACGGGGCGTCGAGCAGCTGGATGCCCTCGGCGGTGCCGTCGTTGAGGTTCACATGTGTCAGGCGAATGCGACCAAAGCGCTCGTTCATCACGACCGGCGCGATGCCGCGACGCACCCAGGCGCGCAGGTCACCGTCGCCCGCATACTCGGTTTCGCCGCCGGAAAGCTCCGGAATCAGTTTGCCCAGACTGGGGAACAGCAGGCCAAAGCCGTGGTTTTGCGCGGTGATCTCCACGCGACGGCTCACCAGATTCATGACCGGCTGGTTACCGCCACGGTGACCGAATTTAAGCTTTTCCATTTGGGCGCCGCAGGCCAGGCTGATCATCTGGTGACCGAGGCAAATGCCAAAGACCGGCACCTTGCCGATCAGCTGCTGTACCTGCTCATAGGTCTCCGCCACGGCATCGGGGTCGCCGGGGCCGTTGGACAAAAAGACGCCATCGGGATTCATGTCGAGCACCTGCTGGGCGGGCGTATCCCACGGCACGACGGTGAGATCGCAGCCGGCACGGACCAGGCCCTCCAGAATACCGCGCTTCACACCGCAGTCGTAGGCGACCACTTTGTGACGGGCAGGAGCGGCAGCCGCAAGCGCAAAGTCATGCGTGGCAGGCAGGTCGGCGGCCACAAACTCGTGAGGCGTGGGGCAACTTACGGTCTTGACCAGGTTCTCGCCTACCAGCGTGGGCGCAGCGGACAAGCGCTCGGCAAGCTCGTCGACGTCGAAGATCTCGGTCGAGATAATGCCCATCTTGGAACCATTGTCGCGCAGATGGCGCACCAGAGCGCGGGTGTCGACACCCTCGATAGCGACGATGCCGTGAGCGCGCAGGTACTCCGGCACGCTGACGGCCGAGCGCCAGTTAGAAGGCGTGGCGCACATGTCGCGAACGATCATGCCGCGCATAGCCGGAGCGCTCGCAGGGCGCACGGCGTCGCCAGGGAAGGCCGACTGGACATCGGTCTCGTCGATACCGTAATTGCCGATCTGCGGATAGGTCATGGTTACAATTTGGCCGGCATAACTCGGGTCGGTCATGACCTCAAAGTAGCCCTCGAGCGAGGTGTTGAAGCAGACTTCGCCGGTCGCGGTGCCCTCGGCGCCGCATGCACGTCCATAAAAAATGGTCCCATCCTCAAGATACAGGATACAGGGACCGCAGGTGCCCTTGCTGGTTTTGGCCAGCATATGCTGGCAAAGCTCGCTGGGCGCGAAGGTGCGGGCGGCAGCGCCCGCGGTATGGTTGTTCGCCATAATTCTCCTTCCCGGTCTCACAGGACCGGCTTAAAGGTGTGTAGTTAGGCCTCGCGGTATTGTAACCGCAAGCATGCCTCATGGCGTTAATTTCATCAAATTGTTTACGAAATGATAATTATGACTTTCTATGCATAATGATTATTTAATCCCCGTCCCAGAAAAATCATCCCGCGGGGCTTGTGGCTCACGCGGGATGATGGCGTCTTACTTTTTCTTGTCCTGTTCCAGCAGATCGGACGGTGAGCGATCGGGCTTGCCGCCGCGGAAAATCTCGCGGCCATGCAGACGATGCTCCAGGTCACGTTCGGCCTTTTCCTCGTCAATCTTGGTCTGGCTCACCACCGGGTCCTCGATCAGCGACGAAACCGAGTTCACCTGTTTTTGAATGCGCTCGGCAATGGTGTCGTCCATGCTTACGATGCGCATCTTCCAGTCGATGCTCGTGGCGTTGGATGAGCTCTTGGTCCACACAAACGTCAAAATGGCGCTCTGATGACCCCGCGCGGGGAACATGCCAAAAAAGGAATCGTGCTGAATGTTGCTATCCTCGTCGATATAGGCGTGAACGTTATACACCACGCGGTCAATCTTGTCGTTGAGCAGGGCGTTGGTCGCAAGCGCCGCGGCCTGGATCTGCCCGTTGGACAGCAGCTCGAGCTCATTGGCAGACGACGTGTCCAACACCGTCACCTCAACCGTGCCCGTACGCTCATCGGCCTCGTCGACAGAAAAATCGAGCGGGAACTGCGTAAAGCCGTTGCCCCATTCGAGTCCACCCTTGAGCGCGGTCGAGACGGTATCCACCGAAACGCTCTCGGACAGGTTGGCGGTATTCAGACGGCGCATCACGCCGTAGCCGATCTGCATGCCCACGATCAGCACCAAAATACCAATGACTACGGCCATCGCGGTCTTCGTAATGGTATGGCTCACCTGCGAGCCCGAAGGATCGTCCTCGGACAGCGGGTCGATATGTTTTGCCTGGCTCGCGCGGTCCTCGCTGCGCAGCTGCGCTAGCGCCGCTTTGTCACCGCGCTTGGCCGCAGCCTCCTTCTCACGCATGCGCTCGGTTCGCTTTTTGGCAAGCGTGGGATCCAAGACGCCGGATGCATCGATTTCGGAGAATAACTCCGTCACTTCTTCCGGAGTCAAAGGGTTCTTGTCAGCCATAAACTTCCTGTCATATCAATCAGTCGAGCTCGTGCGCACGCGCACCTTCGAACTGCATTCGATAGTAACGGGCATAGGTGCCGCCACGGGCGAGAAGCTCCTCGTGCGTGCCACGCTCCACAACGCGACCATGCTCAACGGTCGCAATCTCATCGGCATGCTTAATGGTCGAAAGACGATGGGCGATGATAATCGTGGTGCGGCCGCGTGCCAGCTCTTCGAGTGACTCCTGCACCGCCTCCTCGCTCTCGTTATCCAAAGCACTCGTCGCCTCGTCCAAAATCAGGATCTTGGGGTTCTTGAGAAACACACGCGCAATGGCAACGCGCTGCTTTTGGCCGCCCGAAAGACGGCTGCCGCGCTCGCCCACGACCGTGTCATAGCCCTGTGGAAGCGACTCGATAAAGGCATCGATGTTGGCGCGACGGGCGGCCTCGGCGATCTCTTCTGCCGTAGCGCCCGGCTTGCCGTAGGCGATGTTCTCGCCGATTGTTCCGTCAAACAGGTAGACATCCTGCTGCACCAGGCCGATGGCGCGGCGCAGGCTCTGCTGCGTCACATCGCGCACGTCCTGGCCGTCGATGCTAATGGATCCGGCAGCCACGTCATAAAAGCGCGGCAGCAGCGAACAGGTCGTGGACTTGCCACCGCCCGAAGGACCAACCAAAGCGATGGTCTGCCCGGGCTTGATGGACAGATTCATATGGTCAATAACGGGACGCTCTTCGGCATCGCCCTCGCCCAGCTCAACGTCCTCGTAGTTAAAGCACACGTCGTGATAATCCACGGCGCCGGCGGTCACCTGCAGATCCGTGGCGCCCGGCTTGTCCTGGATATCCGGCGCGGTCGAGAGTACCTCGTCCATGCGCTTAAAGCCGGCGATGGCCTTCTGATACGTTTCGGCCGAATTGACGAGTGTCTCGAGCGGCGTGCAGAACAGCGAAATATAGAGCGCAAAGGTCGCCATATCGACCGCCTGCAGCTGTCCCTGGGCGACCAGCCAGCCGCCCAGCAGTACCACGATCACATAGAGCACACCCGAGAGCAGGCCATACGTCGCAGTATAGACGCCCATGGCGTGATACATGTTCTCCTTGGACGAAAGATAGCGATTGTTGGAGGCGCGGAACTTGAAGCGTTCGGTCTCCTCATTGGCAAAGCTCTTGACCACGCGCATGCCCGCCAGCGAATCCTGCAGCTGCGCATTGATGCCGCTGATCTTTTTGCGGCTGTCGCTAAAGACCTCGCGCATGCGCATGTTCTGCCAAAACATGATGACCGCAAACGCTGCTGTCACCACAGCCATGGCAAGCGCCAGCACCGGGGCGATGGTAAAGAGGATCACAAACGAGCCGATAATCTCGATGCCGCAGATGATGATCCACTCGGGCACGTGATGCGCCGCCTCGCAGATATCGAACAGGTCGTTGACCACGCGGCTCATCATGTCGCCCGAGCTGTTGCGGTCGAAGTACGCAAAGCTGAAGCGCTCATACTGGTCGAACAGGTCCTCGCGCATCTTGGACTCCATGCGCGCGCCCATCACGTGGCCCCAATAGCTCACAAAATAGCGGCAGGCGCAGCGGACGGCATACATCAGCACCAAGCCCACCGCAATCATGCCGAGCGCCTGCATAATGACAGCCTGACCCTGAGTAAAGAGCCCACCGGTCAAATTGCGCAGAATAATAGGAAACGCAAGGTCAATGGCAGCAAGCACCAGAGCGCAAACAGTATCGGCAACAAAAAGCCCCATCTGGGGCTCGTAATACGAGAGAAACCTTTTAAACATGCAATCCTCGAAGAGAAATAAATAGCGTGAGAAATCCGGTTGAACCGGTCAGGCTGAAAACAAAGCGTCCCAACAAGCATAACGCCGATGTTCTGGCAGCGTCAGCGAAAACGTCCCTAAGCGAGCAAGGTGCCTTGAAAGAGGAGCGACGCGTACTTCGGTACGCGAGCGACGATTGAAAGGCAGATTGCCGCTTAGGGGCGTTTGCAGCGTCGGCTCGTTACGCGGTTTGGTAAAACCGCGTAACCTAGAGCTCCGCACCCCCAAGGCGATGCGCGATGCTATCGCAGGCCAAGGCGCCCACGACGGTCTTGGCGTCTTCGATCTTGCCGTCGAGCACGGCGTCGATCAGCTCGTGCAGCGGCACCAGGTCCACGTTGACAAACTCGTCATCATCGGGGTTGGGCGCATCAAACTCGAGCTTGGTAGCCAAGTAGATGTGGATGATCTCATCGCAAAAACCGCAGGACGTGACAATCGACGTCAAAAAGCGAATGCGACCAGCCCTAAAGCCCGTCTCCTCATGCAGCTCGCGTTTGGCGCAATCGAGCGGGTCCTCGCCTGGATCGAGCTTGCCGGCGGGAATCTCGACCGTCACGCGGTCGATAGCGGTGCGGTACTGACGCACCAGCACAATCTTGCCGCTCTCGGTCAGCGCCACAACGGCCGCCGCACCCGGATGGCGAACGATATCGCGGGCGCTGCGGCGACCGTTGGGCAGCTCAACCTCAAGACGGTGGACGTCGAGGATCTTGCCCTTCCAGGCGCACTCCTCCGAAAGAATCTTCTCGTGCAGCTCGGCATCGTGCGGGTCGTCGTCACCCAGCACCAGCGCCGGCTCGTCAGCGACCTCGCCGCCAGGCTCGCCCTCGGCGTGCCCATACATGCGGCTGTCCTCTTCAACGATCTGCGCATCCACGAGCTCTTCGTTCTTCTCGTCCATCCGTCTCATTCCTCTCGGATTTTAGGCATCCCAGGCGTCGCGGCCGCGCAGCGCGCGCAGGCCGATGTCGTGGCGCAGGGTCTTGCCTTCAAAATCAATCTTCTCGCAGGCCTCGTAGGCAAGGTTGCGAGCGTTCTCGAACGTGTCACCCAGAGCGGTCACGGCAAGCACGCGGCCACCATTGGTCACGAGCTGGCCGTCCACCACGGCAGTGCCCGCGTGGTACACGGTCACGTTCTCCATGACCTCGGCATCGGCGATACCGGTGATGACCTTGCCCTTCTCGTAGCTGCCGGGATAGCCCGCGCTCGTCAGGACAACTGCCACAGCCCACTCGTCACGCCAGTCGAGCTCAATCTGATCGAGCTCGCAGTTGGCGCAGGCGAGCATGACCTCAACCAGGTCGTTCTTAAGGCGCGGCAGCACGACCTGCGTCTCGGGGTCGCCAAAGCGGGCATTGAACTCCAGCACCTTGGGGCCGGCAGGCGTGAGCATAAAGCCACCATACAGGCAGCCGCGGTAGTCGATGCCCTCGGCAGCGAGCTCGGCAACGGTCTGCTCCATGACCTTCACCATGGTGGCGTGCTCCTCGTCGGTCACGATGGGCACCGGGCTGTAGACGCCCATGCCGCCGGTGTTGGGGCCCTTGTCGCCCTCGAGGGCGCGCTTGTGGTCCTGCGAGGTGGCCATGGGGCGCACGGTCTTGCCGTCGGTAAAGGCGAGCAGCGAGCACTCGGGACCAACGAGCATCTCCTCGATAACCACGGTGTTGCCGGCATCGCCAAAGGTGCCGCCAAAGCACTCGCGCACGGCCTCCTCGGCCTGCTCAAGTTCGGTCGCCACGATAACGCCCTTGCCCGCGGCAAGGCCGTCGGCCTTCACGACCAGCGGAGCGCCCTGCTCGCGCACGTAGGCGAGAGCCGAAGCCTCGTCGGTAAACGAACCATAGGCTGCCGTCGGAATGCCCGCACGCTCCATGAGCTGCTTGGAGAACAGCTTGGAACCCTCCATCTGGGCGCCCTCGGCACCTGGGCCAAAGCAGGGAATACCCGCCGCGCGCACGGCGTCGGCCACGCCCGCCACGAGCGGAGCCTCGGGGCCAATTACCACGAGTCCGCATCCGTGGCTCTGCGCAAACGCCGCCACGGCCGCAGGATCGCAATCGTCGAGAACAACGTTCTCGCCACAGCTCGCGGTGCCGCCGTTGCCCGGCGCGATGTAGAGCTTGCCGGCGCGCGGTGATGCTGCGAGCTTAGCTGCCAAAGCATGCTCACGGCCGCCGCTGCCCAACAACAGGATGTCGATGGTTTGAGTGTCCGCCTTCAAGGGTGCCTCCTCTATGGATGAATGGCCCGCTCCGCGCGAGCCCTTTGCAAGCAAATATACCCCTCGGCCGCCCGTCCAGGCTGCAAAGGGGTATATCGCAATAACCAAATAGTCCCGATTACTTCCAGAATCGGTTGATGATCTGCTCGCGACCAGCGCCAACGCCAATGAACGTCACGCGGGTGTGTGCCAGATCCTCGATAAACGCCACGTAGTCCTGAGCCTCTTGCGGCAGCTCATCAAAGCTGCGACAACCGGTGATGTCGCACTTCCAACCGGGGAGTTCCTCGTAGATGGGCTTGGCATGCTCAAAGCGCACCTGATGCTCGGGCACGCTGGTGTAGCGCTCGCCGTCGACGTCGTAGGCCACGCACACCTTGATGGTGTCGAAGGCCGAAAGCACGTCGAGCTTGGTCAGGGCGATATCGGTGAGGCCGTTGACGCGCGAGGCGTAGTTGGCGATGGGGCCGTCGAACCAGCCGCAGCGACGACGGCGACCGGTGGTCACGCCGTACTCATAGCCCTCCTCGGTCAGCGTGTGACCGGCCTCGGACTCATAGGAAAGCTCGGTGGGCATGGGGCCCGAACCAACGCGGGTGATATAGGCCTTCATGACGCCCAGCACGCGGTCGACGTTCTTCATGCCCACGCCGGAGCCGGTGATGGCGCCGCCGGCGGTGCAGTTGGAAGACGTCACGTACGGATAGGTGCCGTGATCGATGTCGAGCAGCGTCGCCTGGGCGCCCTCAAACAGCAGGTCCTTGCCCTCATCGATCATGTTGTTGAGTAGCAGGCTCGTCTCGGTGATGTAGGGACGCAGGCGCTCGGCCATGGGCAGGTACTCGTCGCAAATCTGGTCCACGGTGTAGGTGGGCAGGTTGTAGATGAGCTCGAGCTCGGGGTTCACGCGGGCAAGAGCGGTCTCCAGCTTGTCGCGGAACAGTGCCTCGTCCAGCATGTCCTGCATGCGCAGGCCAATGCGGGCCATCTTGTCCTGATAGCACGGACCGATGCCGCGCTTGGTGGTACCGATATTCTTCTTGCCGAGCTTCTGCTCAAAGGCGCCATCCAGATCGATGTGGTACGGCATGATGACATGCGCGTTGCCGCTAATCTTGAGGTTCTTGGTGGTGATGCCGTCGGCCTCGAACATGTCGATCTCCTCAAGGACAACCTTGGGGTTGACGACGCAGCCGTTACCGATCACCGACACGTGGTCGGAATACATGATGCCGGAGGGCACCTGGTGCAGGCCGTACTTCTTGCCGTTGACGACGATGGTGTGGCCGGCGTTGTTGCCGCCCGAGTAGCGCACGACGGCATCGAAGTCGCCGGCGACCAGGTCGCAAATCTTACCCTTGCCCTCATCGCCCCACTGGGCACCGACCAAAACGGTTGACGGCATGTTTACTCCTTACATTCATGGACTGTCTACGCGCCACGCCGGCACGCAGAAGCACAAAACATTCCCAGTATACCCGTGCAACGGGCGCCTGTCCTACTCCTCGGCATGTGCCCCATCAAGCTCATAGAACTTGGTGGATGCCGGCAGGAACATCAGGTCGACGTCGCCGATCGGGCCCGAACGGTTCTTAGCCACGACGATACGCGTAACGCCCTCGTCGGGTCGATCGTCGCGCGAGGCTTCGGCCTCGTCGGCGGAGCGGTCCAAGAACATAACGATATCGGCGTCCTGCTCGATGGAGCCCGATTCACGAAGGTCGGAAAGCTGCGGGCGCTTGCCGGTACGGGATTCGACCTGACGCGAGAGCTGCGACAGCGCGATGAGCGGGATCTTGAGCTCCTTGGCCATGATCTTCAGACCACGCGACATCTCGGAGACCTCGACGGTACGGCTCTCGGAGCGGCGTCCCGGCGGAGGACTCACCAGCTGCAGGTAGTCCAGGATGATGATTGCCTTCTCCTTGTTATGGAGCATGCGGCGGCTCTTGGCGCGAATCTCGGTCACTGTGGTGCCAGGCGTATCGTCAATCAGAATATCGAGCTTGGACAAGGTCTGCGTGGCCTCGTTGATATTGGCCCACTGCTCGGGGCTAATGCGGCCCATGCGGAAGTCACTGATCGAGATCATGGCGTAGGCGCAAATCAGACGCTGGGCAATTTCCTTGCCCGACATCTCCAGAGAGAAGAAGCCGACGGTATAACCAGCAGCGGCAGCGTTGAGCGCCAGATTCAGAGCGAACGACGTCTTACCCACGGCAGGACGGGCGCCGATGATGATGAGCTGGCCCTCGCGGAAACCCATGAGCATGCGATCGAGCGACGGGAAGCCCGTGGGCACGCCCGCCGCCTGGCCACCGGCCTGGCACACTTCCTCGGCCTCGTTATAGGCCTCGACCATAAACTCGGTCAGCGTCTTGTAGCTCGACTTGACCTCGCGCGCCGTAACCTTGAGCAGCTTGCTCTCGGCCAGCTCCACGACCTCTTTGGTGTCGGTGGGGGCGTTATAGGCCAGCGCGTTGATCTCGTTGGTAGCGCCGATCAGCTCACGCAGCATCGAATCGCGGCGAACGATAGCGGCATGGTGCTGCCAGTTGACGAGCGACAGGGTCTGACCCATCAACTCCAAAATGTACGCTTCGCCGCCCACGGCATCGAGCTTGTTGATGCTTCGCAGGTAATCGATCAGCGAGATGGAGTCGATGGGAATGCGGCTATTGTACATATCGACCATCGCGGTATAGATGGTCTTATGAATGGGCCGGTAGAAGTCATCGGGCTGCAGCTCGACCTGGGCCTCTTCGACCACCTCGGGCGATAGCAGCATAGCGGCCAGTACATTGGCCTCTGCATCTTGGTTTTGGGGAAGACCCAACTTTGAGCCACGGTCCTCAACCGTCAGCCCGGTCTCCCTATCGTCATATGCCATGAGCATCCTCATTCATATCGCTTGCGAGCATCCATAGTATCAGCCACGGTCCCAAAACGCGCCGCGCGCCGCCAATCATCACCGAACCAAACGGATGAACGGTCCTGTATATAGGACTTCGACGCAACGTTCACCATGACACTCACTCAGCACAAAAAACAAAAGGGCGCCCTGGTTTCCCAGAGCGCCCTTCTTAGAACAAGATTGTTGCGTTGCAGCAAATGCTACTCGGCAGCAGCCTCAGTCTCGACCTCGGCGGTCTCGGCCTCGGCGACCTCAGCGGCCTCCTCGACCTCAGCCTCGGCAGCGAGCTCCTCGGCGGTAACGCCGACGAGAACGACAACCTCGGCCTTGATCTCGCGGTACAGCGAGATGGCAACGGTGTGGGCACCGGCAACCTTGATGGGCTTACCGAGCTCGACGCGCTTGCGGTCGATGTCCATACCGAGCTGAGCCTTGATGGCATCAGCAATCATAGCGGCGGTAACGGAGCCAAAGAGGATGCCCTCGTCGCCGACCTTGACGTCAACGGTGACCGTCTTGCCCTCGAAGGCAGCCTTGGTCTCGTTGGCGGTAGCCAGACGGACGGCCTCGCGCTTGGCGATGTTGTTGCGACGCTCGTCAAGCTGCTTGAGGTTGCCCTTGGTGGCGGCAACAGCGAGCTTCTTGGGGAACAGGAAGTTCTCAGCGTAACCCTGAGCGACCTCTACGACGTCACCCTCGCCGCCCTTGCCCTTGATCTCATCGAGAAGAATAACCTTCATGATGCGTCTCCCTTCTTAGCCGCGGTCGCGGTTGCCACGAGAGGAAACCACGGGGACGGTGTACGGCAGGAGAGCCATCTCGCGGGCGCGCTTGATGGCGTTGGCGATGTCATGCTGATGCTGCGTGCAAGCGCCAGTGACACGACGGGGCTTGATCTTGCCACGGTCGGTCATGTACTTACGGAGAAGCTGAGTGTCCTTATAGTCGATGAACTCAGTGTTCTCCTTGCAGAACTGGCAGTACTTACGACGCGGCTGACGTGCAGAAAAATCATTAGCCATGTCAAAATACCTTTCATTTGGCAACTTCGGCGAACCGAAGCCGCCTCTCACTCAAAAATAGGTGAACAACCCTTAGAACGGGATGTCCTCATCGTAGACGTCGACCGCGGGCGGCGTAGCCACCGGTGCGGCAGGACGTGCTGCGGGCGCGGGAGCTGCGGGGGCGTAACCGCCCTGGTCGTAGCCACCCTGGCCACCACGGGAGCTCATAAACTCGATCTCATCGACGATGACCTCAAGCTTGCTCCTGCGCTGACCGTCGCGCTCCCAAGAGCTGTAGCGCAGCTTGCCCTCGATCGCGACCTTGTTTCCCTTTGCCAGGAAACGGCTCACGGCCTCGGCGCGGGTGCCGAACATAGTGCAGTCGACAAAGTTGGGATAGTCCTCCCACTCGCCAGTCTGCGCGTTACGGCGACGATCGTTCACGGCGACGCCAAAGGACAGAACCTGGGTTCCGCCGGCGGTGGCGCGCAGCTCGGGATCGCGGGTGAGGTTACCGGTGATGTTCACTCGATTGATGCTCATAACTCACTACTTCCTCTTGGGGCACAAGCCCAGTCAAAAACGACAGTCTTACTCCTGGTCGTCGCGACGGACGATCATGTGGCGGACCACAGCGTCGGTGATGCGCAGGACGCGATCAAGCTCGGCGATCTGGGTAGGATCTGCGTGGAAGTTGATGAGGGTGTAGTCACCATCGGTGAGGTCGTTGATCTCGTAGGCGAGCTTGCGCTTGCCCCACTCGTCAACGGAGTCGACCTTGCCAGCGCCCTCAGCGATCGTGGTATCGATACGCTTCATAACAGCGAGACGAGTCTCGGGGTCGAGCGACGGGTCAACAAAGAACAGCAGTTCATAAGCCTTCATATTGTCACCTCCTCTGGGCAAATGTGGCTTCAGGTCGTGAAGGTGCGCCTGAAGCAGGAAAAGACTTGGTAATAATATCTTTCAACCTCCTAGGCTGCAAGAATATGCAGCTACAACCTCATGACCTCCACATATGCCCATACTCGCACGACGTTTCATGCGCATTCCAACCAAATGCTGACCAAAAGCTTGACGGATCTGTGGACAAGATACGGTGCCGTGGGGACAAGCTGAGCCAAGCCGCAGGTCAACGGGCACAAGGCTGTGGTCGCAAAATGCATACCAGTGGCCCACAGCACCACCCAAAGATTTTTAAATTCATTGCCAAGTCGCTTATGAATACCCTTTTTTGAACAATTGAGTTGATCAACCACGCTGGTCGGAAGCCGTTTTTTGGCACCTCAAGCCCCACTGCAGCGCCAAGCACGGCCAAGCGTTTTAAAAAATGCCAACTTTTCTGTTTGCACTTTGCGATTCCTCGTGTATACTGACTTTCGCATTTAACGGAGAGTTGTCCGAGTGGCCGAAGGAGCACGATTGGAAATCGTGTAGGCGTCAAAAGCGTCTCCAGGGTTCAAATCCCTGACTCTCCGCCAGTTAATTCCAAAGCAGGCCTTCGAGCCTGCTTTGTTTTTACCCCACGCGGAGGGGTGGCAGAGTGGTTGAATGCGGCGGTCTCGAAAACCGTTTGGCCTGTATAAGGTCACGAGGGTTCGAATCCCTCCTCCTCCGCCATTTTGGTTGAGAAAGCTCCCGAAAACGGGGGCTTTTTTGTTTAGAGTCCCTTACAAGCAAATACGGCGGAGGAGGAGGGATTCGAACCCGCCAGGGCGCGGAGCGTAAAGAAAACGCGCCAGTGGCGCGTTTTTAGCGCAGCGCGGTCGGCGTAAGCCGACCGGATAAATTTTGAGCGCTGCTCAAAATTTAGACATCCCTCCTATTCAACCACGCCCCCATCGCGTTCAGCATCGACCCAGATCCCCAAACATGGAACCTACGCCCGCATCCAGTCCCGACCGTTTGCCGAGCAATAGGGTCGCAATCGGCGCCGAACATGTACTATGTACGGGCATTGTCCAAATCCGTAATCCAAAGGACCCCATCTTGCCCGTCGTCGCCGCTATGACCGTTACCTCACACGCCACGGATGCCATGGTCGCCATCCCGTTTTGGCTCGAAATGTTCGCCGTCGTCGCGGCTTCAATCTCGGGCGTGTTGGTCGCGCGCGAGCACAAACTCGACCTGGTGGGTGCAGTTGCGCTCGCCGTGGTCTGTGGCTTGGGCGGCGGTCTTTTACGCGACATGACGCTGCAGGTGGGCAACGTCTACATCCTCAACCAGCCAATGGCGCTGCCGCTTTCCATTGCCACGGCAGCCATCATCTATATTTTCCCGGCAATCGTCGACAAGCCCGAAAAACTCATTCCCCTGCTCGACATCATCTCGGTCGGCATCTACGCCGCCACTGGAGCAGACAAGGCGCTGGTCTACGGCTTTGCACCGGCGGTGTGCATCATGATGGGCTTTTTCACCGCGGTGGGCGGCGGCATGTTGCGCGATGGCTTTATGGGCGTGGTTCCAGGCATTTTCCAACGTACTAACTTTTATGCCATCGCCGCCATCGCCGGATCGACAAGCTATGTGTGTCTCGTTATGAGCGGCATTATGAGCAATGTCGCCGCGCTGGTCGTATGCGTTGTCGTGACCATGGGTCTGCGCTGGCTCTCGCTGCGCTTTGACATCAAAAGCCCCACCGAAGAAGATATCGCGCGCTTCTTGCACCGTAAAAAGTAAACAGCACGGCACGACCCTTCGAAATGCAACCGAGAGGTTCTTTTAGAGCGCCCACGCGTTGGGTACCCTGTTAGGTGTATGTCGAGCATCTGACGAAGGATTCACTATGCCCTGTAATCAATTCCCGTCGACCCAGCGCCGTAAAGCGTGGGTCCGCATCACGATCCTATTCGCGCTCGTCGCCCTAGCGGTCACCGCACTTCCCGCGGCGTCGTTCGCCGGCACAGACACCGCAGGCAACGTACTTGCGACCGACAATGACGCCAATTCGTCCGGCGTCGAAGGTGACCTGTACTGGGCAGGTCAGGCCCTCAACTTGGACGATGCGTCCATCGGCCGCGACATAATTGCAGCAGGCGAGAGCCTCTCCATCCGCGACTGCACGGTGGGCGGCGCCGTCCGCTTGGCGGCGCGCACCATCGACATTGCCAAGACTACGGTTGATGGCAGCGTGACCGTTGCCGGCCAGCATGTCGTGCTCAATTCCGACAGCACCGCCAACTGTTTCTATGCGATAGGCGAGACGGTTGCCCTGCGCGGCTCTACCAAGTCGGCAGCGCTTGCGGGCGATACGGTGACTATCGATGGCACCGTCGAGGGCGATGTCGAGGTTTGGGCCGATAAGCTCATCCTGGGCAAGAACGCCCACATCACCGGCACCGTGAACGCGCACGTCTCCGAGGACCCCGAGCGCGCCGCGGGAGCCGAGGTCGGCGCGCTCAAGATCGACCGCACCGAGAGCGAGGATACTTCCACCGTTAACGATGTCATCGGCGGTATCGTCGCCGCGGCACTCTCGACCTGCTTTGTCGCCCTACTGCTCGAACTCGTCTTTCCGCGCGCAACCGCCAGCGCCGCCGGCATGCTCCACCAGCGCCCCATGCCCCTGTGGGTGAGCGGTCTTCTGGGCACGATTGCTATCGTCCCCGCCGTCCTACTGCTAATTATCTCTATCGCTGGTCTGTCGCTTGCCGGAGCCCTCATGTGCGGTGTTATTGGCATCGCGCTGGTGTCGAGTGCCTTTGCAGGGTGCGCGATCGCGCGCATGGTCGGACACAGCCAGAACCGCTACGCCATGGCGGCCGCCGGCGGCGTGATCGCAGGTGCACTTACGGCAATCCCCCTCGTAGGCGATTTCATCAGCGGCGTGGCCTTTGTCTTCACGCTCGGCTATGTTATCCAGATCATCTGGCGCAACGCTCACCTCAAGTCGCAACAGCCGGCTAATACGCCGGAACTCCCCACCGCCTAGCCGCCAACCACCACAAAGGGGACAGGCACCTTTGTGGTGGTGCAAGCGAACCTGTCCCCCTTGCACCAAAAAGGGCGCCGACCATCGCGGTCGACGCCCTTTCTTATTGGCGGTTATAAGCCCCAGCGCTTATTTGTTGACCTGACCGGCGCGGACGGCAGCCTTCTTGCGGTCGGTGGCGTTGAGCAGACGCTTGCGCAATCGAATGTTCTTGGGAGTAATCTCGACCAGCTCGTCGTCGGCGATGTACTCCAGCGCCTCCTCCAGCGAGAAGGTGCGGGGCGGCACCAGCTGCACGGAAATATCGGAGGTCGAGGAACGCTGGTTGCCCAGGTTCTTGGTACGGGCGATGTTGACGACCATGTCGCCGGCCTTGCTGCGCTCGCCCACGATCATGCCCTCGTAGCACTCGGTGCCCGGCTCAACAAACAGCTGGCCGCGCTCCTGCAGCGTGCCCAGGGCATAGGCAACGGCCTTCTCGGTGGTCATGGAGATCATGGCACCGTTCTGACGGTTGCCGATCTCGCCGGCGTAGGGACCGTACTCCAGGAAGGTGTGGTAGAACACGCCCTCGCCGTGGGTGACGTTCATGATGCGGTTCTTAAGGCCCATGATGCCACGCGTCGGGATCTTAAACTCAAGGTGCGTCACGATGCCCGAGGTATCCATGCTCGTCATGATGCCACCGGAGGTGCCGAAGACCTCAACGACCTTGCCCGAGTACTCGTCCGGGCACTCGACGACGGCCTGCTCGACAGGCTCCATCTTGTTGCCGTTCTCGTCCTTCTTAAACAGAACGCGCGGACGACCGACCTGGAACTCAAAGCCCTCGCGGCGCATGGACTCCATCAGAACGGACAGGTGCAGAATGCCGCGGCCCGAGACCTCGACGCCGCTCTTGTCCTCGAGCTCCTCGATCTTCATGGTCACGTTGTTCTCGGCCTCGTTGAACAGGCGCTCCTTGAGCTGACGGGCGCCAACGATATCGCCGTCGCGGCCGACGAGCGGGGAGGTCGAAGCCTCAAAGACGATGGACAGGGTCGGCGGGTCGATCTCGATGGGCTCGAGCTCGACGGGATTCTCGGGGTCGGTGTAGACATCGCCGATATCGGTGCGGTCGATGCCCACAACGGCGGCAATGTCGCCGGCGCCGACTTCCTGGCACTCGGTACGGCCCAGGTAGTCGAAGGTAAAGAGTTGCTTGACGGTAGCGGTGGCGCTGGAGCCGTCGTTCTTGACGACCAAGATCTGGTCGCCCTGGTGGATGGTGCCGGAGTACACGCGGCCGATGCCGATACGGCCGACGAAGTTGGAGTGATCGATGGTCACGCACTGCATGGCCAGCGGAGCGGTCTCGTCAACCTCGGGTGCGGGCATGTCGTCGATGATCATGTCGAGCAGCGGGTACATGTCCATGTTGCCGTCCTCGGGATCATGACGGGCAAAGCCGTTGACGCCGCTGGCGTAGATGACATGCTCCATGGCAAACTCAAGCTGGTCGTCGGTAGCGCCCAGGTCGGCCATAAGGTCCAGGCAGTCGTTGTAGGCCTTCTCGGGGTTGGCACCCGGACGGTCGATCTTGTTGATGACGATCATGATCTTAAGGCCGGTGTCGATAGCGTGACGCAGCACGAAGCGGGTCTGGGGCATGGGACCCTCAAAAGCGTCGACCAGCAACAGGGCGCCGTCGGCCATACGCAGCACGCGCTCGACCTCGCCGCCGAAGTCGGCGTGGCCCGGGGTGTCGATGACGTTGATCTTAACGTCCTTGTACTCGATAGAGATGTTCTTGGCGAGAATCGTAATGCCGCGCTCGCGCTCCTGGTCGTTAGAGTCCAGGACGCGGTCCTCGACCTGCTGGTTGGCACGGAAGGCGTCCGTGGCACGCAGGAGCTTGTCGACCATCGTCGTCTTGCCGTGGTCGACGTGGGCGATGATGGCGATGTTCCTCAGATTGTCTACGCGCATGTAGTTCCCCTATCTTCTATCCATATACAAACGGCACGCGTATGCGACCCGCCCAGCGATACAACGCTCAGCGGGAATATTGAGCCTTTTACCGAAAACTCGTTTATTTTAGCGATTTTAGATAAGAGGGGTTTCCTCACCTGCAGGTTCAGGGTCGCTCCACATAAAACCATCGCCGGCACCCATGCCCTCATACAGCACGTATGCCGAAAAACCGCTCTCGAGCGTGGTTTCGAAGAAGCTCACGAGCAGAGCATCGTGATAGCCGCCGTCAATCTCGACGCAGCCGGTGTAGCCGATGGCATAGCGGGCGATACGGCCCAGGCCCTCGTCCTTAAGACCCATCTTGTGCTCGGAGATAAAGTTGGTGGCAGCCTCCAGGCATGCCTCCTCGCCATCTTCGTCGAGTGCGGCCAGATAACGGTTGGAAGCGGCGTCCTCAATTGCCACAACCACGCCCGGGTTCTCGCCCGCGGCCAGGTCGTCCAAGAAGGCGCCAATCAGATCGCACACCATGGCGTCGAGCTCGGCGGAGACGTTACCGGCGTCCTGCATATCCTGTGCCATCTTTAGACCTTCCCATCGAGTCCGGCGTCGTTACAGTTCTTGTGCCTCAGCAGCGATCTTGGCGGCAGCGTCGCGGGCGTGCATCATATCCATCGCACGCTTGTCGAGCACCTTGATCTGACTGGTCAGCATTACCGCGTCGACCACGCCCCAGATCACCAGGCCCGTAGAGATCGAAAACCCAAGCGCACCAACTGTACCACGAAGGCGCGAGCAGATTGCCGCGACAAGGGCGGAGATGACAACCATCTTGATAAACGAGCCGCGGCGCTCGCGAAGCGTACGGGCCTGTGTCACATAGGCGAGGCGGGCCGCCTCGGATGCTTCCGAGCACATCTGGGCTTCACGCGCGATGGCGGCCGCCTCAGCCGACATGCCGCCGGCCATCAGCGAACGCTCCGCAACCTGGACGCCCCGCATTTAGAAGTCATCGGGGGAGAGCGTATGGACGAACTCGTCGAACTTCTCGAACTCCTGCTCGTCGTCGACTTCCTCGGCATGGGCAGAAACGGTGCCCAGGCGATTCATGATGTCGTCCTCCACAAACATGGGAGCATTGCTGCGCACGGCAAGGGCGATGGCATCGCTGGGGCGGGCATCGATCTTGCGCTCGTCACCATCGGCCAGTACGACAATCGTCGCGTAAAACACCGGCGGCTCGGCGCGAACGATCTCAATGCGCTCGAGTTTGGCGCCCAAGGCGTCAACGGTATCGAGCAACAGGTCATGGGTAATCGGGCGCTCGGCGCGACCGCTATCGATGCCGCGGCTGATGGCAGCAGCTTCAAACGAACCAGTCTGAATGGAAAGGGAACGCAGCGGCGCGGGCGAGTCCGATTTGCTGCAGCGCTCGCGAAGCACGATAAGCGATGGCACGGGACCGGCGGCCATGACGATGGTCTCTATGTCGACACGAACCATGGAACACCTCCGGTACGTAGCGGTTAACACGCGGCAGCCCGCCGCATTGAATAGCTATACTACCCAAACTTTCGCACAGCACACAAAATCAAAGTAGTCTTTTTGGGACGTGTCTCTATAGTTTTGTCAACCGCGTGCTTCGCGCCATTTCGGCAT
>UQPJ01000039.1:0-20915 GCA_900543015.1 uncultured Collinsella sp.
GGCAAACGCCGGGCCACATAATGGTTGTCCGGCGTTTGCCCAGATAAAACCTGCCAAAATAAACCTGTCCCTTTTTGGCAGGTTACTCGGCGCTCTTGAGGGCGCCGACCATGTCGATCTTGTTGAGGGTACGGTTGGTGGCGAGGTTGACGATAAACGTAAAGCCAAAGGAAAGCACCACGGCGAGCACGTAGCTTAGCGGCTCGACCTCGACGTCAAAGTACAGCGACGGCATCTGCAAAATGTACGTAAAACTCTCGGCCAGCAAGCCGCCCAGCGGTACGCCCAGCGCGGCTCCGATCGCCGTGAGGATCAACGTCTCCTTGTTGACGTAATGGTGCACCTCGCCACGACGGAAGCCCAGCACCTTAATAGTCGCCAGCTCGCGTTCGCGCTCGGAGATATTCGTGTTGGACAGCGTAAACACCACCACAAACGACAGGCACGCCGCCATAAAGGTCACGAGCACCACGACCGAATTGATAATCGTAAAGTTCGCCTCATAATTCTCCCAATGCTCGGCCGTACTCGAAATCGTAAGCCAACCGTCACTCTTAAGCTTCTTGCTAAACGCAATCTGGTCAGCCGACGAACCCTTAAGCAGCACAAAGACGCCGTTAAGGCGTGCACTTCGACCGAACGCGCGCTCATAGGTGCCCTGCGTCATGTAAAGCGTGTTGCCCAGATAGTTGAGCGAGATGTCGCTGACTTTGACCTTGGCAACATTGAGCGACGAATCCTGGACGTGTGCCGTATCGCCCGGCTTGATCCCCAGCACCAGCTGAGAGCTCTTGCTCAAATACACATCCCCGTCACGCAGGGCGAGCGGTTCTTTGGACTCGTCCTCTAGGCGCACGTAGTCGTTCAGGTCGTTCGTGCGGTCATCGGGCACCACGATCAGCTGCACGGTCTCGCTCTTTCCGCCGAATGTAAAGGTAACGTTGTCGGTCATAATCGGCAGCGTCGAAGTCACAGTCACGTTGGAATCATTGGCCGCGCCGCGCTCATCCAGTGCCGCACACGTCTGCGAAAAATCGTCGGGATTGGCGACCGCCAGCAAGTCATAGCGCGTGATATGCCCGTACTGTTTGGGCGAAAGCGCCACCGACGTGTCGCGAATTCCCATACCGCAAATCACGAGCGCCGTGCAGCCGGCGATACCGAAGATGGTCATAAAGGCGCGCTTTTTGTAGCGGAATAAGTTGCGTGCAGCGACCTTGTTCAAAAAGCTCATGCGGTGCCAGATAAAGCCGATGCGCTCGAGCAGAATGCGCGAACCGGCGCGCGGAGCCTTGGGGCGCATGAGCGAGGCAGGGGTCTCGGCCATCTCGTGGCGGCAGGCGATAATCGTAGCGCCCACCACGCCCACGGCAAACAGCGCCACCGAAACGATCGAGGACACGATGTCGTACGAAAGCAGCATCTGGGGCAGCGAGTACATGTCGTCGAACACCGTAAACAGGAACAGCGGCAGACCCACAAATCCGATGATGTTGCCGAGCACGCCACCGATCAGACACGCCCACAGCGAGTAGTCCACATATTTGGACAGGATACGCCCGCGTGAATAGCCGAGCGCCTTGTACAGGCCAATAAGCGTGCGCTCCTCCTCGACCATGCGGGTGGCGGTGGTGAGGCTGATAAGCACGGCGACGATAAAGAAGATGAACGGGAACACCGTGGCGATGGCCTCGATCGAAGAACTATCGCTCTCGACGCTCGAGTAGCTTGCGATATTGCCGCGGTCCTGGATGTACCAGGTGCATTCGCCCAGGTCAGAGAGCTCGGCGCGGGCATCGGCAAACTGCTGGTCGGCGGCGGCGCGGCGCTGGTCCAGGTCGGCTTGCGCCTGCGCACGCTCGTCGCTGCCCTCGGACATGCGATTGATGTTGTCCTGCTCGATCCCAAAGACCATATTCGCCTGACGCTCAGCCGCGTCCAAGCTCGCCGGTGTGTCGACCGTCAGCTCCTGAGCGCGCGCCTTCTCACGCCCCTCGCGGATCTTCTCGATATTGCCCTTGACCTCATTGATCTTTGCCGAGTAGGCATCCGAATAGGAGTTGAGGCTCTTGGCTCCCTCGACGACCACGTGGACAGCGGAGTAGGAAGAAGATGTCGCGGCATCCTCGCTCACGTAGAACTTGTAGTCCGCAGTCGAAGCAGCGCGAAAGGCGTTGACTGTCGAGTCGGAGCTCACATCAGTGGGATCGAGGACCTCAGCCGTAATGGTGTAGTCCCCATCGGCAAACTGGTCCTTGGCGCTTTGGTTCGACGAGCTCGCATCGTTGGCGGCAAAGCTCACCGTATCGCCGATTTTCTTGCCCGAAGCCTTCAAAAAACGTGAGGTCACTGCCACTTCGCCCGAAGTCTCGGGCAGCTCGCCGCGTACTAGCACCGGTTGGTCAATATTCTCTTTGGAAAGGCTCTGCACGACCACGCGCTCGCGCGTCGTACCCACGGCGGTATAAGCGGTCTCGGTATAGATGCCCTCGGCCGCCTCGACGCCATCGACCTCTTGGATCGCAGCAAGATCGTCATCGGTCAGACCATAGGTCGACTGCACGTTGATGTCATAAACATTCTGCTGGTCAAAGTAAGCGTCGACCGAATCGCGCAAGTCCTCGCAGCCCGCCTTGAGGCCGCACATCACGCTCACACCGAGCGCGGTGATGACCACGATGGACAAGAAGCGCTTAAGACTGCCTCGGATTGTGCGGTAGATGCCACGGCGAAAAACCGTCGGCACCATATCGTTTGAGCTTTGGGCGGTGCGGTAGGTCGTAAAATCCTGCTCGCGCTCCGTGTTCTGCGCGTCGCGGCGCTGGCTGTTTTGGCGGTCCTGGTCCATGGGCGCTACCACTCGATCGTCTCGATAGGCACGGGATTTTGCTGGACCGTCTCGCTCTCCACGCGACCATTCTTAAAGCGAATCAGGCGATCGGCCATGGGCGCGAGCGCGGAGTTGTGCGTGATGATGATGACCGTAATGCCCTGCTTGCGACAGGTGTCCTGTAGCAACTGCAAGATCTGCTTGCCGGTTTTGTAGTCGAGCGCGCCCGTGGGCTCGTCGCACAGAAGCAGCTTGGGATTCTTGGCCAGTGCGCGAGCGATGGACACGCGCTGCTGCTCGCCGCCCGAAAGCTGCGCCGGAAAGTTGGCGAGGCGATCACCCAGGCCGACCTGGCGAAGCGTCTGTTCGGCATCGAGCGAATCGGGGCAGATTTGCGCCGCAAGCTCAACATTTTCGAGCGCCGTCAGGTTGGGGACCAGATTGTAGAACTGGAAGACAAAGCCAACATCGGCGCGGCGGTATTCCACGAGCTGTGCCTCGTTGGCGGAGCTCACGTCGCGCCCGTCCACCGTCACGGTGCCGGAGGTTACCGTATCCATGCCGCCCAAGATGTTGAGCGCCGTGGTCTTGCCGGCACCCGAAGCGCCCAGGATAATGGCAAGCTCGCCACGCTCAACGGTAAAGCTCGCGCCGTCGAGCGCGTGAATGCGGGCATCGCCCTCGCCGTATGCTTTGATGACGTCTTTGAATTCGATATAAGCCATCGATCGGTTCCCATCTGGTCGGATAACTCTTTAGTATTACCCATTTCCCACCGACCAAAAAGGGACAGGTTTATTTTGGTAGGTTTTAAGGTTTTATATGAGGAAACAGCAGCTATAGATGAGGCGCCGGGGAAGCAGAGAAATCATCGACGGGGTCAGGCCGACCGCCAAACACAACACACGCATCTCAATCTGTCAGCCAAATCATTCGAACAGCTGTTCGTTTCTATGATATGATTCAACTATCTAAGCAGGCCAATACGCAGAAAGGCGGCCAACATGGCGTTCGACTTTAAGAAGGAATGCAAGGAGCTCTACAAACCTGCAAGCAAGCCGAGTATCGTAACTGTCCCGCCTATGAGCTACGTTGCCGTTCGCGGAAAGGGCGACCCAAATACCGAAGGTGGCGAGTATCAAAACGCCCTGCCGCTACTTTACGGCATCGCCTATACCGTCAAGATGTCGAAGAAAGGCTCAAGGAGTATCGAGGGCTATTTCGACTTTGTGGTACCGCCGCTCGAGGGTTTCTGGTGGCAAGAGTCCCCGTGCGGCGACATCGATTATGCACGCAAGGACAATTTCAACTTTATCTCGTGCATCCGCCTGCCCGATTTCGTCACTCAGGATGACTTTGATTGGGCCGTCGCGGAAGCCACGGCCAAAAAGAAACTAGACTTTAACGCCGTCGAACTGCTTAAAGTTGACGAGGGTCTCTGCGTTCAATGTATGCACACCGGGCCCTACGACAACGAACCGGCAACCGTAGACGCTATGCATGAATATACGACCGAGCAGGGTTATGTTCCCGACTTCTCAGACATCCGTTTACATCACGAAATCTATCTCTCCGATCCACGCAAATGCGCACCGGAGAAACTTAAGACCGTGGTTCGTCATCCTATCAAGCGCGCTGAATAGCGTGGGACGTCATTTCACGCGCTAGGTTTTAAGCCAGCCAACCAGCCGCCTCCTAGGCCGTCCGGTAATTATCTTGACGCGGCCCGTCGCATCTTATAAGTTTGTTTTGCTAAAGCTGGAAAGCCTCTCAACGATGCGCAACTCCAGCTCTTTTTCTATCAAGAGAGCAAGTGTCGAAAGCAAAATGTCAGAAAGCAGCGCATCGAGCAGGACCAGACGCCTGGTCAATACCTGTAGCGGCCTCATGCTTATGGGTGCCATCGGAATCCCCGTCGGCGTTATCGTTGGTGCCATCTGTGCCCTTTTTGGTCGTGTGCTCCTGGCAATCGGCACCTTCCGCGACGAGCACATCGCACTGCTCCTTCCCTTCCTCGCCCTCATGGGCTTGGCCATCGTATTTGCCTACCGCACCTGGGGCAAAGGCACCGATCGAGGCATGAGCTTGGTATTTGACGTAGGTCACGGACGCGAGGACGCCATCTCCCCGCGTTTGGTGCCGCTCATTATGCTGAGCACGTGGGGGACGCACCTCTTTGGCGGCAGTGCGGGGCGCGAGGGCGTGGCCGTGCAGATTGGTGCAACCGTCTCGCATTGGATCGGCCGACGTCTACCTTTCCGAGACCCCGGCAACACGTTTTTGCTTATCGGCATGGCCGCTGGCTTTGCCGGACTCTTTCGAACGCCCCTCGCTGCTACGGTCTTTGCGGTCGAGGTGTTGGTCGCAGGGCGCATGGAGTACCGCGCGTTGTTTCCCGCTCTTACGGCATCGCTCGCCGCAAGCATGACCTCCGGCGCCCTGGAGCTCGAGAAGTTCGAGGTCGCCGTTACCGCCTCGTATGCGCTCGACCTCCCCGGTCTTGGACCGCTGGCGTTGTTGGGTATCGCGTTTGGTATGGTAGGTGGAGCTTTTGCCTGGTGCCTTGCCCATGCCAAGACCCTTGCAGCGCGGCTGCTCCCCAACCCTTACATTCGCGTTGCCGTTATGGGCCTTGCGCTGTCGGCGATTCTGTTCGCGCTGTGGCAGGGGCGATACTGCGGCCTTGGCACCAACCTGATATCCGCGGCACTGGGTGACAACGGTGAGGCGTCGATCATGCCTTGGGACTGGGCGCTCAAATTCGTACTCACCATCGCCACGCTTGCCGCAGGATATCAGGGTGGCGAGGTGACGCCGCTGTTCTCCATCGGAGCCAGCCTGGGTGTCGTACTCGCCGGGATTCTCGGCATGCCCGTCGAGCTCTGCGCCGCGCTGGGATACGCCGCCGTCTTTGGCAGCGCCACCAATACGCTGCTCGCGCCCATCTTTATTGGCTGCGAGGTCTTTGGCTTTAGCAGTCTGCCGACGTTCTTTATTGTCTGCGTCGTGGCCTACCTGTTCAACATGGACAAATCGATCTACGCCCTGCAGGAGCGGGCGTAGGAAGCCGCCCGGCAGATACGCCGGGACACGGTTTCCGCTAGGCCCTCCAAGGGGAAAGCTCATCCCATTCCGAGGCGTCAAACCGGGACACAGTTTCCGCCCACAGCCTCCTCCATCGACGTTTCCCCAGATAAAACCTGCCAAAATAAACCTGTCCCTTTTTGGCAGGTCTTAGAGGCGGACGGTGAAGGTAATCTGGTTACCGTGGCCGCAGACAGAAGCGCTCCCGCCATGGGCTTCGGCGATGGCACGCACCACGGATAGGCCCACGCCCGAGCCGCCCGTCTTGGAGCTGCGCGACACGTCCGCACGATAGAAGCGGTCGAACAATCGATCTAGGTCGCCTTCGGGCAGCTCGTCCACGGCGTTCGATACGACAAGCTCGGTGGCGCCCTTACCCTGAACGCGCGAAACGGCACGCAGGCTCAGCTCAATCACGCTGCCCTCGCTCGCATAGCGCGTGGCGTTGTCCAGAAGCAGCTCAACCACCTGCGCCACCGCCGCAGCATCGGCATGGGCCCGCACGCCGCACGCAATCGACGTCGACAGACGCTTGCCGCGCGAAACCGCCACCGATTCAAATGGCGTCGCAGCCGTGTCCACGGCCTCCGAAAGATCAATCGTCGCCATAGTAAAGCCTGCCGAACCCTCGTCCATACGCGCCAGGAACACCAGACGCTCCGTGAGCGCCGTCAGCCGCGCAACCTGCTCGTGAATGCTCTGCGTCCACTCACTTTCGCCGCTCTCGATCTCTTGTACCTCATTGGCGGCGTCAATTACAGCCAGCGGCGTCTTGATCTCGTGGCTCGCATCGGTAATAAAGCGCTTTTGCTTGCTGTAGCTCTCGACCATCGGTCGAATCACCGCGCCCGAGGCACCCGCCACAATTGCCAGCACCGCCAGCCAGCCAATGCAACTGATCGCCACGCTCGCGCTCAAAAACGAATGAAAGCTTGCAAGCTCGCGCGAGCAGTCCACGAACACATAGGTGATCTCGTCGTCCTGGACGTCGGTCGTATAACGATAATTGCCAGAGAAGCCCGAGGTCCAGCCCTTGGCATACAGCCTTGCGGCAATACTGGCGGCGCGCTTGGCACCAACCGCGGCAATGCGGGCCGTATTGACATCGGCAACCTGTCCGGCGTCAATCGTCACCGTAAAGTAGCGCGTGTCGAAGGGAGACTCCGCCGTCATGCCTTCGAAGTGTCTGATGCGAACGCCCGCTTGGCTATCGCCGGCATCCTTGCCATTAGCGGGCTCGGCTTTAGACTCGTCCCCCCAATCGATACCGTCCTTGCCCGCCAGAATATAGTCCAGGCGAGCATCGGCCATCTTGCAGACATGCGAATAATTGACGATGTTGATGCCGGCGATGATGAGCGTGAGCACCACGGTCACGGCGCCCATGGCAACGAGGATAAACTTGCGACGCAGACGGCGGCCCAATGCGTCAACAGAATTAGCCCGCCCCTTACTACTCGAGGCGGCGTGAAACCACTCCGTCATGCGCTTGCACCACGCGCTCGCGCTCACGCTTATTCGCCTTCCTCGACAACCTCGAGCGAATAGCCCTGGTTACGCGACGCGCGAATGGCAACGTTGGCACCAAGCGCCGTCAGCTTTTTGCGCAGGTACGAGATATAGACCCACACCACGTTGGCGCCTTCGGGCGCGTCCTCACCCCAAACCTCGAACATCAGACGTTCAGTGGGCATGCGCGTGCCGGCGTTGCGCATAAAGAGTTCCATAAGCTGAAACTCGCGATTGGCCAGGTGCTCCTCGCCCAAGGGTCCCACAAGCGTGCAAGCCGCCGTGTCGAGGCGCACGTTACCCACGCTGAGCGTCGTGGCGTCAATTGCCGTCGCGGCACGCGTCATGGCACGAATACGCGCAAGCAGTTCCTTGGCGGCAAACGGCTTGGTCAGGTAATCGTTGGCACCGGCATCCAGGCCCTCGACCTTATCGGACACCTCGCTTTTTGCCGTGAGCATGATGATGGGCAGTCGCTTTCCGGCGGCGCGTGTACGCTTGAGCACCTCGATGCCGTCCATGCCGGGCATCATGATGTCCAGGATTGCGGCGTCGTAATCGTTGGTGAGTAGATTCTCGAGCGCCGTCAAGCCGTCGAGGGCGGTGTCAACCTCGTAGTCGCTATGTTGAAGAATCGCGGTGAGGGCGCGGGAGAGACCAGGTTCGTCCTCGGCAAGCATCAGCTTCATAGTTGCTCCTTTGGCGCATGGCTCTACAGGTTTCGATACTGCCGATGATAGCGTACCGTCAACCGCCTTAGCGCAGCCTTAGCTGCTCAACCTGCGCGTTTTTAAATACGCAGGATGTGGCTTAGCCAAACTTAAGGCGCACGTGTCGAGCGCTTTGACGCATGCCGGGCGCGAAGGGACAGTGACTCGTCCTTTCACGGCGTCCTAGTTATGCAAAGTGCTCGAGCGTTACTCCTCGTACGCGCCCTCAAGCCGAAGCAGCCACTCCTTGCGGTCAAGCCCGCCGGCATATCCGTTGAGCGAACCATCGGCGGCAACTACGCGATGGCACGGCACGATAATCGAAATGGGATTACGCGCGACCGCAGCCCCCACAGCACGGGGAGATACAACGGGTGCCTCGTTCCCCGGCACCCGATGGCGGGCGGCAACACGCTGGGCGATCTCGCCATACGTAGCGACCTCGCCACGCGGGATAGAAAGCAGCTCGTACCAGACTTCACGCTGAAACGCCGTGCCAATCAAATGCAACGGCGGCGTATACCGAGGCTCCTGCCCTGCAAAATAAGCATTCAACCAAGCCCAAGAACGCTCGAGCACCGAGGAGGCCGCACCATTTGCGGGATTCACCAAAGATATTCCACCGGTACCGGAAACCGCGTCGGCGCCTTCAACATGTTCGGAGTCTTCCCGGAGAAGCGTGGAACCAAAGTGCTCCTGCCCCTCAAACCAAAGCCCCGTCAGACCGCGGCCATCAGCGGCAAGCAAGATTTCGCCCAAAGGCGAGGCAAATGTCGTCGTGACCACCAGCGGCTCCTTTCAAAACTCCGCAACATAATACCGCGAATTGTGCAGACAACCCCAATCGACCCCAAAGTCACCCAAGGCAGCAAGCGCGACAGCGCCGCAGCTGCCGCACGACCCCAAAGTCCCCGCAGGCAGCAGGCGCAACGCGCCACAGCTGCCGGCCGCGCCCCAAAGTCCCCCAAGGCGGCAGGCGCGAAGCGCCGGGGCCGCCGCCGGGACCAGGGCCCGCAACAACCACGTGCCCCCACATCAGCCCAGCGGCCCCAACCAGCAACGGCCCCATCGCAGGCCGCTCGCAGCCGAGTCACCGCAGGCAGGGGCCGGGCTTAGTTTTCAGAACACTCCGCAGACCAGTGTGGCGCCTTGTCCGCGGCTCCGAAGGAGCAGGACAAGGCGCCACACATGGTCGAGGACGTTCTGAAAACCAAGCCCGGCCCCCGCCGGACAGGTCAACCGCTACTCGCAGAGCAGCTTAACGATCTGGACGGCGTTGGTTGCCGCGCCCTTACGGATTTGGTCGCCGCAGCACCAGAAGGTGATGCCGCGCGCGGCCTCGGGGTTCGAGATGTCGCGACGCACGCGACCGACCCAAATCAGGTCCTGGTCGGACGTATCCATCGGCATGGGGAAGCGATCGTGCGCGTCCTCGGCGCTCATGTCGTCAACCAGCTTGACGCCGGGAGCGGCAGCCAGCGCAGCACGAGCCTCCTCAACCGTAATGTCGCGCTCAAACTCGAGCGTAATGCTCTCGGAGTGCGAGCGCAGCACGGGCACGCGCACGCAGGTGCAGTTCACGCGCAGCTCGGGCAGGTGCATGATCTTGCGGCCCTCGTTCTGCAACTTCATCTCCTCGGAGGTAAAGCCCTCTTCCTTGACACCGCCAATCTGCGGAATCAGGTTGCTCGCCAGCTGGGCGGCAAAGGCGCGCGGCTCGGGAATCTCCTCACCACGGCCCAGAGCGGCCAGCTGAGCCTCGAGCTCGGCCATACCGGGAGCGCCAGCACCCGAAGCTGCCTGATACGTGGACACGATCATGCGCTTCACGCCGGCGAGCTGATGTAGCGGCCAAGTGGGAACCAGGCCGATGATAGTCGCGCAGTTGGGGTTGGCGATCAAGCCGTGGTGCCGCTTAATGTCATCGGCGTTAATCTCGGGCACGACCAGCGGCACCTCGGGATCCAGACGGAAGGCATGGCTGTTGTCGACCACGACGGCGCCGCGCTTGACGGCCTCGGGCAGCAGTTCCTTGGCGATATCGTCGCCGGCAGCGCCGAGTACGATGTCGCAGCCCTCAAAAGCCTCGGGGCAAGCCTCCTCAATCACAACCTGCTCGCCGCGGAACTCGACAGTCTTGCCCGCAGAGCGCGCGCTCGCCAGCAGCTTGAGCTTGTCAACCGGAAACTCCTGCTCGTTGAGGCACTCGAGCATCTGGGTGCCAACAGCTCCCGTCGCGCCCAAAATAGCAACCGTGTACTGTTTCATGCTTCCCCCTTTTAAGGTTGTGGCTTTTGCCCGCACGCCGAGCAGGCTGAATAGTCTTGCCCAGTTTATACAAAAACGGGACGGATATGAAACCCGCCCCGTCGAAACGAAACCGAAATGAAACGCCCCACGGTAGATTTTGAGGCATGTCCCAAAAATCTACCGGGATGGCCGCTACTTGTGGAGGGCGACCAGGGCGGGTTCAGCCGGCGCGGGAGCCTCCAGATCGGAGACCTTCACAATGCCGTTTTCGTCGGAGAAGGCACGGTAAATGGTCCGAATCGCCAGGTCGAAGTCCTTCTCCTCGACACCGATAATGATATTGATCTCGTCACAGCTCTGCGAAATCATGCGCACGCTCACGCCGGCCTGGCCGAGCATGCCAAACAGGTGGCCCGAGATACCTGCGCGGCCGCGCAGGTTACGACCGACGGTCGCGATGAGCGCCAAGCCCTCGACAACCTCGATCTCGAGCGGCTCGACCTCCTGCTGGATGTCACCCACGAGTGAGTACAGCGAATCGTGCACATCCTGCTCCTGCACCACGGCGCCAAAGCGGTCGACGCCGGTGGGCATGTGCTCAACGGAAACGTCATAGCGTTCGAACACCGAAAGTGCACGGCGCATAAAGCCGACACGGGGCTTGGTGCGGTCGCGGGCAACGTTGATGGCGACAAAGCCGCGCTTGCCGGTCACGCCGGTAATGATAGGCTCCGCCTCACCCTCGTCAGCCGTCTCGCTAATGATGGTGCCGGGGTCCTGCGGCGCATTGGTGTTCTTGATGACCAGCGGAATGCCTGCCTCGCGCACGGGGAACACGGCCTCCTCGTGCAGGACGCTTGCACCCATGTACGAAAGCTCGCGCAGCTCCTCGTAGGTAACGCGCGCAATGGGCTGAGCCTCGGGAACAATACGCGGATCGGCAGAATAGAAGCCCGAAACGTCGGTCCAGTTCTCGTACAGGTCGGCACCAAGGCACTTGGCCAGAATCGAGCCGGAAATATCGCCGCCGCCACGGTCGAGCAGCTTGATCTGCCCCTCACGCGTCGCGCCGTAGAAACCGGGCATAACAAAGCCACCCTGCTGACCGTACTCTTGCACCAGCTCAGAGGTGCGGTTCATGCTGAGCGTACCGTCGTGATGGAACGCCACAACCGTCGCGGCGTCTAGGAACGGTAGGCCCAGGTACTCAGCCATCAGGCGAGCGGTAAAGTACTCGCCGCGGCTTACGAGCTCCTCAGTAGAGTAGCCACCGGAGCGGGCGCGCTCGGCAAAGGCCGCGAACTCTTCACGGATGGGATAGGTGAGCTCTAGCTCGTCAGCGATATCAAAGTAGCGCTGGCCAATGTCCTCGAGCAGTTCCTCGCACGACACGTGGTACTTAACGTGCGCGTTAACCAGGTAGAGCAGGTCGGTCACCTTGGTGTCGCCCTTAAAACGGCGACCGCAGGCAGAAACCACCACAAAACGGCGAGCCGGGTCGGCATCGACGATGGCCTTGATCTTCTTAAAGTGTTCGGCGTCGGCGACCGACGAGCCGCCAAACTTGGCAATCTTAATCATGGGCTGGAGGTTACCTTTCTAAAAAGCCTCTGCGAACCTATTTTGCGCGCTCTGATACCATGGTTTCACCGATTGGGACCAAGGCATCCGAGGAGCAGTGTTATATGGGAACTTATCATAGTACACGTGGACGCACTTTATCGTGCTCAAGTAAGGTGGCAATCCGTACCGGCATCGCTCCCGACGGGGGTTTGTTTGTCTCGGACGAGCTCGGCACCCAGCAGGTCGATATCAGCTCGCTTGCAGATAAATCGTACTTTGAAATCGCTCAAGATGTGTTGGGAATGTTACTGAATGATTACACGGCCGAAGAAATTTCGGCGTGTGTCGACGAGGCATACCGCGGCACGTTCGCGAGCGAAGAGGTTACGCCGCTCGTCAAACTCGACGCTGCGCCGGGCGCTGACGCCCCTCAGACCTATGTGATGGAACTCTTTGGCGGCCCCACGAGCGCCTTCAAGGACGTCGCCCTGCAGATGCTCCCCCGCCTTATGGCCCGCACCTCCGCCAAGGACGGCGGCGCCGAGCGCATCATGATCGTCACCGCCACGTCAGGCGACACGGGCAAGGCCGCACTCGCTGGTTTTGCCGATGCTCCGGGCACGGGCATTACCGTCTTTTATCCCGAGGGCAAGGTCAGCCGCGTCCAGAACCTGCAGATGTCCACACAGGAGGGCGAAAACGTCGCCGTCTGCGGTATCCGCGGCAACTTTGACGACGCCCAGAGCGCCGTCAAGCGCATCTTTGCCGATAAGGAGCTTGCCGAACGCCTGGAGGCTGCTGGCACGGTGCTTTCGAGCGCCAACTCCATCAATGTCGGCCGTCTGGTACCGCAGGTCGTCTACTACTTTGCCGCCTATGCGCAACTGCTGCGCGCCGGCGCTATCGAGGCCGGCGACGCCGTAGAGTTCTGTGTGCCCACCGGCAACTTTGGCGATATCTTGGCCGGCTACTACGCCAAGCGCATGGGTCTGCCCGTCGCCAAGCTCGTCGTGGCGAGCGACAAGAACAACGTGCTTGCCGACTTCCTGACCACCGGCGTTTACGACCGTAACCGCCCGTTCTTCACGACCATCTCGCCGTCGATGGACATCCTTATTAGCTCCAACCTGGAGCGCATGCTCTACTTCCTGTCCGACGGCGACTGTGAGCTCGTTGCCGGCCTTATGGAGCAGCTTGCCCAGACCGGCCGCTACGAGGTGCCCGCCGAGCTGCTGGCCAAGATCCAGAGCGTGTTTGGCTGCGGCTGGGCCAGCGAGGACGAGGTCCGCGCTGCCATCAAGAGCTGCTGGGGTGCGAACGGCTACGTAATCGACCCGCACACCGCTTGCGGCTATCACGTCTTTGAGCAGGTCGCTTCCGCCGAGGGCGCCAAGGCCCGCGTGCTGCTTTCGACCGCCAGCCCCTACAAGTTCCCGCGCGCCTGCTGCGACGCCTTGGGGCTCGACGTTCCCGAGGATGATTTTGAGGCTATGCATGTGCTCGAGCAGGCCACCAACACGGTCGCCCCGACCCAGCTCGCCGAACTCGAATCCAAACCCGTCCGTTTCGAAGACGTCTGCGACGTAGCCGACATGGCCAACTACGTAGAGTCTGCAGCAAAAAAGATGGCCACCAACTAAACCCCTTATTAAGCGCCGGCGTTAAGCCGGCGCACCTTCTTTTATCAGATACACCCCGGGATGGTGACGAACGCGCACAGCGTGCCTGGTTGTTTAGTTCGTCGCGAGTTCCGCACGAGCCGGAAAGCACTTAATGTGCTTTCCGAGCGAGCCAGGACTGCCCGAGCAGCGAACTAAACAGGCAGACCGCCCAGGAGATTCCCATGATCAAGATCACCGTCCCCGCCACCAGCGCAAACCTAGGCATCGGCTACGACACCCTCGGCATGGCCGTCAGCCTCTACTCGCACTTCACCTTTGAGCGCGCCGACAAGCTCACCATCACGGGTTGCCCCGAGGAGTTCCAAAACGAGAACAACCTAGTCTACGTGAGCTTTGTGGATGCGCTGGCCGCATGGGGCGAGCCGGCTTTTCCCGTTGCCATCGACATTCAAACCGATGTGCCCGTCGCTCGCGGCCTGGGCTCCAGCTCCACCTGCGTCGTCGCCGGCATCATGGCGGCCGCCGCGCTGACGGGCCACACCGTCGACCGTGCCGAGCTCGTCCGCATTGCCACCGAGGTCGAGGGCCATCCCGATAACGTCGCCCCTGCCATCCTGGGCGGTGCCGTTTGCTCCTTTACGCCGACTGATTCGCTCCCCCAGTGCCTGCGCTACGAGGTGAGCGATCGCTTGCGTTTTATTACCGTGATTCCGCCCTACGAGGTGCATACGAGTGAGGCGCGCAAGGTCGTGCCGCAGGAGATTCCACTCTCCACCGCCGTATGGCAAATGGGCCGCATCGCCGGCATGACGCGCGGCCTGGAGACCGGCGACCTTGACCTGATTGCCGCCGCCAACGACGACCGCATCCAGGAGCCCTATCGCCGCCGCCTGATTCCCGATTACAACGCTGTGCGCGACACCTGCCTTAACGGCGGCGCCAAGACCATCTGGATCAGTGGCTCCGGCTCGACCCTCATGGCCGTGACTGACGACACCATCGTGGCAAAGTTCTTGCAGGTCAAGCTGCGCGAGCAGTTCCCTAAGTGTGATACGCATATTCTGACGTGCGACACGGAAGGCGCCCAGATCGAATACCTGTAGTCGCCGTACCTTATACCCGCCGGGGAGGCCAGGGGCTTTGCCCCCAAATCGTCCTCGGACATGGCAGGACCCCCGCTGCGCACTTCGTGCGGCGGGGGTCCTGCCGTCCTGCGGAAAGATTTGGGAGCAAAGCCCCTGGCCTCCCCTATGTTAACTTCGCTGGCGGCGGCTACAGGGACCTACGCTCTGGAAAGTCGCCGGGCTGATTTTTTGGCTTCTATTTGACAAAGGCGCACTTCCCAGCATCTCATTCGCCCTATAGCTCTGTTTTAATTTCTAATTGATGATCGATGCGTGGCGTCATCTAATTATCTCCGCTACTCAAAACAGCCCCAAGTTTACGTACTAGCGTCTCAACAGTAATTCCGAGTGCATCCGCATAGACAAACTGCTCATAGACCCTAAGGCTGCGTTCCCCGGTCTCGACCTTTGAGATGAACGACTGAGGTACCCCCAGTTTCTTTGCAAGTTCAACCTGAGTGATACCTTGCTCCCGACGAATCTGGGAAAGGCATTTTCCGCATGTCCTGTTAGCATCAACGTTCATGCCGTTTACGCTATATTCCATTTTGATATATCCCAAACTGGGAGATATTTATGTCACCAGCCATTCCGCTTATCAAAAATGCCCATCGCAGATTCATAGTTAGGAAGGAGCCTCGATAAACATGAATGACGAGATGAAGGAGCCCGACGAGGAAAAGGCACTCAGCGAGTCCGACGAGCGGAAGCCAGATTTCAAAGCCGAGCAGTTTTCTGATGGTGCTAGCGACATCCCCTCCTCTGAAATTCCGCCATCAAACGAAGATGACGGCGCACGCAAAAATGAAGAAAACGACTCACTTCTAACGCGGGCCATTCATAAATTAGGCAATAAAAAACGAGCGGCAATCGCAGCTGCCGTGGCAGTTGTCATCATCTTCAGTTTGCCCATGCTGTTTCCTCAATTGTTTTGTAGCCACAAGCTATGGGCCAATGCAACCTGCACTAGCCCCCGTGTATGCAAAAGTTGCGGCAAAACCGAGGGAGAGCCTCTCGGGCACGAATGGGAAGAAGCAACTTGTACGACACCGAAGACCTGCCAGCGTTGCGGCGAAACGAAAGGGGAGCCACTCGGACACCAACCGGGCTCGTGGACTACCGAAGTTGACTACGTAGACGCCACCTCAAAGGAAATACGAGAATGCGAAAAATGCGGAGAGGTCGTTGACACCCGCAACGAAAAGGAAATTACTTCCTTTCTTGGCGACGGATCGTTTTCAATTTCACCTGAAGGCTTTATTGAACGACTTAACGAGGAATTCTCCGATATTCCCAATTGCAGCAGTATGAAGGCGAGTTACGAGTTAGACGATAGCGGCACGGGACTCGAGCTTCAGATAAAAAATGGCTCTACGCTTGCCGGTATTGGAGGTTTTTTCTCGGACTCGAGCAGTCAACTACTATTCAGCTATCTTGGATCAGAAAACTGCTTCAAAAACATAGTCATGTACTTCGAAAATTCAGATTATGCCGCGGCGACAGCATTAGCAACCATACAAGCAATTGATCCAACACTCTCATTTTCCGACGCTAAGGAGATTGGCGCTGCCTGCGTAGGTACGCCAACTGTCAAAAATGGAATTACGTACGCAATCTTAGCTTCAAATGGAGAATACTGGCTGAGCACCCGAATTGAATAATTTACTTTAATTGCTAAATGCAGACGCCTCTTACTCGCGGCATATTAAAGTTCAACCCCTGCTAGCATCGTCAATCGAAATATGCCCCGCCGAGCACTTTAGCTTGGCGGGGCATTTCAATACGTAGGCGGATTTTGATACCTAAAAGGCCCACATGCCCCCACTAGGCAGCCGGCTTCGCTGCTCAAATTGCTCGAACTGCAACTTGAGCAATCAGCGGCCAGCATCTCTTTTAGGCTGCGCTAGTTTCTTTGTATTCAAAGACTGGCTCTAAGATGTCTTCGATGCTGCAGTGCAGGACTTTCGCCATATCCCTTACGGTTGTTACCGAAGCTTCATTGATGTTTCTCTGGCGCTGCTCGTACATTTGGATTGAGCGGAGTGACACACCCGATTCGTATGCTAGGTCTTGTTGAGTTTTCTTAAGCTTCTTTCTCGCTAACGCAAGTTTGGTTTGCCTGGACGCTTTTTTCGCCATATCGCAGACGAGGCGAGCCACGCGTTCCTCCGAGGCTTCGTGCCAGGGGTAGTACAGACTGCGTAGCACATCGAATGGAACGACATGCAGCAAATCTTCGAAAGACTCTCCTAGGCGCCACTGCAGGTATGCCAGTATCCAGCCCGCCCAATATTCCGGCGTCTTCTCAAATCGATAGGCACAGTCCGGTATAGGCCCGTTTTGATAGCCCGACCTTTCGGCGATAAGCGCGAACAGCTCAACGCCCGATTTTCCCGACACTACCCATGCGTTGCCGCGTTCGAACTCGCGAGCTACGCCGCTCAGGCAAAAGAGTTCAGCAACTTCCGATCCTTCTGCTCCGTAATCGTTAACGGCATAGTCGAAGCAATCCCCGAGGTTGTTCATTGCGTCCTCAAGGTAATAGACGGGATATGTCCTACTCGGCCCACGATCCGTTAACTCTTGGATCATTTAAATCAACCCTCCCTGACATCAAATCCCTAATGTCGACACCCTCGGTGTCAAATCCGTTTACCGTATCCAGGTACTTACGTCGAGCGTTCTGTTCTCGCTCAAATCGTTTGGGATAAAACTCAGCTCCCGAGGCCTGCTTCCAATCGCGAAACCTGATCGCCGAGAACGCGCGCTCACTCATAAGCGCATATTGAATGCCCAAATCCCCCAAAAACATAATGCGCTGCAATTGCCTGAGCGAAATCATGCCGTTAACGAACTGTCTTGCAAACGAAAAGTAGGAATCGTCAGCGCGATAGCCTCGAATAACGTCATAGGGAGAAATATCAATCAGGCAGTTGTCCAGCAAATACCGAAGTCCTTCGCGTGCCAGCGGCGTCGAGACATTAAACTCCCGGTTGTCGGCCAAAATCGCAAGCCAATTGAGGATTGAAAACTCCCCAGACTCTAAATCCAAGACCGAAAGGCCATCTAAATCAAGCTCATATCGATTGGCAATGCCATCAGACTCGATCCGGCATGCCCATTCCATTGCCATTTCCTCATGTGGTGTGCAATAAAACCCGCGCCCATAGTCATTGAATTGCCTGCATTTATCCAACAATGGATGCTCGACAACAACCTCCGACCCGTGCCAAAGCTCCATATCGACCTCCTAAAAATATCACCCCAGTGATAGTTTACCAATAACTATCACTGGGGTGATATAGATGAGAGCTTTTGAGGGGCTGCAGCCTGACTAGAGGCAAGCCTCGGCGATGCGGCGCTTGAGTTCGTCGATGCCGGTGCCGGTCTGGGAGCTCGTAATGATCACGTTTTCGGCCGGGACGTTGAGCTGCTTTTTGATGGCTGCTGCCTGGCGGGCCTGCTGGGTGCGGCTGAGCTTGTCGGCCTTGGTGAGGCAGACGATAAAGTTGAACTCGTTGCCCTGCAGATAGTCGATCATGTCGTGATCGAGCTTGCTCGGGTCGTGACGAATATCCACCAGCGACACGACCAGGTTAAAGCTGCGCTCGGAGTCAAAGAAGTCGCCAATAAGCTCGGCCCAGCGGTCGCGCTCGGCCTTGGAGCGACGGGCGAAACCGTAACCCGGCAGGTCCACGAAATGCACGTCGTCGGCCTCAAAGAAGTTGATGTTGCTCGTCTTGCCCGGCGTACTGGAAACCTTGACCAGGTTCTTGCGGCCAAAGAGCTTGTTCATAATCGACGACTTGCCCACGTTGGAGCGGCCGACAAAGCTCACCTCGGGGCAGGTGGACTCGGGAATCTGCGAAACCTTGCCGTAGCTGGCGACGAACTTGGCAAGCTGGTAGTTAATGGAATCGGCCATGGACACTCCTTGGTCGTAGGTTCTTACAAAAGAGCGCGCTATTGCGCAGCAGCAATGCGGCGGACGATATCGAGCGTGATGTCACTTGCGACACGCGCGTACTCGAACAGATCGAACTCTCGGTCGCAAATTGCATCGTACGCCTCGTCACAATTATCGCTGATAGCGCGCAACACCAGGCAATCGACACCATTTTTGGTTGCGACATGGGCAATTGCCGCGCCCTCCATGCCGACACAATCGGCATGCGTCGCCTCGATAGCGTCGTTGCGCATGGCGGTGCCCGTCACAAAGCGGTTACCCGTGGCAATCGTGCCGACCAGGAATTGTTTGGCTCCCTCGTTCGAAGCGGCTGCATTTGTCGAAGCATCAACAAACCCACGCTCAGCAAGCACGTCGACGGCAATATCGACCAGCGCGGGTGTCGAGCCAAACTCCTCGAGCCCCGGTGCGGACTCGGCGATAAGCGCGGTATCGGTATCCAGATAGCGTAGGCGTTTGCCAATGACCACGTCGTCGATATGGAGCTTGGGGTTCAAACCGCCCGCAATGCCCGAAAACACAACAGCCTGCGGAGCATACTTGCTAATGAGGTGCTGTGTTGCAGCGGCGGCGTTCACCGTGCCCATGCCCGCCGTTGTGGCGACAACTGTCAGACCGTCGAGCTCACCGCTCACAACGGTCAAGCCTGCCTCCCGCGCCTCGCAAACGTCGCTCAGCTCTTCCTTAATCTGCATGATCTCTTTTTCGAGCGCACCGATAATCGCGATGGTAGCCATACCATTCCCCAAACCTATACGAAATTCTCAACCACGGTATGGTACCAGCATTTTGTTTGACCTCGCCAAACGAACACGCTAAGCCAGTGCAGCTCGCGTATCAAACAGAGCCTTTGCAATCGCGGCCGTAACCTCGCTCGAGCGGTCGCTCCACGGCATCGATGTCATGACGCTCATGACATAGGTACGGCCATCGATGTCGATAAGGCCCGCATCGCATGTCGAATAGTAACCATCCTCGCTGACCCAACCCACCTTGTTGCACATCTTAAAGGGTAGTCAATTTGGGACGGGCTTGTTAGCCAATGGCCGACCTGAGCTCCGCACGGCGCTTTTTCATGCCGGCCATGACGGCGTTGCGCAGCTCGGGCATGCGCGCGGTATCCATCTGGGGCACGCCCTCGAGCTTATAGGGAATACCCAGCTGCTCGTACTTGACGACACCCATCGTGTGATACGGCAGCATTTCCAGGCCCACCACGTTGTGCCATGGAGCGATCAGGCGACCGAGCTTCTCGCATTCCTCCGCCGTATCGGTGATACCCGGCACCACCACGTGGCGAATAACAACCTTAATCTTGCGACGGGCAAGCTCATCGCCAAACGCCAGGATGCGCGCAGGATCGCAACCGGTCAGCTTTTTATGCTCAACCGGATCGGCATGCTTGATGTCGAGCAGCACCATATCGGTCTCGTTGAGAACAGCATCGAACTTCTCCGGATGCTTGGGATCAAATGCATAGCCACAGCTGTCTAGGCAGGTGTGTACGCGGCCATCGGGGTTGTTGTGCATTGCACGGAACAGGTCGGCCAAAAACTCGGGCTGCAGGAGCGGTTCGCCGCCCGAAACGGTAATGCCGCCGCTACGGTAGAACTCATGGTTGCTCTGGAACTCGTCCATGAGATGCTCGACGGTCACCATCGTGCCGCCGTTAACAGACCAGGTATCGGGATTGTGGCAATACGCGCAGCGCATGGGACAGCCCTGAACAAACACCACAAAGCGGATGCCGGGTCCGTCGACCGTTCCCATCGTCTCGATCGAATGCACGCGACCCAGGGCATACGCAGAGTCCTCGGGACGAGCGTCCACACCCTCAAGCGTCATTTCTGCCATTCGCGCTACCTTGCCTCTCCTTGGATGCAACCAATTAAAATGCCAGAGCCATTCTAGCCCATACGTTTGCGTTTAAACGTCTCGGACTAGAACGGCACGTTTTAATCTATCCCCCATCACCATGGCTGGGGGGCTACGTCGAGATGTCAGGCTGGAGAACGCTCGCCTGCGGCCTTTACGCCTTAAGCGTGAGCACCGCGCCGAAGGCGGTCGGGCCGCAATGGCTCGAGATGACGCCGCCAACCTGCGTCCAGGTAACGTCCTTAAAGCCCAGGTCGTGCGCATAGACTTCCATGTCGTCGCGCAGCTCCTGGGAAAGGCCCACCGAATACGCCAAGCCAATGTGCGGCTTATAGGACAAAATGTGTGTCCCGATAGAACATCCGTTTCCATCCATTAATC
>UQPJ01000040.1:0-20878 GCA_900543015.1 uncultured Collinsella sp.
TGATCCGGTCCGACCGGGCCGCGCGGCAAGGAGATATATTGCCAGACCGGAGGGGTGGTGCGGGCGGGAATCTCGGGCGTACACATTTCCTACACAAATGAGGATGGACCCTCTCTGTGAGAGCCTAAAAAGAACAGGGCCGCGGCTCCCCTATTAGAGCGGCCGTTCGGTTTTCCAACGGTTAAGCTTCGGCCGCATTAATGGCTGTATACCCATTAGAAATGGGACATAGCAGCGTTAACGAGTTCAAAAACGGTTAGTCCAATAAGAGCCGCTGCGGCAAACTTGATGGCATTCGCAAGCTGTGGATGCTCATAAGCCCAGCCCGTCCTCGTCTCTTCGCTGTCCGCCTTCTTTCCGTCCAAGAAGTCGGATATCTCTTGATACGTCACCAAATCATTCTTCTTCTTGATATGTTCCGCTGCAAGCGCGCAGCACATTGCGCCAGCACCAAAGACGCCTGCCAACACCATCGTCGGAACGCACTGGACCATCCCCCACCCGTGGTTTTGTTGCCACATGAGCCAGGCCATAGAGACGGTAAACGCAAGAAGCGCAGCCAACATCCCCGCACCCAAGCGATAGAGCGTGCCCCTATCGCGTTCAACCCTTTCTCTAATTATTGAAATATCGCCTTTAACAAGCTCGTCAATGGTTACATCCAGTTGTTCAGACAGCAGTAGGAGACTCTGGATGTCGGGGTACGTTTTACCGCGCTCCCAATTACTGATGGTCTGACGTGTTACAAAAATGCGCCTTGCAAGATCCTCCTGGGACAAACCAGCATCGAGTCGATACTGTTTAAGGTGTTTTGGCAGCTGCATGGCGTTCCCTTCGAATGCATCTCAACTCTTATTGGGCGGCTACACAACAGAAGCCGGCAAGCAAAGCGTAATCCCAAAATCAAACCCATACGGATGGCTGCGCGCAGATTAGAGTGTCAAAAATCTTTGACACATACGCTACCTGCTCTTCCTTGCAACTCGGACGCTATCGAATTGATCGGTTTGGCTACGTCCCAAATCGATCACATCCCTAATCAATCAAAAAGGGGCGCTTCCGGATTGGAAGCGCCCCTTTAAGATGCAAGAAGCAATTAGGCCTCGAGAGCCTTCTTGGCGATGGTAGCCAGCTCGTTGAAGGACTCGATGTCCTCGTAAGCCATCTGAGCCAGGACCTTGCGGTCGAGCTCGATGCCGGCAACCTTCAGGCCGTGCATGAACTGAGAGTAAGAGATGTCGTTCAGGCGAGCAGCAGCGTTGATACGAGTGATCCAGAGAGAACGGATCTCGCGCTTCTTGTTGCGGCGATCACGATACTGATACTGCAGGGAGTGCTGGACCTGCTCTTTAGCATGCTTGTAAGTACGCGAAGCGGCACCATAGTAACCCTTCGCACGGTGCATAACGGTACGGCGCTTCTTCTTGGCGGCAACAGCGCGCTTAATACGTGCCATGTTCTATCAACTCCTAGACGGTAAAACGAAAAACGGGAACGCGAACTTAGGCGAGACGCGACTTGATGACCTTGCGGTCGGCAGCGGCGATCTCGGTCTCCTGACGGAAGCCACGCTTACGCTTGGTGGACTTCTTGCTCAGGATGTGGCTCTTGAAAGCCTTGGCGCGCATAAGCTTGCCGGTACCAGTCTTGCGGAAACGCTTCTTGGTGCCGCTGTGGGACTTCATCTTAGGCATGAAATACTCCTTAATCGGTTACAGAACACTAGTTACTTGGTATCGCTTGCCGCTTTATCCTCATCGAAGGCGCCCTTAATCGGGGCGAGCAGCATAAGCATGTTACGGCCTTCCATCTTAGGCTTGGACTCGACCGTAGCGTAAGGCTTGAGATCCTCGGCGAGACGCTCGAGAACGTTAAGGCCCTGCTCCGGGTGAGCCATCTCACGGCCGCGGAACATGATGGTGATCTTAACGCGTGCGCCCTTCTTGAGGAAACGCAGAACGTGGCCCTTCTTGGTCTCGTAGTCGCCAACGTCAATCTTGGGTCGGAACTTCATTTCCTTGACCTCGACCTTGGACTGGTTCTTACGAGCAGCCTTGGCCTTCATGGCCTGCTGGTACTTGAACTTACCGTAGTCCATGACCTTGCAGACCGGCGGCTCCGCGTTGGGAGCGATCTCGACCAGGTCGAGACCCTGATCGTCGGCGACGCGCTGGGCATCGCGGATGGCGAACAGGCCGAGCTGAGAGCCATCGACGCCAATCAAACGGCACGAAGATGCAGTGATCTCGTCGTTGATGCGGGTGTCATCAGACTTAGCTATTTTCCCTACCTCCATTCATAAAAAAATAACCCGGCGCTTCTCAGCAACCAGGTCGTACACATAGACCTCCTCGATTTGAGGAAGGGAATCTAAGTTGTATGACCAGTCAGCTGCTCATTGGCGCCAAAAGGTGGGAACCCTCAGGTTCCTCTTTAGGGCATTGCGGGAACAACGCCTTGCGAATAATAACACGTACAGCACGTTATCACATTACGTACACGAAAAAGGGGCCTTGACCCCCCCCTTGAACACTCGCTTGTATGTATGGTGCCCGAGGCGAGACTCGAAGGGCCTTCGCTTCGCGAAGCCCCGGGCTTCGGGCGCACGGCGCCCTCGCCACGCTCCGCTACAAACAGGCCACAGGCCTGTTTGCTTAACGCTCCGCGCGCTCACGCGAGTTCGGCACGAAAAAGGGGGCCTTGACCCCCTTGAACGCTCACTTGCATGTATGGTGCCCGAGGCGAGACTCGAACTCGCACGTTGTTGCCAACGGTGGATTTTGAGTCCACTGCGTCTGCCAATTCCGCCACTCGGGCACACAATGCGTGAGTTAGTTTATCACAGCTTTCTACCGATTAGTCCGAAAATGGAACTTCGAGCATTTCGATGAGTTCGACCGTGCGGAGCATCTCGCGCCGACGGCATCCGCGACCGTCAACCGAAGCCTCACCCATCTGGTTATCGTAAGGGTCCTCGCGCATGCCGTCGAAAGAGGGCTCAAACTCTGCCTGGAATCGATTGTTGGCCACCATACGCCACGGGTCGAGATTGCCAAAGTAGTGACGGCGACGCCACTCCTCCCCCATCCTGCGAGCAGAAGATCCAAATGACACGTCGGCGTTGAGCCAACCGGTTTGCGGCGTATAGAACTCTGCCCAGTCGTGCGACCCCACCGAATCGGGCGCAACATACAGGCCGCTCTGCCAACGGGCAGGCACGCCCGCGATACGGCACATGGTGATAAACGTGAGCGCCATAACGCCGCAATCGCCGCGGAGCGAATGCGCGCAGTCATCGGCAATAGATCCCAAAAGCAAGTACGGCGGCTGATAGCGATAGTCGATGTACTGCGTCAGGTAATCATAGATAGCACGGGCGCGATCGAGCGGATCATCGAGCCCGTCAATAGCACGGGCCGTTAGCTGCTGCAGATACGGCGTGAACGCAATGTGCGGACGGTCCTCGGAGGTGTCCTCGGGCAGCGGCGCGTCCATACAGGGATGCGATGGGAGCGCGCCACCATAGATATCGCAATAGGGGGCATCGATTTGGTAACGATAGGTCACCGAGAACGATCGGTCGGCCGAGGAGACCCACGAGGCAGTACGCGCCGAAGCATTCGTAGGAGCAATGGACCCCTCCGACGTCATATCGAGAACCTCGATATGAGACTGCTGACGGCAGGCGGCAGCAACGGGTAGCCACGCGCGAACAGTCTCTCCCTCCAGAGCACCAGGAACAGACACGCATGCCTTGAGCGTAATGGCGCGAGACAGCCCGCCTTGCGATTCCATCTCCTTAAGCATCTGATTGCGCAGCGCCATACCATCCGTAGAATCGGGGCGCAGACCCGGAACCTCCTTGGGATACACGCGCAAAGAATCAAGGAAGTTGTCGAGAACGAACAGCTCGCCATCGATAAAGCGCCAGTCAATACGCTTACAATTAATCAGGTCATCAAACTGCTCTTCGATAAACTCTGGCCACTCCTCGCGAATCATCGCAATAGCCTGATCGCGCGACACCGAAAAATGAAGCGGCGTCTCGAGCATGCGATACCGCTCGGCACGAACACAAGCAGCCAGCGAAGGCTCGGGGTTCTGCTCCAAAAGGCGATCGCAGGCAGCAACAGCCTGCGTCAAATACCCGGCATCCTTAAGACGAAGAATCTCGGGCGGCAGTCCAACATCGAGATGACGAAAGTCATCACAGCAAACATCAACAGAGCAACCAACAGGCCCCTCGTCAATAACCTTCCCATCCGAAGGCAGCACATCAATAACAGCCATACCAAACTCCAAGTCATTAGAACTCTTGAAGCACATTGTAGCGAGATAGAAAAGAAAGCCCCAATAAAGGAACTCTCAACACCGATAAACGGTACCTCTAAAAATGAATTCAGACTTGTAACCCTGCGGCGTTAAACGAAGGAAGCCCCGTCCCCCGGAACTGTTTCCTTGGCGCGACTTCTGGCGAAGCCAGGTGAGCGCAAAGGAAACAGTGTAGGGGGACGGGGCTTCCGGCGGGAAATTTAGCGACGCTTACGCCTTGTTGACGGAGCCAAACTCCTCCATGAGCTCCTTGGTGCGGGCAACGATGTTGTCGCGACCAGGCTTGAGGAGCTTGCGGGGGTCAAAGCCCTTGCCCTGCTGATCCTTGCCAGCCTCGATGTACTCGCGAACGCCCTTGGCGAAGACGAGCTGCAGGTCGGTGTTGACGTTGATCTTGGAGATGCCCAGGGAAATGGCCTTCTTGATCTGATCCTCGGGGATGCCGGTGCCACCGTGCAGGACGAGGGGCAGATCGCCGGTCTGGGCCTTGATCTCGCCCAGACGCTCGAAGGAAAGGCCAGCCCAGTCGGCAGGATACACGCCGTGGATGTTGCCGATACCGCAGGCGAGGAAGTCGACGCCCAGGTCAGCGATCTGCTTGCACTCAGCAGGATCAGCGAGCTCGCCGCTGGAGGTCACGCCGTCCTCGGTGCCGCCGATGCCGCCGACCTCGGCCTCGATGGACATGCCCTTGGAGTGGGCAAGCTCAACGAGCTCCTTGGTGCGGTCGAGGTTAAGCTGGAAGGTCTCCTCGTGAGAGCCGTCATACATGATGGACGTGAAGCCGGCCTCGATGCACTTGAAGCAGTCCTCGTAAGAACCGTGATCGAGGTGAAGGGCGACGGGAACGGTAACGCCCGTGGCCTCGACGGCAGCCTTGACCATGTCGGCGCAGACCTTGAAACCGCCCATCCACTTAGCGGCACCAGCGGTGCACTGAAGGATCAGCGGAGACTTGGCCTCCTCGGCGGCCTGGAGAATAGCCAGGGTCCACTCGAGGTTGTTGGTGTTGAAGGCACCGAGACCGTACTTGCCGGCCTCAGCCTTCTTGAGCATGTCTGCTGCGTTGACGAGCATAAAAGAAACCTCCTGTAAGGTTGCTCCGATAACGCCTGAGATTTTACCACGGCGCACCCGGGCATAAACGTTCGTTTGTTCACGAATATCGTCCAAACAGACTTTTTTTGACCGTTTGCCCTACGGAATCGACCCGTTGGGGAAAAATAGCTTGACGTTTGGACGCTTCTCGTGCTTCAAAAGCCGACTATTAAGCTACATCTGCATGAAAGGGTTCTGCATGAGCTCGCGTGCCATGGTGGTCGAATCGCCATGGCCGGTTAGGCAAACGGTATCGGGCGGGAGAAGCCGGGCGAGCTTGGAGAGCGAGCGCAGAATCGCCGCCTCGTCGCCACCGGCAAGATCGGTGCGACCGTGGCTGCCCGGGAATAGCGTGTCGCCCACAAAGGCAATGTTCCCCTGCTCGGTGGCAGCAAACAAGACGATCCCGCCCGGCGTATGCCCTGGCGTCTCGATCACCTGCAGGTAGATATCGCCCACCTCGATAGCATCGCCCTCGGCGAGCAGGCGCGTCGGCTCCCCGGGGTCGGGCGTCTCAATGCCCCACATAGCTCGCTGTTCCTCGATGTTCGCATGCGGCACCGCTGCGTCCTTGCCACACAGCTCGTACAGGGCGTCAACGCCAGCGGCGGCCCGAACTCCAGCGATACCGCCAACATGATCGGCATGGCCATGAGTGCATACGGCGCCAAGCACGCGTACGCCGGGATGCTCGGCTCGAATATGCCCCACTAAGCGCTCGCCTTCCCATGCGGGGTCGATAATCACGCACTCATTGTCCGAAATGACAGCATAGCTATTGGTCTGAATGGGACCGTTTACGAGCGTCTCGATCTCGACCGATCCCTTGGGAGTTAAATCCAAGGACACAGCACTCATGTCCCTCTCCTCTCTATAGAACTCGAGGCATCAAACGATGCCTCGAGTGTAGCGAATATCGATAATGTGGCACGTTCGTCGCGACTAAACGCGGCGCTTAAGCTGGGCTCCACCCTCGCCGGGCATCAAGCGACGCGCGTCGTAGACCGAGTCAACGCTGCTGATAGAGGCCAGCAGCGGATCCAGACCACTCGCGTCCGAGATCTCGACCATAAAGCGCAGGGTTGCAATACCCTCGCGGTTGGTCGACGTGGCGGCAGAAAGGATATTGCCACCCGCATCGCCAATGGCAATGGTGACATCCTTGAGCAGGCCCATGCGGTCCAGGCACTCGACCACGATCTCGACCTGGAAGAGGGTGTCGGCAGCGCCGTCCCATTCCACATCGATCATGCGCTCGGGATGCTCCATAAGACCCTTGACGTTGGGGCAGTTGGCGCGATGCACCGAAACGCCACGACCGCGCGTGATGAAGCCGACGATGTCATCGCCCGTCACGGGGTTGCAGCAATGGGCCAGACGGACCAGCAGGCCGCTGTTGCTCTCGCCCTTGACGATAATGCCGTTGCTGGCGCTCTTGCCGCGCTTTTGCGGCTTGCGGTTGGAGCCGCGGGCAGGCTGCTTGACGACCTCGGCGATAGCCTCGGCCTTGGTGAGCTGTTCCTCGGGTTTGGGGTCCAAGATTTGCTCGACCTTATTGCCAACGGCACGTGGGGCGACTTTGCCCGCACCAACGGCGGCAAACAGGTCCTCGAGCTGCTTATAGTTAAACTGCTCCGCCACGGCGTTGAGCGCACGCGTCGAACGCGGCGTAGAAATGCCATAGCCACGCTTACGCAGGTCCTTAGCCAGCATATCGCGACCAGCAGCAGCGTCGTCGTCCTTGGTCGCGGCGGCGAAGTAACGGCGGATCTTTGACTTGGCGGAAGGTGTCTTAACGATCTTGAGCCAATCACGCGACGGCTTGGAACTCTTGTTGGTCAGAATCTCGACACGGTCGCCCGTCTTGATCTCGTGCGTGAGCGGGGCCACCGCGCCGTTGATCTTAGCGCCGACGCAGTGGTTTCCCACCTCGGTGTGAACGGCGTAGGCAAAGTCGAGCGGCGTGGAGCCGGCACGAAGCGCCATGACCTCGCCCTTGGGCGTAAAGACGAAAATCTCCTGATCGAAGAGGTCGACCTTCAGCGAATGCAGGTATTCCTTGGCGTCGGTGATCTCATCAGACGCAGCCCAATCGAGCGAATGTTTGAGCCAGTTAATCTGGTCGTCCAAGCGCTGGGCATCATTGGTCTTAGACGCGGACGATCCGCCCGACTTCTTATAGAGCCAGTGGGCAGCAATACCGTACTCGGCCTGCTCGTGCATCTCGTAGGTACGAATCTGAATCTCGAGCGGACGAGCCGTGGGGCCGATAACCGTCGTGTGGAGCGACTGGTAGTTATTGACCTTGGGCATGGCGATATAGTCTTTAAAACGACCGGGCATGGGATGCCACAATGTGTGCACCGCACCGAGCGTAGAGTAGCAATCGCGCACCGAATGGGTGATGACGCGCAACGCCACCAGGTCGTAAATCTCGGAGAACTCCTTGCCCTTGCGCTTCATCTTTTGATAGATGGACCAATAGTGCTTGGAACGACCGTTGATCTGGAAGCCCTCGAGGCCAATGCGATTGAGCTCATCGGTGAGTGTCTTGATGGTCTCGGCCAGATAGCGCTCGCGCACCTCGCGCGACTCAGCCACCATGCGCGCGATGCGCTGGTAGGCATCGGGCTCCAAATAGAAGAAGGACAGGTCCTCGAGTTCCCACTTGATAGAGCTCATGCCCAGGCGGTCGGCCAGGGGCGCGTACACGTCCATGGTCTCGCGCGCCTTAAACAGGCGGCGGTCCTCGCGCAGGGCGGCAAGCGTGCGCATATTATGCAGGCGGTCGGCGAGTTTGACGATGATAACGCGAATGTCCTTGGACATGGCAAGGAACATCTTGCGCAGCGTAAGCGCCTGCTTCTCGTCCATGCTGTCGACTTCGATGTTGGTGAGCTTGGTCACGCCGTCGACGAGCTCTGCCACGGTTTCGCCAAACAGGCCGGAAACATCGGCAAGCGAGGTCTCGGTATCCTCGACGGTATCGTGCAGCAGCGCGGCGCACACCACGTCACAGTCCATCTTAAGGTCGGCCAAAATGATGGCCACCTCGACGGGATGGTTGATGTACATCTCGCCCGAGCGGCGCTTTTGGTTGCAATGCTTCTCGGCGGCAAAGCAGTAGGCCTGTTCCACCTTAGAGAAGTCGTCCTCATTCATATATTTGAGGCACAGGCGCTCAAGCTTGTCGTAGCTGTCCGCCATAATCTCGGGTGGCAGCTCATCGGCATGCTTATAGTGCTCCATCTCCGAAAAAGGCTGGAGGGTGGAATCATGGGCGGTACGGGCTGCGGCATCCATCGAGGTCCCCTTCCCCTAGGCCCGCGGTACGATCGGGCGGTTAACTTTGGCTAGCATATCAGAAGCGCACGAATCGAGCGCCCAACTCCGGAAAGCCGAGAACTCCATGCGCGAGCGCAAGCCCTCCAAATAGCGAATCGACCTGCTCAATTGCACGCGGCCGGGGTTTTCGGCCATCGCGATGCGACGGGTGTCGTCAAACCCCGAAACGCGACAGAAGCCAAGCTCTTCGAAGATTCCCAGGCCACTTTCCACCGAGCGCTCGTCGACCGGCGTGCGAGCATCGATGGCAAGGCACATCTGCGCGATGTCGATATCGCTCGCGCTAAAGGAATCGTCCCCGGTCTTGCCGCGGTTGGAGCGCCACATGGTTTGCAGCGCGCGATAGAGCGTGACGAGCTCGTCGCGCTCAGGCGCATAGCAGTCGAGTAGGCGCTCGTTAATGCGGGCGTCGCGCGACGAATAGAGCAGGTGAATCACGGCGGGCTGTCCATCGCGACCGGCGCGGCCACTCATCTGGTTAAACTCAATCGCGCCAAACGGCATGTGATAGAGCACGACATGGCGAATATCGGGAAGGTTGACGCCCTCGCCAAAGGCGGAGGTCGAGACGATGCAGCTGAGGCATCCGTCACGAAACGCCTCCTCTACGCGATGGCGGTCGGTGCGCGTAAGGCCCGCGTTGTAAAAGGCGATATGCGACGCGTAGTCGGGAACGCGTTTGCGTAGCGTCTTGGCAAGCGCCACGGACTGATCACGCGAGTTGACGTAGATGACGGTCTTCTCCCCCGTCGCGACGATGGACACCAGGCGGTTTTCGCGGCTCGCAAGATCGCGGTCGTCCTCGAGCCGCAAGTTCTCGCGCACGGTCTCGTCGACCACCGTACGGGCAATCGACAGCACGCGGGCAAGCTCCGCCACGACCGGAGCCGTCGCGGTGGCCGTCGCCGCCATAACGACCGGATCGCCCAGGGCCTTGAGGATATCGGGCATGTCGAGGTATGCGCTTCGGTCGCCGCCCTTGGCAAGACCGGCATGGTGCGCCTCGTCAATAACGACAAATCCGATACGCCCCGAGCGCGCAAAGCGGTCGCGGTGAATAGACAGGAACTCAGGCGTCGTGAGTACGATGCCGGTGCGGCCCGAAGCCAGGCCGGCAAACACGTCATCGCGCGTTGCTTCCACGGTCTCGCCGGTCAACACGCCCACGCCAATCCCGAGTGCAGCCATCGTCGATGAAAGATGATAGGCCTGGTCGGCAACGAGCGCGCGCAGCGGATAGACAAAGATGCTCGCACGCCCTCGAAGGACCGCCTCGCGCGCGGCGTGCACATGGAAGATGAGCGACTTACCACGTCCCGTCCCCATAACGGCCAAAACGCTCTGGTGGTCGGCGAGCGCGTCGAGTGCCTCGACCTGCGCGCGATGTGGCTGGTTCGAGCCGATAAAGCTATGGATAAGCGAGCGCGTGAGCTCGGTATAAGAAAGCTGGGCGAGCGTCTCGCGTTTACGCGACTCCAGGCGCAGGCCAGAATCCGCCGGCTGCACGCCGCGGCGAAGCTCGCATGCCGGATCGTCGATATTGGACGCCGCGGTATCGCGCACCAAGACATCTTTGATCATGAGCTTGGGCTTCACGCGTCCCTGCCAATGCTCGGCCACGGCCTCGAACACCAAGTCGACGGCGCTGTCGCAATTGATGAGCCTATCGATCTGCGGCACGCGGAACATGATGGCCGGCACACTCGCGGCGCCATCGGTCGCCACAAAGCGCATGTGCTCGCCGGTTTTGCCCACCACGGCGCGATCGCACATCGTCACGCCCTCGGCAGCCAGAAGCGGCACCTTATTGCCCTGGCCAAACGGCTCAAGACGAGAAATCTGCTCGATAGTCTCGATATTTAGCTCGGAGAGGTCAACGGTGGCGGCAACCTCGTCAGTGTCCTCAAAGTCATCGGCGGGAAGCTCCGATAGCACGGCCGAAAGGCGACGGCGGAACTCATCGAGCTTGGATGCCTCGATGGTCACACCCACCGCACCGGCATGCCCGCCGCGGCGAATCAGCAGATCGGAGCAACGCTCGACGGCATCGAACAGGTTGACCTTGCCCACCGAGCGACCCGATCCGCGTGCAACGCCGTCCTCGATCGAGAAGAGCAGCGCCGGCACGTGATAGCGATTGGTCAGGCGGCTCGCCACGATGCCCTTGACGCCCTCGTGCCAGCCCTCGCCGCCCACGACGATTGCGCGCCCGCCGTCATAAGTCTCCTCGACCTTCGCCATGGCATCGCGCGTAAGCTCGGCCTCGATCTCGCGGCGCTGACGGTTGATTTCCTCGAGCTCGGCTGCCAGTGCACTTGCCTCGATAGGATCGCGGGCAAGCAGCAGGTCGAGCGCCAGCTTGGGATCAGCCATGCGGCCGGCAGCATTCAGACGAGGGATGAGCGAAAACGACAGGCCGTCGGCCGTAATGGTAGAAAGGTCGGCCTTGGCAAGTGCGGCAAGCGCGATATAGCCGGGACGGGCCGTCACGCGCATCTGCTGGATGCCCTCGGCGACCAGTGCGCGATTCTCGGGCGTGAGCGGCATCATGTCGGACACGGTGCCCAGCGCCGCGACCTCGATCAGCGAACGCCAATACGACGGCTTGCCCAAACGCTCGCCCAGGACCTGCACCAGCTTGAGCGCCACGCCGGCACCGGCAAGCTCGCGCGAGGGGCCCTCGTCCTCGAGCTTGGGGTCGGTCAGGGGCACGCCCTGCGGCACCTGGTCGGACGGCTCGTGATGGTCCGTGACCACCAAATCGATCCCCAGGCTCTCCAGATAGGAGACCTCCTCCTTGGCGGCAATGCCGTTATCGACGGTCACGATCAGGTTGGGTTGGGCGAGCTCGTTGACGCGGTCGAGCGCCGCACGCGACAGGCCGTAGCCCTCGTCAAAGCGATGCGGAATAAACGGCGTGACGTTGGCGCCAAACGAACGTAGCGCCTCGGTCAACAGACAAGTCGACGTAATGCCGTCGACGTCAAAATCGCCAAAGACGGCGATGCGCTCGTGGCTGCGAATAGCACGCTCAACGCGGTCAGCGACGACCGCCATGCCCGGAATAACGAGCGGGTCCGCCCAGTCGCGATCGAGCGAAGGCGTCAAAAACAGCTGGCCTTCCTCGATGGATGTAATGCCGTGCGCAACCATAATGCGCGCCACCAGCCCGGGTATGCCCAGGCCAGCCGAAAGCTCCTTTTCGAGCTCGGGGTTTTGCCGAGCGACCGCCCAGCGATGCGTCGTCTTAAGCGATGACATAGGCGCCCACCCCCGATAGGGGCAGGTCGCCGCGATACCTCTCACGGTTCATAGCGATGAGTCCTCTGTGTATGCCCGCTTCGGCAGGCAGATCTGTTGAACGGATTTATTATACCGTGCGGCACGGACGCAGAACCTCGCGGCACGCCGCGGTTTCGGTAAACGATGCCGGTAATAGCCTCGAAATATTCAAGCGTTTCTGACACACGGACGCATGCGAGCGTCTAGCATATCCATTCAAAACGGATTCACGAGCAAAGGGAGTCACAAGAGCATATGAAGCAATGGGTTGGACTGGGTAAGTTTCTCGCGGGGTACATGCAGGTCATCGTTCCGATTTGCGTTACGCTCGGCGTGCTCTTTCCCCAGCAGATCGGCGTGCTCAAGCCAATCGTTCCCGCCCTGTTTGCCTTTATGACGTTCCAAGGTGCGCTCAGCAACACTTTCCATCAGGTTACTGAGGTGTTCCGCCGTCCGCTGCATCTGATTGCGGCATTGCTCGTCTCGGCGGCGCTCATCCCCCTTGCAGCCTATGCCGCAGGATCGTTGTTCTTTGGTTCCAACCCAAACCTTGTCTGCGGCATCGTGCTCGAGTACAGCGTACCCGTGGCAGTCACCGCCTTTATGTGGATCAGCATGTTCGGCGGCAACGGCCCGCTCGCGCTCACCATCATCCTGACGTCCTCGGTCATCTCGCCCGTCACGATTCCGCTCACGCTTAAGCTCCTGCTGGGTGCCACCGTTGCAATCGATGTTCCGGGCATGATGCAGAACATGGCCTTTATGATCGCCATCCCCGCCGTGCTCGGCATCGTGATCAACGAGTTCACGCGCGGATGGGGACACGAGAAACTCTCCCCCGCGCTTTCGCCCGCCTGTAAGTTCATGATGATGGGTGTCATCGCCTCCAACTCCACCGCCATGAGCGAGTACGTGCTGCACATGAATGCGGTGCGCCTGGAAGTCGCCCTCTTTATTTTGACCTTCGCCATCAGCGGCTTTGTCGTCGGCATTCTGGTCGCCCGCGCGCTGCATCTGCCATATAGCGAGACGACTGCCATGTGCTTTACCTGCGGCATGCGTAACATCTCTTCGGGCGCCGTCATCGCCACGCAGTACTTTCCAGGCGAAGTCGTGTTTCCCGTCATGTGCGGAACGCTGTTTCAGCAGGTGCTGGCCTCGATTATCGGGCACCTCTTTGAGCGCCTAACCGGCGAGGAGCGCGCCAAACAGCGCAAGCGGGTCAAGGCTGGGCGCGACGCGATGGCACGCTAGGCAGCACACTTTTCGAAGGCGCTCGCCTTGCTATACGAGCGTTTCCAGATGCGCGCGTAGGCGCTCAGCATCGATATCGAGCGTGGTCTCGGCATTAACCTGGGCCAGACGATAGCCCACGAAGTAGGGCGATACCACCCAACGTGGCAACGCCTTGGCAATGGTCCGGCCGTCCATGTGGTAGAAGAACAAGTTGTACGACTCCGCGCGACCGCCGTGGTGTTCGTGCAGGATATAGCGCAGGGCCACCTGAATCGCATCGGCAAACAGGTCCGCTTCGGCTTGGTCGCGGGCGTCGTCGCTGGCGGCGATTCCCTGTGGGACTGAAACATTGACCTCAAAGAACCCCATGATCGGTTCGGTTGAGATGTTGACCGAGACTCTCCCCTGTTGCCAGACATTGACGCCTTCGAAATTGGCGGAAGTCAGCGCCGCATAGCCGTCCTCCTGTTCCAAGCCCACAATCTGCATGTGTGGATGGACGAGACTGCCGCCCGAAAGCGGGCCTTTGTTCTTGTACATGAGCACACTGCGGTACTGTTGGGAATCGATCATCTGCTGCCAACAGCCCAGGGCAAACCGCATCACATGATGCAGCTCATCTGGTTCATAGGTCGCCAGGTCGGCGTCGTGATTGGCCGACTCGATCAATACGGTCTGACGGGTGGCCCGCAAGGTCTTGAACTTATTCTCGAGCCAGATGCAGTCACCATCGCGCTGGATGATGTTGGCGAGCCCCTCCGTGTCGCAAAAGGGGCACGCGGTGCCAGGGCGACGATTATCGTCGGGCTTGCCGCTCGCCTGCTGGACGTCAAATACCAGCGCCACGGGTTATACCCCCAGCGGCACGATCTTGGTGCCATGGAGCTCGGAGACGCCTAGCGCCGCCACGACCGCGTCGCGATTTGCCGTAGTGATGCCGCCGCCGGGAAGGATGGTCAAGCGATCGCCCGCATACTCGATTAAACGAGCCAGGTGATCGAAATTATCCTCGATCGACGTACCGGCCGCACCGCCATGTGTGAGGATGCGCGTAACGCCGCAGTCGGCAAGTGTATCAATCGCATCGAGCTGAACCTCGGGCGAGAGCTGGTCAAATGCCATGTGGAAGGTGATGTCAAGGGGCTCGCGCTTGCACTCCTCCGTCGCGCAGCCCGTAGCCATAACGAGGGCGCCGAGGGTGAGCTCGTCGAGCGCCCAGCCGCTGGCACAGGGCTTGCAGCAGCCAAAGACCAGGCCGTCAACGCCGGCACTCACAGCAAGGCCCAGGTCCATCTCCATCATGCGCAGCTCGTCCTGGTTGTAATGAAAGTCGCCACCACGCGGACGAATCATGCACATCACTCGCGCGTCATGCTCGTGAGCGTAACTGACTGTAGCGCTAATAACGCCGGCGGAAGGCGTGGTGCCACCGACGGCAAGGTTGTCACACAGCTCAATGCGCCCCGCACCAGCCTCGATGGCCGCCGGCACTCGCTCAAAGTTCTCGGCGCAAAATTCGTACAGCATAGATAGCCCCCAGAAGACATTTCTATTTCCACACGGCATTGTCGCACGTTAAATAGCAACCCGCACGATGGAACAAAACCTTGACAAGGAGTGTCCCAAAGTGCCGGCACATAAGGAACGTCCCCAGGTGCCACCTTGAGCGATGGGCACTCATTTAAGTACGTCCCCAATGAGTACCCGCAGGGGACAGACAGACCAGACTCCCTATACGACAACTGTTGACATCATATACTATGTGTCATATAGTAGGTGTTACACAGTATACTACGAAAGGAGGTGTGCGGATGGAGGCACAGATGAAGCGCGGCTTCCTCGAGGCCTGCGTGCTCGCGGCCGTCTCGGGCGAGGAATCCTACGGCTATCAGATCGTGAAGGACGTGCCCGCGAGTATGGGACTCACGGAATCCACGCTCTATCCGTTGCTCAAGCGCCTGGAGAAGGCGGGCTGCATCACCGCGCGCTCCGCCGAACACAACGGGCGGCTGCGGAGGTACTACCGCATCACGGACGCCGGGCGCGAGCGTATCGCCGAGTTCCTCGCCGAATGGCCATCCGTGCAGGAGATCTACCGTTACGTGGAGGGGGCGCACCATGACGCGCGATGAGTTCTTGAACCGGCTGGGCGAGCTTCTGGCCTGCCTGCCGGCAGATCAGGTAAAGGAAACGCAGGAGTTCTACGCGGAGGCCATCGCCGACCGTATGGAGGACGGCATGACGGAGGCCGAGGCTGTGGCCGCCATGGGCACGCCCGGTGAGGTCGCCGAGGCAACGCTCGACGAACTGCCCGCCGTGCCGCGCGCGATCGCGAGGACCAAGCGCAAGAGCACGGCACTTCTATGGGCGCTCGCCATCGTGGGCTCTCCGGTATGGATTCCGCTGCTGCTCGCGTTCGTCGCCGTTGCCGCTGCAGTCTACATCTGTATTTGGGTTCTTGCGCTCTGCGTGTGGATCGTGGCCGCGGCATTCGGGGGCGCGGGCCTGGTAGGGCTCCTGTTCGCCGTGGACGGCATCATTATCGGGCATGTTCCGTACGTTTTGGCCTCGATGGGAATGGGATTCGCTTCCATCGGTGTGGCGCTCCTCACGGGAGCAGGCGCCTGGACGGCGTCCAAGCAGATCGCGCGCCTCTCTGCCCTTTGGGCGAAGAAAGCCGTTTCGCCCTTCTGGAAAGATCGAGGCAATAAGAGCCGCATGGGCGCTGAAGCGGCGCCGCTCACGGCATAGGAAGGAGTGCAAACATGTCCAGCGTAAAAAAGATTTACCTTGCCGTAGCGGGTGGGCTTGTTGCCACGGGGCTCGTCCTGGCTGCTATCGGATTTGTGGCCTCCGGCTTTAACCTCGCTGTGTTCAACACGCAGATCGACCTGCGCGATGACACCATCATTCTGGGTGGTGTTGAAATGGACGACCCGACAGGGCTTCCACTCATCGAGCAGCTTGCCGAGGTTGGCGAGATCCATATTGGATCTGCAACGGCTGGTTCGTCTTCTACTCGCAAATGATCGAGCTCGTAGCAGCCATCCCCCTTCGGGCACACCACGACGGGCGTGAGCACGCCGCACTCGGAGCCTTTTGACCTAGTCGTTGGGGACGTTCTTAAACGACTAGTCATTCAAGAACGTCCCCAACGACTACCCCCAACGTCGATGTTTTGGCAACGACAGCGAAAGCCCGCCAGAGCGAGCAAGGTGCCTTGAAACGAGGCGGCATTGACCTTCTGGTCATGCCGCCCTCTTTGAATGACAAGTTGTCGCTCTGGCGCTCGCGCAGCGTCGAGCCGTTACGCGGTTTGGTAAAACCGCGTAACTATCTAGCCGCCCAGGTAGGCTTTGCGGACGTTGTCGTCGTGGAGCAGCTCTTGGCCGCTGCCGGTCATGGTGATCTTGCCGGTCTCGAGCACGTAGCCGCGCGTGGCGATTGAAAGCGCCATCTGGGCGTTCTGCTCGACCAGAAGCACCGTGGTGCCGGCCTTGTGCAGGTCCTCGACAATCTGGAAGATCTGCTCAATCAGAATCGGCGCCAGACCCATGGAAGGCTCATCGAGCATGAGCAGCTTGGGGTTGCTCATAAGGGCGCGCCCCATAACGAGCATCTGCTGCTCGCCGCCCGAAAGGGTGCCGGCGACCTGGCGACGGCGCTCCTTAAGGCGCGGGAACTGCTCGTAGACGCGCTCAAGGCCCGGAGCCACCGTGGACTTGGGCTGCGTGTAGGCGCCCATCTCCAGGTTCTCCTCGACCGTCATCTGCAAAAAGGCGCGACGGCCCTCGGGCACCTGGGCCAGGCCCTTGCCCACCAGTTTATCGGCAGGCGTATGGGTAATGTCCTCGCCCATAAACTTGATGGAGCCGGTCTTGGAACGCAGCAGGCCCGAGACGGTCTTAAGCGTCGTGGACTTGCCGGCGCCGTTCGCGCCGATCAGGGCCACGATCTCGCCCTCGTTGACGTTAAAGGAGATGTCCTTGATGGCGTGGATGGCGCCGTACCAGACGTTGATGTTGTAGACGGAAAGCATCGGCTCTGCCATTTAGTTCTCCCCCTTATCCTGCTTGCCCAGATACGCCTCGATAACAGCGTCGTTATTCTGGATCTCCTCGGCCGTACCCTTGGCGATGACCTTGCCAAAGTTGAGCACGCAGATGCCCTCGCAGATGTTCATGACGAGCGACATGTCATGCTCGATAAGCATGATGGCAATGCCAAAGGTGTCGCGGATCTTGACAATGTTCTCCATGAGCTCCGCGGTCTCGGACGGGTTCATGCCGGCGGCAGGCTCGTCGAGCAGCAGTAGCTTGGGGTTGGTGGCAAGCGCGCGGACAATCTCCAGACGACGCTGAGCGCCGTATGGCAGCGATCCGGCCTGCTCGTTTGCCAGGTGCTCCATATCAAAGATGGACAGCAGCTCCATGGCGCGCTCGTGGGCGGCCTTCTCGTGCTTCCAATACGTCGGCAGGCGCAGCACGCCCTCAAAGCCGGAGTAGCGCTCCTGGTTATGCAGGCCGACCTTAACGTTATCCTCCACCGTCATGGTGTTGAACAGGCGAATGTTCTGGAATGTACGGGCAATACCCATGCGGTTGACCTGATAGACCGACTTGCCCGAGGTGTCCTCGCCGTCGAGCAGGATGGTGCCGTGCGTGGGCTGGTACACCTTGGTGAGCAGGTTGAAGACCGTGGTCTTACCGGCACCGTTAGGGCCGATCAAACCGGCGATCTCGGTCTTACCGATGGTCAGGCTAAAGTCGTCTACTGCCTTAAGGCCGCCAAATTCAATGCCCAAGTGGATGCACTCGAGCGCCGGGCGCTGGCCCAGGTCGCGATCGGGAACGATGGCGCCAGAAGGATACGGGACCATCTTGCCCTTGTTGAACTCAAACTTACTGGGCATCGACTGCCACCTCCTTCTTGGAAGCAAAGCGGTCCTTAATGCGTGCGAAGAACGCCTTGAGCTGCGGGTTGTTGGTAAAGATCATGACCAGGATCAGCACGATGGCGTAGATGAGCATGCGGTAGTCCGAGAACTGACGGAGCAGCTCGGGAAGCACCGTGAGCAACGCCGCCGCGATGACGGAGCCGCGCATATTGCCCAGACCGCCCAGGACCACGAACACCAGGATGAGGATGGACGTGTTGAAGTCGAACTTGGTAGCGGAAAGCTGCGAGAAGTTACCGCCGAAGAGGGCTCCGGCAGCGCCGGCGAGAGCGGCGGAAACCACGAAGGCGATCATGCGGTACTCGGTGACGGAGATGCCCACGGACTCGGCAGCGATCTTGTTGTCGCGCACGGCCATAATGGCACGGCCGGTACGGCTGCGAACCAGGTTGAGTACGATCACGAGCGCAACCATGACCAGGATGGCACCGGCGAGGAAGGTCGAGTACGTCGACACGCCCGAGGCGCCCTGGGCGCCCTTGATGATGGCGGTACCGTCCTCGAGCAGGTGCAGATCGTCGATTGTGGAGTTACCCGTGATGTTAAAGATCACGTGCAGGCCGCGGGAATCGACGCCCACAATGAGACAGGTGACGATCTCTTTGATAATCTCGCCAAAGGCCAGCGTCACGATAGCCAGGTAATCGCCGCTCAGGCGAAGGACCGGGATGCCGATCAAGAAGCCCAGGATAGCGGCAGCGATGGCGCCGACCACGATGCTGATGATAAGGCGCACCGGATCGGAGGGAACGGCGCTCTCGAGGGCGACCGCGGTGACGATGCCCGTGTAGGCGCCGACGCTCATAAAGCCCGCGTGGCCCAGCGACAAGTCGCCCGCGATGCCGACGACGAGGTTGAGGGAGATGGCCATGACGATATAGGCCGTGATGGGAACCAGCTGACCGGCGATCATGCGCGGAATCATGTGGTTGGACTGCATAAAGAACACGACGGCGAACGCCACAAGGCACATGGCGTACGTAACAAAGTCGTGACGCGTCTGCTTGTCTTTAAGAAACTTCATAACGCTCACCTACACCTTCTCGGGGACGTACTTGCCCAAGAGGCCGGCAGGCTTGACGAGCAGGACGATGATCAAAACACCAAAGACGATGGAGTTGGCAAGGCTCGTGGAAATGTAGGCCTGCGCCATCGCCTCGATGATGCCGATGAGAATGCCACCGACAAAGGCACCGGGGATGGAGCCGATGCCGCCGAAAACGGCAGCGTCGAAGGCCTTGATGCCAGGCATGGCGCCCGTGGTGGGCTGCAGGACCGGCGAGTAGGAGCACAGGAGCACACCGGCGATGGCAGCAAGGGCGGAGCCGATAGCAAACGTCATCGAGATGGTGCGGTTGACGTTGATGCCCATGAGCTGAGCGGCGGCTTTGTCCTCGGACACGGCACGCATTGCCTTGCCCATCTTGGTCTTACCTGTAAAGAACATCAGGCCGGCCATGATAACCAGGCAGGCGACGATGGTGACGAGCGATACGGCGCTTACATTGAACTTGGCCAAGAACTCCGGCACCTGGAAGGTGACGAGCGAAGTGAAGTTCTTGGGCGTGGCGCCCCACAGAAGCTGCGCGGCGTTCTGCAGGAAGTAAGACACGCCGATGGCCGTGATCAAAACGGCCAGCGGGCCCGCCTGACGCAGCGGCTTGTATGCCAGACCCTCGATGAGAACACCGAGAACGGTACAGACCACACAAGAGAGAATTACAGATGCCCAGCCCGGGAGGCCGAGATACGACGTGGCGCAGAACGAGACATAGGCACCGACCATGATAACGTCGCCGTGAGCGAAGTTCAGCATCTTGGCGATGCCATAGACCATGGTGTAGCCCAACGCGATGATGGCGTAGACGCTGCCCATGGACAGGCCGTTGACCAGGTATTGGATAAAGACCGTCATGTTCCACATCCCCCTTTCGAATAGGTTTCCAGTTAATGTATGAAACAGGGACGTTACACTGTCCCTAGATACCAAGCAAGCAGGGAAGGCCAAAACCTCCCCTGCTTGGGATCAAAACCGCTCTATGTAAGGCGGCTTATTAGGCCTGTACGTACTTGCCGTCGGTGATGACGTACGCCGTGGGCTCCTTCTGGACCTGGCCCTTATCGTTCCAGGTGAGCTTGCCGGTCAGACCGTCAACGGTAATCTTGAGCATAGCCTTAGGCAGCTTCTCGGCGACCTCGGTCGGGTCGGCGTCGACACCAAGACCGGCCTCCTCGAGGGCCTCGGCCACCGCGTGCACGCCGTCGTAAGCGTCGGCGGCAAACTGGTCCGGAGTCTCGCCATACTTATCCTTGTAAGCGTTGACGAAGTCGGCGTTCTTCTCGTCGTCGGCGGAGAACGGGGTCATGAGCAGCAGACCCTCGGCAAGAGAGGTGTCGAAGCCCTCAACGCCCAGGATGCCGTCCATGCCGTCGCAGCCCATCATCTTGACGTCGTAGCCCATGTCCTTGGCGTTCTTGAGCAGGACGGACGCCGGCGTGTAGTAGATCGGCGCAAAGATCATGGTAGCGCCGGCCTGCTTGGCCTTGGTGAGCTGGTTGGTAAAGCTCGTGGCGGAGTCGTCCTTAAAGGTCTCGGTATCGACGATATCAAGTTTGGACTCCTTGGCC
>UQPJ01000041.1:0-20831 GCA_900543015.1 uncultured Collinsella sp.
TCGGCCGTAAACTCTACAACGCGGTTGAGCACCTCGTCGAACTCGGCGTCATCGGCCTCGAGCGTCAGCTTCTGGGTCATAAAGTTGACCGAAACGGACTTGACGCCATCGAGCTTAGCCAGCTCGTCCTGAAGTTCACGCGCGCAGTTGGCGCAATCGATCTCGTCGAGCTTAAACTGCTTTTTCATGGTGGGTTCCTTTCCCTGTGTTAGCGGTCTGGGTGCCGGCCGCGCTGATACCGTGGTTGATTGCTATTCGCAGATATGGCTCATGCCCTGGTTGAGCATGGTGTAGACATGATCGTCGGCGAGCGAGTAGAGAATGTTGCGGCCGTCGCGGCGGAACTTGACCAGGTGCGACTGCTTGAGCGTGCGCAGCTGGTGCGACACCGCAGACTGCGAGGTTGCGGTCGCCTCGGCGATGTCGGCCACGCAGAGCTCGCGGCCCATGAGGGCATAGAGAATCTTGATGCGCGTGGTGTCGCTGAAGACCTTGAACAGGTCGGCAAGGTCGTAGAGAAGCTCCTCGTCGGGAAGGTCCTCGGGCGAGCAGGTGGTGGGGATCACGGGCTCGGTGGCCTCGATGTCGGGTTTCGTTTCATCAACGCGGATGCTCATTGCAATATCCTTTCATATGAACATGCGCTCATATAATTTACTTTCGATTATATGAGCGCATGTTCATATGTCAATACAATTTGCGATAATTTCGATGACTGCTTGCCGCCTCGGCGATTTTCTGCGGGTTGGGAGACATCGACGCAATGCTCGCCAACATATTTCGAGATGTTCGGCCAGCATGCTAAGAAAGCCACCTTGAGAAGCATTAGAACTGTTCATATTTGTACTTTATCGTGTTAAATACCGCGAGAATCAGTTCTTCCTCTACGGGAGTTCCTGCAGAATCAGTTTTATCTAAAGTTATATTGAGCATTGCTGCAGCCAATCTGGCACATCGGTGGCCGAATAAGTCGAAAAATATAGGTGGACATCCGCAGAGATCGCCTTTAGAAGAGCGAATTCTCAATTAGATCAATAATCGTGTCGTCTTCCGTGCGGTTTTCATCGATTTTTGCGAAAATGTCGCTTTCCCAAGGCCCATTGATTTCCTCAGCAAGGGCCCCGACGTGTTGCATGTCGTCGGGTTCTGGCACATCGTTGATGCTCGGGTCATCAGCTTGCGGATATTGGCTTGCAATTTCGCGCTTGGCGGCCTCTTCTTCTTTGAGTGTCTCCAGGACGCGGCGGCCGTATTCGAAGTAGCGCCGCAAGACAAATTGACGAAGAGTTTCTTGCAGGATGGCGAAGTTATCCGGGAGTCGACCGGGCCATATCTTCTCGCGAATGCGAATCGCTTCCATGACCCGTCTAAAAGCGGACTGCTTGAAAAACGAATGACGACTAACTGTGATAACGGCATATCCCATGTTTCGCAGCGTGTTTCGGCGTTCCTCGTCAATTGATTGCTGTTCGGGCTCGTCGTGGTAAAAGCCGTTGTATTCGATATCGGTCATCGAATTTTCGAGCAGCGCGTCGAGGTAGAAAACCGTCCGTCGCGTTAGGGCGGCGTATCTTTTGGGGACTGGGATCGGATAGTCCGTTTTGATAGCGCGTATGGCTAAGCCACCCATTGACTTGGGCATTGTCAGCATCATGACAAACGCCGTTTCGAGTGGGGAGCGACAGCCTTCGCGTACATAAGAAAGTGCCTTAAGTGCTTTATTAGATCCACGATACCCCGATGCCTCTGAAAAGAAGGCTCTGAGCTCTTCAACGCTGGTTAGGGCTGGGCGCTCGCGATATTGAGTTTCGTCGGACGTTCCAAGCGCGTAGGAGCCGCAGATTTCAAAGTAATACTCAACGAGCTCCGAAAGGTTGAGGTCGGCTGCTGCTTCTAACGCGCACAGCTTGATATCGACGATGTGGACGTTCGGCTCGAGTTCTAGGTAGCTTTCTGCATCAAACGTATAGCGCGTGCAGTGGCAGATGCAGCCCTTGCGGTGCCTTTTGGCATTATTGGAAAACGTCAGCACATGGATGCTTTCAGAATCGACATTCTTTCTGTTGAGCCATGCTCGCGCCGCTTCCAGGTCGGACGTGGTCGGCGCAGACACCTTGATCTTTTCCATGGGTATGGGATCGGTCGCGTAGCTTGCGAGCGAGTTGACTGTTTGGTATACAGCGCGTGCCGTGGTATGTGACAGAACGATTCCCATACGCGCATGATGGCATAGCGGACGCCATATACGCCCGAAACTTCGGGCAACGGTATTGGGGCGCGGCTTATCTTCTGCGAACGGTGGGTTTTGAGCTGTCGTATTGAGGGGGGCAGCTTCGGCTGGGGAGGTTTCTGTCGGCCGCCCCATTTTGGTGAACTTTAGTTGCGGATTCGTAGCTTCTAAGCGTTTTTGCCGACCGCTCAGATGCCTCACCAACATAATTTGAGTTATTCGGCCTTATCCTATACGAATGGTGCGATCGCAACGTCCTATTCGAATTGATTCAGGTAGATTTATGGGGCTTGGTTGCGAAATTGGGGCGACTATAGCGCTCGATTGCGGTTCAAGGGGCCTCGACTAGTGGTTCAGCTGGCCGAACAACTCGAAAAAAGTAGGTGGGCCAACCTGCCGACTATGTGAAGCACGCGAATTTGCTCGTTTTGATGCAAACTAGGGTGCAGCCATAAGACTGCGCCCTAGTTTACTGCGTGCCGGTGCCTCCAGACGGATTGCACTGTGCCTGGCAGGCGCTCCCGCAGATGGATCGGTTATTTCGCGAATAGGTTCTTGAGGTTGAACTCGGCCTGTACCGTGCGGAGCATGAGGTCGGTGTCGTCCAGACCCAGATGCTGCTCGTTGGCGTCGGGCGCGAGGGTGCCGCGACGGTGTGCCCAGTTCTCGAGCGCGGCGGGGGCGGACTCGCGGGGGAGCGAGCGCACGTCGGCGTCCAGGCTGCGGCAGATCTGGCGCGAGTCGATGACAATGATCTTGCCCGCGCGGCGTGCCTCGGCGTAACCGTCCAGGTGAATCTTGAACCAGCTGTCCTCAAAGGCGGCGTTATGCGCCATGTACGGGTACTTCTTCATAAGCTTGAGCAGCTGCTTTTGCAGCTCCTTGTTCTCGCGGAAGGGCGTTTTGCCGTCGATGTCGTCCCAGGTGATGTGGTGGATATTCGACAGCGGTACATCCTCGCCGCGGTAGATGTCGGGCAGGCCGCAGTAGTGTGCCTCGGCGTCGTGCGGGACGGCGTCGCTGGTGAGCTCCATGATCTCCCAGCCCACGTTGATGATATAGCCGCGCTCGGGTGCACGGCCGGTGGTCTCGATGTCGATACCGAGCACGGTGCCCTGGATGGGTTTGCGGGCGTAGGCCACGCCGAGCGCGTCGCGGTCGCCGCGGATTTCGCGCATAACGGACGCGGCAGTGCGCTTTTGCATCTTGCCGATGGCGGCGCAGGTGTCAGCATCGGACAGGCCGCGCGAAAGCGTCGCGGGCGTCACGTTGCGCAGGCGTGCCTCGCCAATCTGGTCGCACAGGTCGCGGTTGCGGTCGGCCAGGTCGCGCACGGTGGCAAAGTCGAAGCTGGGGTCGCCCTCGGCGGTAAAGTACTCGGTCTCGAGCACCTTGAGGGCCTCTTCGCCCTTCTGGCGCTCGGACTCCATGGCGCCGTGATCGCCATAGATAAACATAGGGATAAACGGTTGGCGTTCGTATTCGAGTGCTTGCGAAACGTTCATAGGCTGCTCCTTGGACGGGCCGCGTCGCGCGGCTCGGGGTTACTGAGTTGTGGCGAGATGATAGTTTACCATGGGCAACTATTGGCACCGCGCCCGGGACAACTACAATACCCTAGTTGACCGCTAGGACTTTTACAATGCTGCCGAAAGACACGAAAGGTTCCATCCTTCATGGATTTGCTGATTGATATTTTGCTCGACGCCGGCAAGGACACGCTGTCGCTGGTGCCGTTTTTGTTGGTGACGTATCTGGCCCTCGAGACCTTGGAGCACGTCGCGGGCGACCGCGTTAACGGGGCCATCAAGCGCGCCGGCGCCACGGGTCCCGTGGTTGGCTCGCTGCTGGGCATGGTGCCGCAGTGCGGCTTTTCGGCAATGGCGGCCACACTGTACGCCGGTCGTGTCGTGACCTTGGGCACGTTGGTGGCGGTGTTCCTTTCGACCTCCGATGAGATGCTGCCGCTGTTGCTCGCCGAGCAGGTGCCCGTGCAGACCATGGCGATGCTTTTGGCTTCGAAGGCACTGATCGCGCTGGTCACGGGCTTTATCGTGGACGCCGCCATTCGCGGCCTGCGTCGTAACGCTCGCGCGCATGCGGCGATTCGCCGCACCGTGCTGGGAACCGCGGCCAACCCGGCCCACGTGAATTGCGCGCACGACGACCACACTGGCGGTGACATCATCGACGAGGTGGCCGAGGCGGGCGTGAGCGCCGACCACATCCACGAGCTGTGCGAGCGCGACCATTGCGGTTGTGATGAAGACGAGGACGAGCACGAACACGGACATGGCCACGATCACGGTCATGAGGGCGAATATGAACACCATGATGGTCACGGTCACTCCCATTCCCACGAAGGGACGCCTGTCCTGTCGATTATCCGCAGCGCCATCTCCCACACCGTGCAGGCATCGGTATTCATTTTCCTGGTGACGCTGATTCTGGTTGCCGTGCTCGAGACGTTCGGCGAGTCCGCAATCGAGCAGTTCCTGCGCGGCAACGAGACGCTTGCGGTCCTGGGCTCGGCACTCGTCGGCCTGATCCCCAACTGCTCGGCCAGCGTCGTCATCACGCAACTGTACCTGGAAGGCGCGCTGCAGCTGGCCCCGATGCTCGCCGGCACGCTCATTTCCGCCGGCGTGGGTTATCTGGTGCTGTTCCGCACCAACCGCAGCGCCCGCGAAAATGCCGTGTTCCTGATCATGATGTACGTCATCGGCGCTGGCTGGGGCCTCATCCTCTCCGCCGTTGGCCTTTAAGTAGATTATTGGGACATGTCTTACGATCTACCTCTGTGACCAGGGCATTCCCCGCCGCCAAAACAAATAGGTAGATTTCCGGACATGTCCCAAAAACCTACCTTGGTTAGTGCAGCAACTCGGTGAGGTTGCGTTTAAAGCGGGCGCGGTCTTCGCTGGTAAATGCCGCCGGTCCGCGAGTGCGTCCGCCGGCGCGGCGCACCTTCTTTTCCTCGTGGCGAATAAACAGCTGCATGTCGATGGTTGCTTTGTCGTAGACGCGCCCGCGCACACCGATAGCGGCGGCATTGCGCCCGAGCACCATGCTCGCCAAGCCAATGTCCTGCGTCACGACCACGTCGCCCGCCTGCAGGCGTTCGACAATGGCAAAGTCGGCGCTGTCGGCGCCCACGCTCACGTCGAGCGTCGTGACCCAAAAGCTGCGTCGCGCGTGCTCGGCATCGCGCGGGTCGTCGCGGCGAATGTGCCGTTCTAGGTTTTGCGTGCTGTTGCCGGCGATAACAACGGCGACGCCCGCCCGCCGCGCGCAGTCAATTGACTCGCGCGTGACTGGGCAGGCGTCGGCATCAATAAAGAGCGTTCGCGGCATCTAGTGCACCAGTTTGCCAAATTGAATAGCGCGAACAATCAGCGTTACGCCAAACACCAGCAGCGCGGCGCCGCTAAAGATGACGAGCATCTTGGCCGACCACAGCGGATAGATAAACACGAACATGCCGGCGATGATGGAAAGTGCGCCGCTCAGGATGGCGAGGGCACGGTTGGACGAAAGCTCGGACTCCAGAATGGACATGACACCTTCGACAATCCAGCCAAAGCCGGCCACGATAACCACCATCGTGGTGAGCGTCGCGGTCGAGAAGGCCTGGTTGCGCAGGATTATGACGCCGCCCAAGATAATGAGTAGGTTGGAGATGATGCTCGTCACGCGCCAGCCGGTGGGCAGCAGCGGCTCAAAAATGGCAGTGAACAGTCTGATGGCAGCAGTGATTACAAAGTAAAAACCCAGGACGGTCGTCAAAAAGACGAGGGACTTGGCGGGTGCAAAAAGCAGCGCGATACCAGCAATGAGTGCTAAGACGCCCGTGATGGCGTAGATCCAGCGTACGGCCTTGACGGCTTTGCCCGCCATGCTTTTCTCGTCAAATCCAAACTGGCTCGATTTTTGGTCATCGTTCTTAAAGATGCCCATAATGTCTCCTTTCCGTGCGGCGTAAGCCTTGATCGTTACAACCAGTATCCCCTAAGGGCGCTGACGTATGGGTCGGGGAGGGCGAAACGTAACCCAAAGGCCCCGAATTGTTTCCGTTGTTCCCCACGTCGCGATTTTCTATTCAACAGGTGTAGAACATTGCAGCCCTGTTCGTTATTGCCTACGTTTTAGGTTAGATTTTCCTAAGGACAATTGGCTTGTATTGGGGGTCCCTATGAACGAAGCAGTTCCCGCAGCGCCGGTAAGCGCAGAATCGATGGCAAAGCAGGGCTGCGAAAAGCTCGGTCTGGAAGCGTTTGATGCGCTGGTCCGTCGTGCCCGTACGTGCCGTCGCTTTGACGAGTCCATGCGCGTGCCGCGCGAGTTTTTGCTCGAGCTGGCGGAACTGGCGCACCTGGCTCCCTGCGGTGCCAATGCTCAGCGTCTGCGTTTTCACGTGGTGAGCGGTGCCGAGGATTGCGCGCGTGTATTTGACGAGCTCGCATGGGCCGGCGCACTTGAGGACTGGCCGGGTCCTGCCGAGGGTGAGCGCCCGACCGGCTACATCGCGATTCTTGCCGAGCGCGCCGTTCCGGGCAAGCCCGCCGCTCCCATTACCGAGGTCGACACGGGCATTGCCGCGCAGACGATGATGCTCGCCGCCCGCAGCGCCACGCCCGAGGTGGCAGCCTGCATGTTCAAGGCCTTTACGCTCCACGCGATCGATGCCATGGGGCTCGATAACGACAAGTATGAGCTCAAGCTGATCATGGCGTTTGGCATTCCGGCCGAGACACAGGTGATCGATGCGATCGATTCCAACCCCGACGGCTCCATCAATTATTGGCGCGACGAGGCGCGGGTGCACCACGTACCCAAGCGTCCGCTTGCCGACGTGCTGCTGTAGTTGTGCGTCGTTGCGGTGCAATCCGGCGGCAAAATCACCACAAAGGCTCCTGTCCCCTTTGTGGTGGTACGAGGGGAGGGTGTGTGGCAGATCTGTATTTGGTGCGGCATGGGCAGACTGAGCTCAATGTGCAGAGCATTTTGCAGGGCTGGCACGATTCGCCGCTTACGGCGCGCGGGCGCGAGCAGGCGCTGACGGCGCGTACGGCGTTTGCGGCGCGTGGCGTGGCCTTTGATCATGTGTATTCCTCGCCGTTGGGCCGGGCGCGGCATACGGCCGAGCTTATCGTTGGCGAGGGCCGTTCCATTGAGCTGGTCGATGACCTGCGTGAGTGGCATTTTGGCTCGCTGGAGGGCACATCAAATCGCGAGATGCCGCCGCAGCCCTGGGGCGATTATCCGGTGGCCTTTGGCGGCGAGTCGGAAGTGCGGCTTCAGTCGCGCATGGTCGCGGCGCTGTCCCGCATCATGGCCAGGCCGCAGCACGACTGCGTGCTGGCGGTTTCCCACGGCTCAGCCTGCCAGGAGTTTCTTGAGTATGTGACTGGCGGGGGAGAGCTACCCGACAACGGTGCCGTGCTTCATTTTGACTATTGCGATGGGGCGTTTTCGCTCTTGGGTTGGTAACGAACGAAAGGACCCCTATGAATAAAGATCTGTATCTGGTCCGTCATGGACAGACGATATTCAACCTTAAGCGTATCATTCAGGGGTGGAGTGACTCGCCGCTTACGCAGTTGGGTTGCGACCAGGCGGCGCGCGCCGGCATGTTTTTACGTGCGCGCGGCATTGAGCCCGATCATGCCTACACCTCTACGCTTCATCGCACCGAGCAGACTATCGCCAACTTGTGGCCAGGCTTGGCGTACGAGCGCCTGGACGGCCTGCGTGAGTGGTTCTTTGGCGACTTTGAGGCCGAGCGCGTGATGCTTATGCCCGAGCGCCCGTGGCGCGACTTCTATCGGCAGTTTGGCGGCGAGGGCCAGATCCAGGTGCGCACGCGCATGGTGGCGACGCTGACCGATCTTATGCAGCGTCCGGACCATACGTGCGTGCTCGCGGTAAGTCATGGCTCAGCTATCAAGGAGTTTTTGGACCACGTGCGGGGCGCGGCGGCCGACGAGCGCGAACGCGTGCCGGGCAACTGCTCAGTGCTGCATTTTGCGTTTGACGATGCGGCCGATACGTTTGAACTGGTCGAAGTCTTTACGCAGGAAGACTACGCGCGCGAGCTGGGGCTAGAGCCGCTCGTGGCGGCGGCAGGTCCGCAGCGTGGATAACGCTGACGTTGCGGCCCGGTTTACCGGCGTAATTGTTTGATGCGAAAAGGGCGGAGGTGCATGCGTTTGCTGCATCTCCGCCCCTTGTTTGTTTGGATGCTGGGTTTTCCAGCTTAGCGTTTGAGTTCGCTAGAACCGTGAGACCTGGTGAGTGAGCAGACCCGTCGGAACCTGCGGCGCGCTGCCGCTGACCTGCGCGGCGGGGAACAGCACGGCTACAGCAAAGTTGAACGGCTCTTTGCCAGAGTAGGCGTCGGCAGTGCGGGCCTCGTCGGCCAGAATCTGCGATGCCCCAGCCAGCGCGGCAGCGTAGGTGGGGTCGTCTGCCGGCGTCGGCTTCGGTGCCTGGTCGAGCATGGCTCGGATGGCGGCAACAGCGTCCTCGCGCTTGACTTCCCATACGCGATGCGTAATGCCGGTGGGGTCGGTGACGGCATAAAGCGACGCTCCTTCTTTGGCGGCGCCAAGGATGATATCCATGACGGGCGAGGCTTCGTAGGCGAGCGTTACAGGGCGGGGCTGCACCTTAAGCTCGGCGATCGTGCGCGCGGCGGCGAGTGCGTCGACGCTCTCGGCGGCAGCCTCGTCGCTACCCGTCAGTACGTTAACCGGGCAGATCGCCACGACACCCGTCACGCGTCCCGGCTCGCCCGAGCATTCGTACACGTAATACGCCGCGCCTGGATCCTTGAGCATTAGGCCGTCAGCAATGGCGCCGCGCAGGGCGTCGTTGCCGCTCAGGATACCGCCCATCGCAGGCAGCGCCTCGAGCACACGGTCCTGAGCCGGGCGGATGCAGGGAAACGGAAGTGCTTTCATGGGCGGTCCTAACGCACGAGTCGGTTTGTTCGCGGCTTATTATGCCCCAACTTGGCCGCTCGCGTCCCAGAGCACGTTATCGGCGAGCGCGATTAGCACCTGCTGACAACGAACGATATCGGCATGGGGCACATATTCGTTGGGCTTGTGTGCGAGCGCGAGCGACCCGGGACCGTAGCTCATGCAATTGCGGTTGCCTGTCTTGCCGGCAATGACGGCGGTGTCGGTGTAGCCGGTAAAGAAGCCGACGGTCGTGTCCGCGTCCGTCACGTCATCGGCGGCACGCTTGAGCGCTGCTAGAAGGGGAGAGTTCGGGTCGCGCTCGATGGCGGGGCGGTCGCCCGTCACGGTGTAGCTGCCATGGCAACCGGGAACGGCGGCTTCGGCGACGGCGATGGCATGCTCGACCATATTGATTGCGGCGGCCGTATCGGTCGGCGGGGTCAGACGCATGTCGACCCAGACTTTGGCGCGGTCGGGCACGACATAGGGGCGATATCCGCCCTCGATTTGGCCAAACGTGATGGTCGAAGACCCCAGCTCATCGTGCGCGGGCAGCGCCACAAACACGCGACGGAGCGAACACACGACCTCGGCCATGGCGGCGACGGCATCCGCGCCCTTCCACGGCTGGCTCGCATGCGCCGTTACGCCAGCCATTTCAATCTCGAACCACGTGCGCCCCTTGTGCGCCACCTGAATCTGTTCGTCGGTGGGTTCGGTGTCCAGCACCCATTCACGCGAGCCGACCCAGCCGGCATCGATCGCGGCCTCTGAGCCGCGCATAAAGTCTTCCTCGTCGACCGAGCAGATGAGCGAAAAGCCGCGGCGTGGTAGCGCGCCATCCGCCGCCACGCGCTCGAGCGTATGGACCAGTGCGGCAATGGCGCAGGCCAGGCCACCCTTCATATCGCAGGCACCGCGGCCATAGAGTTTATCGTCGCGCACAACCGCCCCAAGCGGTGCGATGTCTGCGTCCCAGCCATCGCCCAAGGTGACGGTATCCATGTGGCAGATATAGATCAGCCGCGGCTCGTCGCTTTGGCCCGGCACGGTGACTTTAAGGTTGCGGCGCCCGGGCAGCACCTCGAGTTCCTCAACCTGCACGGCATGGAGCACCGGATGACTCAACCGCTCCAGCTGAGCCTCAACCAGCGCTTTGATATACCGCTCAATTTCATCCTCATACGCGCCCGGGTCTGAGCTGTCGATCCGCACGAGCTCCTGCGCAAGCCGCCAGGCAAAGTCTTCATCAACCATATGCAACCTCACAATCAGTCTGCTTTCCAAACCGATTGTAAGCCTCTCGAGAGATCCGAGACGTGCGCGTAGCAGTATTTACCGTTCGCAGGCCGAGCCAGCGCGTTTGCCGTCCAGGCGGGTTTGCAAACGACGCGGTGGGTACGTACCCTTCATGGACGACATGCTGTGCGACATATCTGCCTTTCGGTATCACCGGATACCCCCACAGGTTTTGGCGATAATGCCGGACCTGCCCGATTCTGCGGACGATCCGCGCAGAGAGCACCTATGTGAGCATCCGCTCGTCACGCATTTCCTGGGCACCCCGTTACACGTGTTAGCGCAGGGCGGCTGCGGACGTAAGGGCGATCGCATTGTCAGGCATGTTTGGAACGGGGAGAGGCCGTTTGATTCCGTGCGGCAGACGGAGTTTGGCCTCGATGTTGCGTCCCCGCTCTTTACCCTGCTGACCCTGGCTTCCTCGGTCTCAAACGAGCGTCTGATCATGTGCATGTATGAGATGTGTGGCACCTTCGCCGTGTGCAAGATTGCGCCTCAGGTAAAGTCGGCACTTGAGCAGGCATACGGGGACCGGTGGGGCGACGCGCGGCTGGGCTGGGAAAACGTAAAGGATGTCTCGGGGAATCCAACGGACTTGTGGAAACGGCCTCCCTTGATCGAGCTCTCTGAACTTACAGAGTACGTCGATAAGATCCCGGGGCTCCGCGGCGCTAAATCGTTCACGCGTGCCGCGAAATGCATTACGGGGGTGGCGGCATCGCCGCTCGAGGTCCAGGCTTCGATGCTGTTTGGCCTTACGAGGTTGCGCGGCGGCGAAGGGCTGCGCCTTACCAATAACGTCGAGATTCGCATGACGCGCAGTGCCCGCCTGATTTCGGGGCTTGATAGGCGCTATGCCGATATTCTGCTGGCAAATAAGGACGGCAGCCGAGAGTGCCTGGTTGAATGCCAAGGTAAAGCCATTCACGGATCCATTGAATCCAAGATCTCGGACTCCGATCGAACGACGGCCTTGCAAGCCATGGGATATCCCGTCGTTCTGATGACCTATGGTCAGCTGGCCGACTTCGATGCCTTCCGCGTGGTGATGGAGCTCATCATGTCCTATCTCGATGTGCCGCTGAAAGACAAGACGCCGCGACAGCAGGAGCTCGAACGGCGGCTTCGTGAGGAGATTTTTATCGATTGGGCAGGAATGTAGCCGCGCGGGTGGAAAACGGTCGCGCGGACTAGAGTTTTGGTCACAAAAAGACTTATATTTCGCCTTGGAGGGGCCTTAAAAATGCTATCTAGAATAAGTTGTTTCGGAAAATGGACAGTCAACTTACATTCGGCACATAGAGATCGATTTTTACCTACTAAAGTCCCTGATAAAGCTGTTTATCAAAGCGGGTGTGCTTAGCGACTTGAGCCTCACTATCGATTATCTGAAAAAACTTGTTCTGGGTATCATTTTAAAGTCGTCCGGAGCAACAAAATCGGCCCCCGTTTCGTGAAAACGGGGGCCGAATGGGCTTCGTGGTCTGTCTGGCAGGATTGGCGCCGGCGCTATTTAATCACGCGCACACGATACATCGACGGAATTTGCTTAAGTGCCTCGATCGTGCTGCCGTCCAGGTGCTCATCGGTGTCGAACATGGTGTAGGCGTTCTCGCCAGCGGACTCGTTGGTCATGCGCTGCACGTTGGCGTTGTCCTTGGCGAGAATGGCCGTGATCTGGCCGATCATGTTGGGCACGTTGGCATGCAGGCAGGCAATGCGGCTTGCGGCGCGCGCCTTGCCCATGCTGCAGGCGGGGTAGTTGACGCTGTGCGCGATGTTGCCGTTTTCCAGGTAATCCTTGAGCTCGCTGATGGCCATGTCGGCGCAGTTGGCCTCGGCCTCGCCGGTGCCGGCGCCCGAATGCGTGGTGATAAACGTGTTGGGCATCTTGACGGTCTTGGGCGTGGCAAAGTCGCAGCTAAACCAGCTGAGCTTGCCCTCGCGCAGGGCAGCGTCGACGGCGTCCTCGTCAATGATGGTCTCGCGCGCGTAGTTGATGAGCACGGCGTCCGGGGCCAGCAGGTCAATCTGCTCGGTGCTGATCATGCCGATGGTATCGGCCTTGCTGGGCACGTGCACGGTGAGGTAGTCGCAGCCGCGGCAGAGGTCCTCGAGCGTGCCCACGCGCTGCACCTCGCGACTCAGCACCCATGCGTGCTCGACGGAAATGAACGGGTCGTAGCCGTAGACATCCATGCCCAGGTCGACGCAGGCGTTGGCGACCTTGGAGCCTACGTTGCCCAGGCCGATGACGCCGATGCGCTTGCCCTTGAGCTCGCGGCCCACAAAGGCCTTCTTGGCTTTTTCGGCATCGACCTGGATCTCGGGGTCGTCGGCGTTGTCGCGCACCCAGTTCATCGACTGTACCACGCCGCGGCTCGAGAGCACCAGCATGCCTAGGACGAGCTCCTTGACGGCGTTGCTGTTGGCGCCGGGGGAGTTAAAGACGACGACGCCCTTTTTGGCGTAATCCTCGACGGGGATGTTGTTGACGCCGGCGCCGCAGCGGGCGATGGCGCGGATGCCCTCGGGCAGCTCGTAGCCGTGCAGGTCGGTCGAGCGCATCAGGATGGCGTCGGCCTCCTCGGCGGTGCCCACAAACTCGTAGCCCTCGCCAAACTCGACTTTGCCGTCTTTGGTAATGTCGTCGATGGTTTTGATCTTGCGCATGAGAAACTCCTTAGCAGGTTTGTCTAAAACAAGTGGTTTGAAGCGGCTGGTCGGCCCGCTCGTTGCGGGCTAGTTAGATCGCGGGCTCAAACTATGCTGCGCTTCGAAGTCCTTCATATACGAGGCCAGTGCCTGCACGTCTTCCATGGTGACGGCGTTGTACACGCTGGCGCGCATGCCGCCGACGAGGCGATGACCCTTGACGTTTTGGATCTGGTGCTCTGCCGCGCCCGCAACGAAGGCCGCGTCGAGTTCGGCATCGCCGGTACGGAAGGTGACGTTGGCGATGGAGCGGCTATCGGCCTGCGCGGTGCCATGGAACAGCTCGCTGAGCTCGAGTAGATCATAGAGCAGGTTGGCCTTGGCCCAGTTGCGCTCGGCCATGGCGGCAAGTCCGCCGGTCTCCTCGACCCAGTGGAACACCTTGGCGCACACGTAGATGCCAAAGGTGTTGGGCGTGTTGAGCATGGAGCCCTTGGCGGCTTGGGTCTTAAGGTCCATGTACTGCGGCGTCTGCGCATAGGCCGGACCTTCGGCGATAAGGTCGTCGCGCACGATGACCACGGTCACGCCCGCGGCGCCGGCGTTTTTCTGCGCGCCGGCGTAGATGAGCCCGTAGCGCTCAACGTCGAGCGGCTGCGACAGAAAGCAGCTCGAGACATCGGCGACCAGCGGCACGTCGCCGCAATTGGGCAGCTCGTGGTACATGGTGCCAAAGATGGTGTTGTTCTGGCAGATGTAGACGTAGTCGAGCCCGTCGCCCGCAGCCTCGGCGGCAATACGCGCGTTGATGTCGGCCATGTCGGGGATGCGGTCGAAGTTGGTGTCTTCGGAGCTCGCGAGCAGCACGGCCTCGCCGTACTTGGCGGCCTCCTTGTACGCCTTGTTGGCAAAGTTGCCGGTCGCGACGTAGCCGGCGCGGCCGCGGCGCATGAGGTTCATGGGGATGCCCGCAAACTGCAGCGTGGCGCCGCCCTGCAAAAACAGGACGCGGTAGTTGTCGGGGATGCTCAGCAGGCGGCGCAGGGTTGCCTCGGCGTCGTCGATGATCTGCTGGTACATGCTAGATCGATGGCTCATCTCGAGCACGGACATGCCGCAACCGCGGTAGTCCATCATCTCGTCGGCGATCTCGGCGAGCACGCTTGTAGGCAGCGCGGCCGGGCCAGCTGAGAAGTTGTGCACACGTGCCATCTTCTAGTTCCCCTCGTAGTCGTTTGAACGTTCGGGATACTTTAGCACAGTGGAGCGCCAGGCGCGACCGCATCACGGTAAAACTCGAGTGCGCCGCTATGATTTAAAGGATGGTTACATGGGGGAGGGGTGCTTTACTCCTCGGGCAAATCCAAATCTGCGAGCGAAGGCATGAGGTTCTCTAGGCGCTTGATTTCTTCGTCGCAAATTAGCTAACCCCTGGTCACTACGACGCCAGCGTGGCGATGACGGCTTCGTCGCCGGCGTATATTAGGGTGTTGCCATCGGGAATGATCGTTTGGCCGTCGCGCTTGAGCATCACTACAATAAACGGATGCTTGCCTTGCGGCACATCGCGCAGGCGCTGACCGGCCAGGCGACCGTGGGGAGTCACGGTGACCTCGCGCAGCGTAACCTCGGCACGCTCTTCGAACGTTGGGGCGGCCATCACCAGCAGATCGCCTTCCTGGATCACGGTGTCGCCATTGGGCAGTACCGGATGCGCCCCGTCGCGCAGCACCAGGACCACGAGCATGTCCGTCGCGCTGCCAATGTCCGCGAGCGAGCGTCCGGCAAACGGATGGCCAGCGCCCACCTTGAGCTTTACAAACGACATGCCGTCCTCGTCGCGGTAGTCGTTAAAGGTGCGGCGCACGTCGCCGGTCGCATCGATCATATCGAGCTTCTTCGCCATCGCCGGCAGCAGCGAGCCCTGCACCACGATGCTCGACGCGGCAATCACAAACACCAGGTCAAATAGGTCGTGTCCGCCGGGAACGCCGGCCACCACGGCAAAGAGACTAAAGACGACCGAAGCTGCTCCGCGCAGGCCCGCCCAGCTTACGAGCGCGACCTGGCTGGGATTCGTCTTAAAGGGCGCTAGGAGCACGCCGACGGCGATGGGGCGGCTCACGAAGAGCATGAACGCCATGAGCGCCAGGCCCGGCAGCAGCATCTGCGGCAGGCGTGCGGGCGTTACGAGCAGGCCGAGCAAGAAGAAGATGGTCATCTCTGCCATCTCGGTGAGGGTGTCGAAGAAGTGCGCCATCTCGACCTTACCGGTGATGTCGCTTGCGCCCAGCACAATGCCTGCAAGGTATACGGCCAAAAAGCCGTTGCCGCCCAGGTAGCTCGGCAGCGCGTAGGCGACGATGGCCACGGCGAACAAGAAGATGGTCTGCGCGCCTTCGGCCGTTGCGTGTGCGCGCTCAATCAGACGGCTGGATGTCCAGCCGATGGCAAGGCCCAACTCCACGCCCAGGATGATCTGCTTGGTCAGCAGCACGGGAATGTCGATATTGCCGCCCGCCGCGAGGGTCGCGAGCACGGCGGTGAGCATGTAGGCGACGGGGTCGTTGGAGCCCGATTCGACCTCGAGCAGCGAGTCGGTGCCGCCCCTCAGCGAAAGGCTGTGCTCGCGCAGCACGCTAAAGACGCTCGCCGCGTCGGTCGACGCCACGACCGAGCCCAGCAGCAGGCCGCCGATCCAGTCGAAGCCCAGCACAAAGTGGGCGAACACGCCGGTGATGCCTGCGGTGATGACGACGCCGAGCGTGCTCAGCAGCACCGCCGGCGCGGCGACGGGCTTGGCGCGGTCTATGTTGGTGTTAAAGCCGCCGTAGAACATGATGAACAATAGCGCCGTGCTACAGACGGTTTCGGTGAGTGCGTAGTCGCTAAAGTCGATATGCGCCGGGCCGTTGACGCCCAACAGCATGCCGAGCGCGATAAAGATAAGCAGGGTGGGGAAGGGGAGCTTTTTGCCGACGGGTTTGATGGTCAGGCACAAAATGATGACGAGGCCGATAAAAAGAAGGATCTGGTTCATGGATGGTGTCCGCTCCTGGGTGGTTGGCGTGGCACGGTCAGTTGTCTGCGGTTATTTGTACCCAAAGGTGGTGGGTTTATGGGGTTGGATTGCGGGCGTGCGCGATATCGTCATAGACGGCTGCCGTCTTTGCCTCTGCTCAGAAACCCTTTCCAGCTTTATTGCAACGGAGTACAATGGGTAACGTTTAAGTTCAACTTGAAGTTTTAGTTGCGGTTCCGGGCTTCGGTCGCAAGGTAGGGAAAGGCGTTCCATGGCGATCTATGTGACATCTGATGCTCACGGACACGTGCATGCGCTTGACGAGGCCCTGTCTAAGATCTCGTTGACGTCCGACGACACGCTGTACGTGCTGGGCGACATGATCGATCGCGGGCCCGATCCGGTCGGCGTTATTAAGCTCGTGCGCTCGCTGCCTAACGCCCGCGTTCTCAAGGGCAATCACGAGCAGATCATGCTCGATGTCATCATTGGCCAGGATCCGCTCGATGCCGAGACCTGGGATATCAACGGTGGCTGGACGACGCGCGAGCAGCTCAACGACATGGAATTTGAGGCATACGAGGAGCTCGTGCGATGGATGGCCGCGCTGCCGCTCTACGCGGTGGCCGAGACCGAGGAGCGCCCGTATCTTCTGGTACATGCTGGAATCGAGATGAAGGCGGCGCGCGCGTTTTTGCTTGAGCATGGCGTCGATTGTGCCGATGGCGTTGGAGCGGTGGGTGCCGATCGCGAGCTGCTGCAGCAGATGCTCGCGGTGCAGTCGGCCGATGACCTGCTGTGGATTCGTCACGGCTATTGGGATGCGCCGACCGGGCTGCTTTCTGCCGAGGGCAAGGGTCCGGTCGTGGTGAGCGGTCACACGCCAACGGTGTCGCTCGGGCGTTATTGCGAGGTCGGTGGTCTTGCGGGGCTCGATGAGGAGTCGGGCCGCGGGCAGATCGTGCGCCTGGGCGGCGAGGATGCCGCCGGTGTGCCCGATCGCATCGACATCGACTGCGCTGCCGCCACCGGCTCCGAGTTCGGTCGCGTGGGCATCCTGCGGCTCGATGATGGGGCGGAGTTCTACGCGAATATTCGCCCCGGGGAATAACGGCGCAAGAGGTTGGCGCCAAAACATCGACGTTTCTTTCCCCAATGTACCAAGGTGGGCGTTATACGCCGTACGGGTTGCGGTCGCGTTCTATGCGCTGGCGAATGTGGGCGTATTCGACAATCAACAGCACCAGGAGTAGGGCCATGATGGCTAGGTAGCTCACCACAGCGCCCATCAGACCCAGTAGCTTAATCAGGATCACCGGCAGCACCACGCTTACGGCGAAGCAGATCAGGTAGATCTTGGTGACGTCTCCAGCGTGGCGCAGCACCGTGATAATGGCGTAGATAAAATCGATGGCCGCGGTTACGCCGCCGGCGACGACCATCAGCAGCGCCAGCGTACGGTAGCGTTCAAAGCTGAGGCCGTACATAAAGCTCATGAGGGGAATACCGGGACCTGCCATAAATGCGGCGCACACGCCGGTGATGACCACGATCAGCGCCATAACGGCAACAATAATCAGGTCAAAGCGACGACGCTTGCGAGGATTAGCCCAAATGCTCGACAAGCGCAGGAGCTGCGGTTTATAGATAAATCCAATGCTCAGCAAAATAGCCTGCGCCGGAAAGAACAGGGCATTAAAGTACAGCTGATATTTGTATGCCAGCGTGCCTTCCATCACAAACTTGGGCATGCTCTCAATAAGGTTGAACAGGAACAGTGCACCAAAGAGCGGGGCGCACTGGACAAACAGGTGGCCGACCTCGCGCAGGCTCACGTGGCGCGATTTTTCGGTCTCGAGCAGGGCAAGCGGCGCGGTGACCAGCACGAGCGAGGCGATGGCGGTGACACCCATGGCCATGGCCGCGATGGGCATGCTGCGCGTGAGGAACAGTGCCACGCTAAAGACCGCGATGACGCCGGCGGAACGCAGCGTTTGGCTCATGCCGGCCAAATAGAGCTTGTCGGCCTGCTGCAGGCGGCCCTCGTACACGTCGGCGATGCCGTCGATCACCTTATAGAGGTAGACGCCCAGGCCGATCGTGGCCATCTGCGCATCGTAGCCGCGGGCGCTGCTGTATACCAGGCCGCATGCCAGCGCGAGCGCTCCGCAGAGCCAGCGGTTGAGCTGGTAAGAGGCAAAGGACGTCTTTTCGTCGATGTCCGAGACCTGGAAATTGCGCACGCCGTAGTTGCACGCGATCATGATGAGCGTGCCGGTGACAAAGGCGATGGAGAATTTGCCAGCCTCCTCGGCGCCCGCGAGCTGTGTGGACACGATGGTGAGCAACGGAAACGCCATGCCCCACACGGCGGTGCCCAGGGTATTCCAAAGGTAGTCGCGACGGGTGGCGTGATCTTCGTACTCGGCTTCTTGCGTGGAGAAGCCGCCGCCGTAGACGGCTCCGAGCAGGCGGTTCCACCAGGCATTGACCATGCGGTGGATGGGGCCGGGCTGGCGATCGCGCTCGCGGCGACGGCGTGTGACCTGGCTGCTGTCGGGACCGCCGGTGTTACGCTGGCTTAGCTCTTGGATTCGTGCGAGCTCCTCGGCGGTGTGCGATGCGGGGAACAGGCCGTTCTCGATGCGTCCGCCCTGCCCGTGCGCCCCGTCCGATACGGTGGGGTCGGCGACGCCATTGCGGCGGGCGATGGCGCGGCGAATGCTATCGATGGGCGTGATGCTCAAAGCGGAGTCCTTTCTATTGCTGCGCTCTAGTATAGACGCGACGGTGTTCGTTCGTGTTTTTGAACAGGTTGTTCGATAATTTCGGCGGCGCCATTCAGTAGACGGCATTTGGGGACGTTCCTTATGTGCCGGCACTTTGGGAACGTCCCTAAGTGCCGGCATCCGGGGTCGCTCCTTGGTTGTTGCCTGTTCAAGAGTGTCCCTAACGACTAGGCCGCTTGCGTGCGATTTTTGACCGTTGGGCGGGCGCTTCGCCGTTGCCGCAAAAACGTTTTTGCATATCGGGTACAACGGGCTTTACGTGAGTAAAGTGCGCGCCTCGTCCACGTGTCGCGCTTTTAAAGGAGGCCCCATGCCAGGTATTACCCCTGCAGAAGTTCTGTCCAACTTTGGCATTACGCTGGTCGAAGATCCTGCCGAGAATCAGCCCCGTCTGCTGGTCGATCTACCCGCCGCGGAGCTCGTCGAGCACGCTATCCGCCGCGAAGAAGGCCGCATGGCATCCAACGGCGCGCTGGTGATCGAGACGGGGGAGCGCACTGGTCGTTCCCCCAATGACCGCTTTATCGTTGACACGCCCGACGTGCACGACAAGATCGCCTGGGGCGCCGTCAACCGACCGCTTTCGATCGAGAGCTACGAGACCATCAAGGCCGGCATCGTCGACTACCTCAACGAGCGCGACGTGTTCGTCACCCGCGGCATGGCCGGCGCCGACCGCAACCACACGCGCCGACTGCTCGTCGCCTGCGAGCGCGCCAGCCAGGCACTCTTCATTAAGCAGATGCTCGCCCGCCCGCTTGCCCGCGAAATCGCGCGCACCGGCGAGCCGGACTTCTGTGTGCTCGCCGCGCCGGGCTACCAGTGCGATCCCGCCATCAAGGGCCTCAACTCCAGCGCCGCCGTGGTCATCAACTTCCAGGAGCGCGTGATTTTGGTCGCGGGTACCGGCTACTCCGGCGAGATCAAAAAGTCCATCTTCAGCGTCATGAATTACCTGCTGCCCGTCGAGGACGACGTGCTGCCCATGCATTGCTCGGCCAGTATGGATCCCGTCACGCACGAGACCGCGGTGTTCTTTGGCCTGTCGGGCACCGGCAAGACCACGCTTTCGGCCAACCCCACGCGGCTGCTGATCGGCGACGACGAGCACGGTTGGTCCGACATGGGCATCTTCAACATCGAGGGTGGCTGCTACGCCAAATGCGAGGGCCTGGACGCGTTCCACGAGCCTGAGATCTTCAACGCCGTCCGCTTTGGCGCGATCTGCGAAAACGTGGTGCTCGACGAGAGCCGCAAGCCCAACTACGATGACGTCTCGGTCACGCACAACACGCGCGTGGCCTACCCTGTGGAGCACATTCCCAACGCGTGGACCAAGGGCATGGGCACCACTCCGAGCGTCGTGCTGTTTTTGACCTGCGACGCCTTTGGCGTGCTGCCGCCCATCTCGCGCCTGACGGCCGACGCCGCCATGTATCACTTTGTGACGGGCTTTACGGCCAAGATCCCCGGCACCGAGGTCGGCGTCACCGAGCCCACGCCCACGTTCTCTTCGCTGTTTGGCGAGCCGTTTATGCCGCTCGACCCCATGGTCTATGCCAAGATGCTCGGTGAGCGCATCGCCGACGGCCGCACGCGTGTGTACCTGGTCAACACCGGCTGGATTGGCGGCGGCTACGGCGTGGGCCATCGTATCGAGCTGGCCTACACGCGCTCGCTGGTCGCGCGCGCCCTCGACGGCACCATCGAGGATAGCGAGTTCGTGCACGACGACATCTTTAATGTCGACATTCCCACTACGTGCCACGGTGTGCCCGACGGCATCTTGGTGCCGCGCCAGTACTGGCAGAGCACCGCGCGCTACGACGAGGCCGCGCACAACCTGGCGGTGATGTTCGAGGAGAACTTTG